>CAZDOW010000058.1:0-21037 GCA_964507115.1 uncultured Maribacter sp.
ACCATTTCTTCTAAAAAACGTAAATACTTATGGATATCTGTAAAGAAATTGTCTAAATCTAAAATTGGATAACCAACAATCTGTCCCGGGCCATGGTAGGTAATATCCCCTCCCCTATTAATTTTATAAAATTTGGCTCCTTTTTCAGCTAACTCCGTTTCGTTTACCAAAAGATTATCCATATTACCGCTCTTACCCAATGTAAATACGTGAGGATGTTCTACCAAAAGAAGATGATTGGATGTATCCCTATTCAGTTGCTCCCTTCTATTTCTAATCTTAAGATCAAGGGTTTCCTTAAATAGTGTTTCTTGATAGTCCCAAGTTTCCTTATAATCGGATAGCCCTAAATCTTGTAGCAGCACCTTTTTGTTCATTGCTGCAAAGGTACAATTATCAATTAGGATTATTAAGGATGACCAAGGCGGCAATAACTCCAGGCACCCAGCCACACAAAGTTAAAAGAAAGACTATAATTATAGATCCACACCCCTTACCAATTACGGATAGCGGTGGAAACAAAATAGCCAGTAAAACTCTTAGGATACTCATTGATTGTTGATTTTGATTGATGTACTTAATATGTCGTAAAAATAGCGGTATTGTTACAAAATCCTTTAATTTTATGGATAAATCAAAACAAGTGATTTTTTTAAGAATTATAGTCTTCTTTTTTCTTGGTACGATTTGCTGCAACTGCCAGTACCTATTTAATGGTCAAATACCTTCTGATTCTTCAAATAAGACCGTCTATCTTTCCTTAGTTGAAAATTATAGGAAAACTTCCCGTGTTTATTCGGACCAAATTTTAATGGAAATCCAAGCAGACAAGGATGGCTATTTTCAATTTAAAGGAGACAACCTCACGGAACACAACCGCATATATCGTATTCATACAGACGATTGTAATGAAAATACAAAGGGAGGAAGTCATTTTTTTAGGGAATGTAACAATAGCAAAAGCATACTGTTCATTGCAAAAAAAGGAGATTCAATTCATTTTCCATTGCTGCAGAACAACCAATCTTTTTGTGAGATAACCTCAACCAACCAAGCCTCCGACCTTCTACTGAAAATAGATGTTTTTAAAGAAGAAATGATTTTGGACTTTATGGAGTATGAGAGTGAAGCTAGCTTATCTCTAAATCTAAAAAAGTGGTTTGACAGATTTCAAAATTATGGGGAAGACATAAAAGAACCTTTAGCAGAGCTCTATGTTTACGACTTATTATCTGATCGAAGAAATGAAACCTACACCTATTATCTAAAGGACGTTCAAAACAATATATACTATACAAGATTAGAAAACAGATTAAAAACGGCATATCCCAATAGCCCTTTTACTTTGCAATATGAACAGGAAGTGCATGCAGATCAAGTTTTACAAAAACAAAATTTAACGCGCTCCCAAGAACCTATTTCTAAGTATCTTTTTTATGGTGGGGGTATATTTCTTTTTGTAGTGCTTGGCTATTGGGGTCTCTACACTAAGAAAAAACAGGTACAGAAAAAAACGCTTGAAGCACTTACCAATCAAGAATTGAATATTTTAAAAGCCATACGAGAAGACAAAACGAATAAAGAAATTGCGAACCAGTTATTTATAAGTTTAAGTACGGTAAAGACACATATTAATAATATCTACAAAAAGTTGAAGGTTGACTCAAGGGAGGATATAAAAAATATGTTTTAAAATGTATATCGTAAAATCCACCCCCGGTCTAGTCCCTATTTCCACCTAAACACATACCAAAAAGGAAAAGCATTTAAGCAACTTCGGTTTTCAATCCTTAAAAAAAGATTATGAAAACTGTACCTATTCTTATAATGAGCTTATTGCTATGTTATGTGCTAAACGCTCAACTGATTAACCAAGAAATTAGTTTGGAAAACGGACAAAAATTCCTTGTGGGAGAAATCACAAAGGAAGGTTTACAACAATCGTACTATACCAAATGGTTTCAAACCAACTACGATAATTACCAAGTTGATGAAACCATTATTTCGAATATAAAGGAAGATTTACAAAGCTATCATGTACTCGTCTTTTTGGGCACTTGGTGTGGAGATAGCAAAAGAGAAGTCCCAAGATTTCTTAAAATTTTAGAGACCGCAAACGTACCGGATGACCATTTAAAAATAGTGGCGTTAGATAAACGAAAAGGTAAATACAAACAAAGTCCCACTGGAGAGGAATGGGGACTTCAAATTCTTAGGGTACCCACAATTGTTATCTTAAAAAATGGACGCGAAATAAATAGAATCATAGAAACGCCAAATAGCACGTTAGAAGAAGACCTGCATAAAATAATAAAAAGGGAAGGATATACTGCCAACAAGGCAAAATCTATGCACTTCGATTAATACAAAACCATAGTATCTTGCTTTTATGTCTTCCCTGTTAAGAGATTAATCCATTCTTAAGTATATTTGCGGCTTTAAAATAAGCGCCATGCAATTAACGGAACAAGAGGTTGTACGAAGAGAAAAATTAACAAGATTACGGGAAATGGGAATTAATCCTTACCCAGCAGCTTTGTATCCTGTAGATGCCACTTCTAAAAGTATAAAGGAGCACTACATTGAAGGAAAAAAAGTAGTTATCTCTGGTAGGTTAATGCGTAAAAAAATTCAAGGTAAGGCTTCATTTGGAGAATTACAGGATAGTGAAGGTCGTATTCAGGTGTATTTTAATAGGGATGAAATTTGCCCAGCAGACGACCATACCAAGTACAATGAAATCTTTAAAAAACTATTAGACTTAGGAGATATCATCGGTGTTGAAGGAGAGCTCTTTACCACTCAGGTAGGTGAAATAACCGTATTGGTAAAGGACTACACCTTTTTATGTAAGGCATTAAGGCCTTTGCCCTTGCCAAAACAAGATGCGGAGGGTAATTCCTATGACGAATTTAATGACCCTGAATTACGTTACCGTCAACGGTATGTGGACCTAGTCGTGAATCCTCATGTTAAGGAAACTTTTATAAAACGAACCAAGATAACCAATAGTATTCGTCAATTTTATAATGATAAAGGATACCTAGAGGTAGAGACTCCTATTTTACAGCCCATTCCCGGTGGGGCTTCAGCGCGTCCGTTTTTAACACATCATAATGCACTGAACATACCGCTATACTTGCGTGTTGCAAATGAGTTATATCTAAAAAGACTGATAGTAGGTGGATTCGATGGTGTTTATGAATTCTCCAAAGATTTCAGAAACGAGGGTATGGACCGCACGCATAATCCAGAATTTACGGTAATGGAGCTCTACGTGGCCTACAAAGATTACAATTGGATGATGGATACGACGGAAGCACTGCTTGAAAAAGTAGCTATCGACGCCAATGGCACCTCTAAAGTTACCGTTGGTGAAAACCAAATTGAATTCAAAGCACCTTACGCTAGAATTCCCATTTTAGAAGCAATAAAAATTCATACCGGTTTCGACGTAGCTGGAATGAAGGAAATTGAACTTCGCGAAACTGCTAGAAAACTTGGCCTTGAGGTTGATGAAACAATGGGTATAGGTAAGTTAATTGATGAGATCTTTGGTGAAAAATGTGAGCACCATTACATACAGCCCACGTTTATAATAGATTATCCTAAAGAGATGAGTCCTTTGACAAAAGAGCACCGAGACAACCCATCTTTAACAGAACGCTTTGAGTTGATGGTAAACGGAAAGGAATTAGCAAACTGTTATTCAGAGCTTAACGACCCCATTGAACAACGCGAGCGTTTTGAGGAGCAACTGAAACTTTCTGAAAAAGGTGATGATGAGGCCATGTTTATTGATCAGGATTTTCTTAGAGCATTAGAGTATGGTATGCCTCCTACATCGGGCATTGGCATTGGCATAGACCGTTTAGTAATGTTGATGACGAACAACTCTTCCATACAAGAAGTATTATTCTTTCCACAAATGCGTCCAGAACGTAAAACAATTGAGCTAACAGATGAAGCAAAAGCAGTACTTGAGCTGTTGAAAAAATCCAAGTCTATTTTATTGGAAGAGCTTAAAGCATTATCAGGACTTTCCAACAAAAAATGGGACAAATCCATTAAAGAATTAACTAAAAATAGTCTTGCCAAAGTTGAGAAAACGGACGAAGGTCTTTTTGTTGGTTTAGTATCCTAAACAAATATATTCTTTTCTACCATGCTTAAATGAAACCAGGAATCATTGATTCCTGGTTTTTCGTGGTTTTACCAGCGCCTTAGAATAACAAAAAACACTGAAGGAAACAACAAAATATCACCAACGGTAGTCCTAAAACACACCACAAGCTAAAATTATCCCTATTTTCATAAAAATTGTCTATTTTGATATCGGTTGGAAGTTCTTATTATTGAACTAGATAGAAACCACTGATTGCTACCTTAGTAAATTTAAACAAGCATATCTGTTTCTATTATTAGCTTACGAAAAAATGGAAAACAATTTTTTTAATAAAACCTCTTTTCTCTGGCTTGTACTAGGCATAGTGCTGCTGCACTCTTGCCAAACTCGGGACCCTATAGATTTTAGCACACAAATAAAACCCATCCTCAATAATAACTGTATTACTTGCCATGGCGGTGTTAAAAAAAATGCCGGCTTTAGCTTATTGTTCGAAGATGAAGCTTTTGAAAATACAGAATCGGGGAAACCTGCTATTATCCGTGGTGATGCTGCTAATAGCGAATTTATTAAACGGTTGCATGAGGATGATCCAGAATTGCGTATGCCCTATGAAAAACCAAAACTTTCAGATCAGGAAATAGATTTACTGACTCGCTGGATCGACGAAGGCGCCAAATGGGGCCAGCACTGGGCCTACACCCTTCCCGAAAAAGTAGCAGTACCCATAAGAGCTTCCGAAGCCAGTTTTACCTCCGAAACATCTACTGAATTTTTACAAAACGAGATAGATCATTTCATCCTGGCCCGTTTGGAGGAAAAGCAATTGAAACCTAATCTCCCGGCAGAAAAGAATAGCATTACAAGACGTTTGGCACTAGATTTAATAGGGTTACCTCCCTCTGAAGCATTGTACAAAAAATTTAACTCTAATGAAATTACATATGAAACCCTTGTAGATAGCCTATTGGCGAAAGATACCTTTGGTGAAAAATGGGCAACTTGGTGGTTAGATCTCGCCCGTTATGCAGATTCTAAAGGGTATGAAAAAGATATGAGTCGTTCCATTTGGCAGTATCGGGATTGGGTAATTAATGCCTTCAATACGGATTTGCCTTATGATCAGTTTACCACAGAGCAACTTGCCGGTGACTTACTCCCAGAACCCTCTAGTGATCAGCTAATTGCTACGGCCTTCCATAGAAATACAATGAATAATGATGAAGGCGGAACAGATGATGAGGAATATAGAGTAGCCACAGTTATTGATAGAGTAAACACAACTTTTGAGGTTTGGCAAAGCACAACCATAGGTTGCGTACAATGCCATAGTCACCCATACGATCCTTTTGAGCATAGTGAATATTTTAAGCTCATGGCTTATTTTAATAATACAAGGGATGAGGATACTCCAAACGAAAGCCCAGTCTTAAAATTCTATACTACCGACCAGCAAACGCAAGTGGATAAGGTATTTGATTGGGTAAACCAACATGCCGATAAGAAGGTCGTAAAGTCTTATAGAGATTTTCTACAATTTACCGAGCCTGTATATAAATCCCATTTCTTTAAAAAATTTAAGAATAGTGTGTATGATGATCATGCCTCTGTTGTATTCTGGGATGATGGTAATCTAATTATTGAGGATGCCTACACCAACAACGCAAGTTATGTTTACCTTAATTATCGCTCACATTACAACAACACCAAAGTGACCATTCGTGAAAGCGATGCCGACGGACGAATTTTGGCAGAATTTATCCTTAATAAAACGAAAAAAAATACAACTTCACAGTACCCATTAAAAAATATAGATAAGAAAACAGATATTTATATTGAAACCCAAAACGATGCGGTAGTGCCTGAAAAAAATGTCCTAAATCTTTATTGGGTAGGTTTTATTCCAGATTTACCAGCACAGAAAGAACCCGGCTGGGCTAACGCTAACAACGCATTGTTAGCGGCCTTAAATATGAATACGGAAACAATTCCTATTCTAGCGGAAAATCCTGAATACATGAAACGCACCACACAGGTTTTCGACAGGGGAAGTTGGCTAACCATGACCGATACCGTGCAATCCGCCACGCCTAAAAGTTTAAATTCATGGAACAACGATTGGTCAAATGACCGTTTAGGGCTCTCTCAGTGGATTGTAAGCAAAAAGAATCCACTGACAGCAAGAACACTTGTAAACAGGGTTTGGCACCAAATTTACGGTCATGGCTTGGTATCCACTTTAGAAGATATAGGTTCACAGTCGGATGCGCCGTCACATCCTTATCTTTTAGATTGGCTCGCTCTACGCTTCATGAACGAACACCAATGGAGTATGAAGGCCTTGATTAAGGAAATTGTAATGTCCGGCACCTATCGTCAGAAATCTGAAAGCACACCGGAAATGTATCAGATAGATCCTGAGAACGAATTATATGCCAGAGGTCCAAGAATACGTTTGGGTGCAGAACAAATTCGTGATCAAGCCTTGGCCGTTGCTGGATTATTGAGCAGCAAAATGTACGGTCCTGGGGTAATGCCACCCCAACCGGATGGTGTTT
Organism: uncultured Maribacter sp.; assembly: GCA_964507115.1. GTDB lineage: Bacteria > Bacteroidota > Bacteroidia > Flavobacteriales > Flavobacteriaceae > Maribacter. Next base: position 6,685 of record CAZDOW010000058.1, read on the forward strand.
GGCAAACAGTATATAATGGCGCAGATTGGTTTGAGAGCAAAGGTGAAGATCGTTACCGCCGTGGAATTTATACCTATTTGAAACGTACAAGTCCCTACCCTTCCTTCTTGACCTTTGATGCAGGAAGCAGAGAGGTTTGCATGGTGCGCAGAACAGTTACAAATACGCCCTTGCAGGCTTTAGTTACATTGAACGACCCAGTGTATTTGGAAGCTTCTTACCATTTAGCAAAAAACACACGTATAGCCAATAATGTAGAAAAAAGTATTACACAGAGCTATGAACGAGCTACCTATAAAAAAATCACCCCAACCCAATTAGAAGCTTTAAAAGAATTATATCAAAATTCCATATATGAGTTTACTAAAAATGAAGAAGCATCGCAACTGTTCCTTCATTTTGCAGAACAACCAACGGCAGAGCTCGCTGCTCTTACCATGGTAGCAAACGCCATTATGAACTTGGATGAATTTTTGACAAAAACGTAAAGTTAGACTTGATATTTTAGATGGTGGACAAAATATCCATCATCGAACTATAAAAGACTAGATATGAAAGACATCGTAGAACGACTCATACAGGAAAAATTAGCTCGTGAAGCAGCCGCTAAAACCCGAAGGCATTTCATAAAAAGTTGTGCGCAGGGAATGGGTGGTTTGGCGCTCAGCTCCATATTTATGGGCTGTGATCCGTTGGACAAAACCAATAGAAAAGCACCTACTGCTTTTTCTGGGCGAGATCTGAATCCGTTATCAACCTTGGCCCCGCCTTTTGCGCCAAAAGTGAAATCCGTCATTTATTTACATATGGCCGGTGCACCATCGCAATTGGAAATGTTTGATTACAAACCCGAACTACAGAAATATCATGGGCAGGATTGCCCGCAATCATTATTAGAAGGAAAGAAATTTGCCTTTATAAAAGGGACTCCCAAATTAATGGGACCACAAGCTGAATTCAAACAAGAGGGCGAATCTGGTAATTGGGTATCCAATTTTATGCCCCATTTTAAAAATGTGGTAGACGATGTAGCATTTTTAAAAGCCGTGCATACTGACCAATTCAATCACGGACCTGCACAATTGTTTATGCATACAGGTAGTGCACGCTTAGGTAGACCTAGTATAGGCGCATGGGCTACTTACGGACTCGGGTCTGAAAACCAAAATCTTCCAGGTTTTGTAGTATTGACTTCTGGCGGAAATGCTCCTGATGCCGGTAAAAGTGTATGGGGAAGTGGATTTCTACCATCCGTATACCAAGGCGTACAATGTCGTTCAAAAGGAGACCCAGTTTTGTATATTGAAGACCCGGATGGCATTACCCGAGACTTAAAGAAGAGCACCATAGATGCCATCAATAAAATAAATAAAGAAGAATACGTTAAATATGCAGACCCAGAAATATTAGCCCGTATCAATCAATATGAAATGGCCTATCGCATGCAAATTGCAGTGCCGGAGGTTATGAATATTAACAGTGAGCCAGAACATATACAAGAAATGTATGGGGTAGAACCTGGTAAGGAATCGTTTGCCAATAATTGTCTTTTGGCTAGAAAACTAGTAGAAGACGGCGTGCGCTTTGTACAGCTTTTTGACTGGGGGTGGGATACCCACGGTAATGTAAGATCGGGCTCTATTGACATGGGACTCCGCAACAAATGCCGAGAAATAGACCGACCCATAACGGCCTTGATTCTTGATTTAAAACAACGAGGTTTGTTAGATGATACCTTAATCGTTTGGGGAGGGGAATTTGGTCGCACACCCATGCAGGAGAACAGAGGCAATACGAAAATGGCTTATAAAGGGCGTGATCATCATGGCGATGCCTTTACCATGTGGATGGCCGGCGGCGGCATCAAAAAAGGTGCCTGCCATGGCAAAACGGATGATATTGGATTCTCAGGTATAGAAGGTAGGGTATCCGTCCATGATGTTCACGCGACCATTTTGCATCTATTGGGTTTTGATCATGAAAAATTTACCCATGAATTCCAGGGGCGACCTTTTCGATTGACCGATGTTGAAGGCGAAATTATTAAAGAAATTTTAGCATAACAGGGCCCACTAAAAAATAATGACCTATGCTGATGTTGAATTGATAAATTAAAATAAAAAAATAGAGGCTCCTACCTTGAGAAAAAAGTAGCTGTATTTTACCAAACCAATTGAGGACAACAAATTTCATGGGATTCTTTTTGCAAAAAAAACAAAAGCAGCAGGCTATGACAACGCAGAAACTTGGTTTCCTAAAGATGAAAAAATGCCGGTAGAATTAAAAGAATGCCTAAAAATAAACCGAAGTGCAGCGTAAAGCTACTTAACTTGAAATTTATGATATTAAATTTATTCTTTATACTAAAATCTATCCTACATCCAGCGTATAGCCTATGGATTAGGTTGAACTTTTAAAACACTACTATTCTAAATGGAGGTTCTAAAACAACTCTTAGGTAGATTACATCCACTTATTGTTCACCTGCCAATTGGTTTTATCCTATTGGGACTATTACTGCAATGGTATGACCGTAAACAAAAAGAGTTTAAAAAAGTAATTTCGTTGATTTACCGCTGGGGTGGTATTAGTGCTGTATTAGCATGTAGTACTGGTTATTTACAATACCTAGGTGAAGGTTATGCTTTTGATACCGTAAAATGGCACTTATGGTCTGGCATTGCTACAGCATTATTTTCTTTTTTGATGTATGCAAAAGTAGCCGGATTGAAAAGGGTAGCTATATTTACGAAGGTTCCTATTGGCGCATTATCACTACTGTTTTTTATGCTGCTATCTTTTACCGGTCATCAGGGCGGAAATATTACCCATGGAGAAGATTATCTATTGGAGCCCTTACCAAATAGTATTAAGGCTGCCTTAGGTTATGAAACTTTTGAAGAAAAGGAAATTGCCTTAAACGAAGAAAACTGGGAAGAAACACAGCTTTATGAGGAAGTAGTAAAGCCTATTTTAAACAACAAATGTGTAAGCTGCCATAACCCTAAAAAGACCAAAGGAGAACTCTTATTACATAGCAAAGAAGGTGTTTTAAAGGGTGGCGAGAATGGCGAGGTACTACTTTTTAAAAATTCTCACGACAGTGAATTATTTCGTAGAATGATACTTCCTAAAGAAGATGATGAGCACATGCCACCGGAGGGCAAGAACCAACCCACAAATGAGGAAATACAAGTATTAGGCGCTTGGATAGATGCAGGTCACCCCTTTGTAGGGTCTATTAAGCAGGTAGGTATCGAAAAGGAACTGTTTCGTTCCTTTTTTCCAAAAAAACACGATTATGACTATCCAAATATAGAAATTGCCATAGTATCAAAAGATAGTATTTCATTCGTAGAAAAAACAGGAGTCCATGTAGACCTCATCAGCAATTCCTCCAACTTTTTAAGCGTTTCATGTATCAATAAACCTTCTTTCATAGACAACGACTTTGAGAAACTACTTTCGCTCAAAAGAAACATTGCAAGACTTGACCTCGGCGGCACCAAAGTGACCGACGCTCTTTTTGAAAAACTGGCACAACTTCCTAATTTGACAGTTTTGAAATTGGATAATACTTCTGTCACGGGAAAAAATATTAAAATATTGTCCGCTCTAGAACATTTGAAATCCATAAATCTAATCGGCTCTAAATTTGAAAAAGTACACCTAGAAAAATTATCAAGCTTCCCAAAGCTGGCAAGGGTTTATTTATATAAAACAAAAGTAGATTCAACAGGCGTTTCATCGCTTAAAAACGGTCAGATAAAAATCGACTTTGGTAATTATGAATTACCGCCCATACCCTCAGATTCAATAGTGTATTGATACCTAAGGCCTTTTATCTATTTAAAACACGAGTTACAGCAAAGCACCTTTGTTATGATAGAAATCAACAAATAGCGTAATTATAGTCCTTATTTATATCCGATTGAATTTTTAAAAACAAATTAATACAAATACCCCTCCTCGGAACCTTAAAAAACGCATAGGCTTGTGATTTCATTAACAACCGTTTAAGTAATTTTTTCGGTTCTTTGAAGACACAAAACAAAAATCCAAAATGACCAAAAGATTATTCTTTCCCCTTCTTACGGTGCTTTTCATTTTCAGTTATCAAACTACAGAAGCCCAAATTTTCAAAAAGAAAAATAAGAAAACCGAAAAACCTGCTGAAAAACCCAGCAAAGATAAAATTCAACCTTACGATAAGGTGATTACTAAAGAAGCGATAACGGACGCCGGTCTTTTTGATGTTCATACCGTAGAAGACAAACATTACTACGAGATTCCAGATTCATTATTCAATAGGGAAATGTTAATGGTAAGCCGTATCTCCAAAACCGCATCCCGAATAGGTTTTGGTGGAGGCAAAATTAATACCCAAGTGTTACGTTGGGAAAAAAAAGATAAAAAAGTTTTACTTCGAGTGGTTTCGCACGATGTTGTAGCTGCTGACTCTTTGCCTGTGCATGAAGCAGTCGTCAATTCTAACTTTGAGCCTGTACTTTATGCCTTTGATATTAAAGCCTTCAAAAAGGACTCTTTGAATCCTGCTACAGTAATAGAAGTTGACGATATATTCAACAAAGACACCAAGGCTTTAGGAATGCCTGAGTTTTACAGAAAAAGATACAAGGTTTCCCGTTTAGACGATAGTAGAAGTTTTATAGAAAATATTAAAAGTTATCCCTTAAACGTTGAGGCAAGACACGTAAAAACTTATTTAGCCAGCGCTGCTCCAAGCAATGGTAGCTTGGGATCTATCTCTCTAGAGATTAATAATTCCATGATACTCTTACCTAAAGAGCCTATGAAAAAACGTTATTTTGACCGCAGAGTAGGTTGGTTCGCAAGGGGCCAGGTAGATTACGGACTTGATGCACAAGAAAGCAAAACGATTAACTTTCTGGATAGGTGGAGATTAGAAGTAAAAGATGAAGATATTGAAAAATTTAAAAAAGGCGAATTAGTAGAACCAAAAAAGCAAATTGTATATTATGTAGATCGCGCTACGCCTAAGCAATGGGTGCCTTTTATAAAACAAGGCATAGAAGATTGGCAAGTAGCTTTTGAAGCTGCGGGTTTCAAAAATGCAATTATAGCCAAAGAACCGCCAACGGTAGAGGAAGACCCAGAGTGGTCTCCAGAAGACATTAGGTATTCGGTAGTTCGTTATTTAGCTTCTCCAGTTCCCAATGCAAACGGGCCTCATGTTAGTGATCCTAGAAGTGGTGAAATATTGGAATCAGACATCAACTGGTACCATAATGTAATGACACTGCTCAGAAACTGGTTCTTTGTACAAACGGCGGCTATAAACCCGGATGCTCAAGGTGTTGCGTTTGAAGACGAAGTTATGGGTAGGCTTATCCGTTTTGTTTCTTCTCATGAAGTAGGTCATACGCTTGGGCTTCCGCATAACATGGGAAGTAGTGTTGCTTACCCAGTGGATTCTTTACGTTCTGCAAGCTTTACCAAAAAATATGGTACTGCACCTTCCATTATGGATTATGCTCGTTTTAATTATGTTGCTCAACCTGGTGATGAAGGAGTGGCGTTAATGCCGGATATTGGCATCTATGATAAATATTCCATTCAATGGGGTTACAAACCTATCTTGAATACCTCAGCAGAGGACGAGAAAACGATTTTGGACAGCTGGATTTTAAAACATGCAGGCGATCCAATGTATAGGTTTGGTCACCAACAGGTAGGAGATATCGTTGATCCAAGTTCACAAACCGAAGATTTGGGGGATGATGCCGTAAAGGCAGGTACTTACGGTATTGCTAATTTAAAGCGTATCGTACCCAAGTTGCTGGATTGGACTAAGGAAGACGGAAAGAACTATGACGACTTGGAAACCCTTTACGGACAGGTAGTGTCGCAGTTCAATAGATATATGGGGCATGTATCTAACAACATTGGCGGTGTTTACGAACACCACAAGACATATGAACAAGAAGGAGCGGTATATACTCCGGTATCCAAAGCACATCAAGAAAACTGTATGGCCTTCCTACAAGAGCAATTGTACCAAACTCCTGAATGGCTTTTGGATCAAAATATATTTAGCAAAACGCAATACTCTGGTTTTGTAGAGCGGGTACGCTCCATGCAGGTTAGAACCTTAAACAATACCTTAAGTTTGGGGAAAATGGCCAGGTTAATAGAAAATGAGACAGCCAACAGCTCCGATGCCTATACGCTAATTGATATGATGAGTCAATTAAGAAAAGGTATCTGGTCTGAACTTCCAGCAGGTAGAAAAATAGACACCTATAGAAGAAACCTTCAAAAGGCACACATAGACCGTTTGGCTTACTTAATGACTGCGGAAAACCAAGGCAAGAAGCCCGACTTTGGAGGATATCAAAAATCGACTGTAGTAAATACGAGTCAGTCAGATATTCGTTCCTTGGCCAGAGCCGAATTGAATATTCTAAAAAGAAACATAAGGAATGCGGTATCTAGAACTTCAGACAACATGAGCAAATACCATCTGCAGGATAGTGCAGAACGTATCAACATGATTTTAGACCCAAAATAAGTGCTCTAAAAAAGTTATTTTTAAGGTCTATCGTTCAAAGGCATGTATCTCCGATGAACGCTTTACCTTAACTACAAACAGTAGATGTTTGACATCAATAAAAGCCCATTTCACAACAATGGGCTTTTTTGCGTTTTAGTGTTGCATACTTTTGAGGTGTACCTACTAAAACGTAAATCATGATGAATAAAATAAAAAGTTTAATTTACCTAAGTTGTTTTATTCTTACAGCAGTTATTTACGAACAAGCTGGTGTGGAACTTTCATCAGACCTATTAAATAATAATTCAGAAATTGCCGAAGCACATATTTCGGATGAGTTATATTCTAATGAAATTGAAGTTACGCTAGCAAAATAATATCATATACTCCAAATCTGAAGCCCGGACATTTCCGGGCTTTTTTTGTTTATACCTTCCTGCTTTCTCTTTGTTAAAATCCTCCCAAAACTGATTTTATCCTTAAACCTTGGTGGGAAATGAATGTCCTAAAGGCAAATCATTTTAAAATAGAATCATGAAAAAACTAGCAATTATCGCCCTAATGTTATCTGGGATAACAATGACGGCACAAAGACACGAAGGCAAGCGAAACGACATGCAGGATTTAACCCCGCAACAAGCAGCTACATTACAAACAAAGAAAATGACTTTAGCCTTAGATTTAAATCCAACGCAGCAAAAAGAATTAGAATCTATTTTAGTATCAAACGCTGTGCTTAGAAAAGCGAAAATAGAAAAGCAAAAAGCCAGCAAAGAGGAGGGTAATCCCCTATCTAAAGAAGAGAAATTTGCCATGCAAAACGAGCGTTTGGACCATATGATCGCCCATAAGGCAGAAATGAAAAAACTATTAACCACTGAACAATACGGCAAATGGGAAAAAATGCGTCATAAAAAAGGACCCGGCAAAAAACGTAATAGCAAAGACACAAAAAGACCTTCACGTAAATAAAACCTCCCTTACAGTTCACATACTCTAGCCATGCTCTTAAGAGCGTGGCTATTATTTTGAATAAAATCTACTCGCAACTTTGTGTGAAAAAATAACGCTAAGCGTAAAATTCGCTATTCTTTAAAAAATATTTCTGGTACAAAGTCTTAAATTATTATCTTAAGGTATGCAAAACACCATTTCTGACAGAGTTGCCGATTTCCTTAAAATATTTCCTCCATTTTCTTATTTAACACTCAAAGAACTTCAGGAGTTTACACCGGAAATTTCTATCGTGTATAAGGAGAAAGATGCAATAGTTTTTGAGAGCGATTCTATACCTCACAACTGTTTTTATGTAGTTCATAAAGGTGCTGTAGCACTCATACGCAAAGAAGATGGTATCATGTTAGACATTTGTGATGAAGGGGATATTTTTGGGTTACGTCCCATTATGGCAAACGAAAACTATAAATTGGAAGCTAAAGCCCAAGAAGAAAGTATTTTATATACCTTACCAATTGCACTCTTTTTACCCCTAGTAAAACAACATGTTGAGGTAGGTAACTTTTTAGTGGAGAGTTTTGCAAGCAATACCAGAAATCCGTATTCCCATTCGCATAAAGGTCAACTTCTCGGTGATAGTGTACAATTTAATCCAAATAATTCTGGATCTCGCCTGTTAGATGTGCAGCATGTAGAATACAGTACAAAAATCAAGAGCTGTAGGCCTGGAGCTGACATACAGTCCATTGCTAAAACAATGTCAAAGAAAGGTATTGGAGCTATGCTTATTGAAAAAGACGGTCTTCCGATAGGCATTATTACAGATAAAGATTTACGCAACAAAGTGGTAACAGGCTTGTTTCCTATAACAGCAAAGGCTAAAACCATCATGTCCAGTCCGGTAATTACTTACCCAAGTAAATTGACCGTTACCCAAGCACAAATGGCAATGATGAAAAGTAGCATCAGCCATTTAGTCCTTACCGAAGATGGCACAACCAATACAAAAGCAATAGGTATTCTTTCTAAGCATGATGTGATGCTTTCTTTGGGCAACAATCCTGCTGTTTTAGTCAAAGCAGCAAAACGCAGTACACAAATAGATGAACTAAAGCCTATCCGTAAAGGGGCCATGAACCTATTAAAAGGGTATCTGGAACAAAATATTCCAATGAGTCTTACCTCCAAGATAATTTCCGAACTTAATGATGCCTGTACCAAACAGATCATTCGTCTTTCTTTAAAAAAGATGGATATCCCACCTCCAGTAGATTTTGCTTGGCTGGCTATGGGGAGCCAAGGAAGAAGCGAACAACTATTACATACAGATCAGGACAATGCTTTAGTCTTTAAAGACGGAACCGAATCCAATCTTGAGGAAACGCGTAACTATTTCCTGAAATTGGCCAAGTTCATCACGGAAGGACTTCATGAAATAGGATATGCCTACTGCCCTGCAGATATGATGGCCTCTAATCCAAAATGGTGTTTGAGTGTAAATGAATTTAAAAAAATCACAACTAAGTGGATTACCAATCCTGGACCGGATGAAGTTCTTTTATCTTCTATATTTTTTGACTACAATCATGCTTATGGCAATAAGGAGCTTACCGAAGAATTATCAACGCATATCTTTGAGACCGTGGCTGAATATCCTATATTTTTAAGTCATCTAGCTAGTGGCGGCTTACAAAATCCTTCGCCATCAGGTTTTTTTAGAAAATTTTTAGTGGAGCAGGACGGAGCGCATAAAGACTTTTTTGATTTAAAACGAAGAGCACTTATGCCTTTAATAGACGCTGCTAGAGTACTCATTTTATCACACAATATTAAAGGCATAAACAACACTTGGCAGCGCTATGAGAAATTGGCCCTCTTAGAACCCAACAATGCAGAATTATACCTCTCTTGCTCATACTCTAGTAAGGCATTATTAAAATTTAGAACACTCCAAGGCTTACTTCATAATGATTCTGGTCGCTTTATTTCATTGGAAAAATTAAGTAAAGAGGAACGTATGAAACTAAAAAGAACCTTTTCATCTATAAAAGATATTCAGGAAGTACTTTCTATTCGTTTTATGACCTCAATTGTTCGATAATATGTTCAAAAAAAAGACATATCCCAACTTTTGGAATCAGTATGAGGACTCCCTTAATGAGGGATTACCCTATTTAGTCACCGACACTAAATTCGTTGTTTTAGATACAGAAACCACGGGTTTTGATGTAAACGAAGACCGAATTTTAAGTATCGGTGCTTTGGTTCTTCAGCAGCAATCCATACAACCAAAACAGGCTTTTGAAGTGTTTCTGAAACAAGAACGCTATAGCAAGGAAAGCGTAAAAATACACGGCATTCTAAAACATAGCAAAATAGAAAGAATCCCCGAGTTGGAGGCTTTAAAAATAACACTTGACAGTCTTCAAAATTCAGTTTTAGTAGCGCACCATGCCAACTACGACGTTAAAATGATAAACAATGCACTAAAACGAAATGGCCTTCCAAAATTGAAGAACAAGATATTAGATACTTCCATACTGTACTCCAAAACATTAAGCAGAAAAAAACAACAAGAACTTGGAAGACATTTTACCTTAGACGATCTGGCTGAAAAGTATAAGATATCCAAGAAAGACCGTCATACAGCTCTCGGAGATGCCTACATCACCGCCATAGCTTTTCTTCATATTATACAAAAACTAAAACCCGCCACGCTTAACAATTTATTGAAACGAGACAGGCTATTTACATTCTTGTAAAGTAGACTTATAAAGCCTCCTCTATAATCTTCTCTACCACTTCCGGATTTAACAAAGTAGATGTATCTCCTAAGTTACTTGTATCTTTTGAAGCGATTTTCCTAAGGATACGTCGCATAATTTTACCACTTCGAGTTTTGGGGAGTCCGTCAACAAACTGAATCTTATCCAATTTGGCAATAGGTCCAATATGCTCTGTAATTACTTGGTTAATTTCCTTTTTTAGATTGTCACGGTCCCGAGATTCTCCTGTTTCCTTTAGGATTACATAACCATAAAGTGCGTTACCCTTAATATCATGAGGAAAACCAACTATAGCAGATTCTGCTACTGCAGGATGTTCATTTATAGCATCCTCTATAGGTGCCGTGCCCAAGTTATGTCCTGACACAATGATAACATCATCTACACGACCCGTTATACGGTAATAACCTACTTCGTCTCTAAGTGCACCATCACCTGTAAAATACATATCCTTAAAAGCCGAGAAATAGGTATCCTTATAGCGTTGATGATTTCCCCAGATGGTACGTGCCATAGACGGCCATGGGAATTTGATACACAATCTACCGTCTACCTGGTTACCTGTAATTTCCTTTCCATTTTCATCCATTAAGGCTGGTTGTATTCCTGGCAAAGGCAAGGTAGCATAGGTTGGTTTAGTTGGTGTTGAAAAAGGTATGGGGGAAATTAGAATACCGCCTGTTTCCGTTTGCCACCATGTATCTACAATGGGGCACTTCTTATCTCCAACATGATCATTGTACCAATGCCAGGCCTCCTCGTTAATAGGTTCCCCGACCGTTCCTAAAACCTTAAGACTAGAAAGATCATGATTTGTGACAAAATCAAGATTCTCCTTGGCTAAGGCCCTAATTGCAGTTGGTGCTGTATAAAACTGTGTGACTTTATGCTTTTGTATCACATCCCAAAAGCGACCATAATCTGGATAGGATGGCACTCCTTCGAACATCACCGTTGTTGCTCCGTTAGCCAACGGTCCGTAAACAATATAGGAGTGACCGGTAATCCATCCAATATCTGCAGTACACCAATAAATATCGTTTTCACGATACTGAAAAACATTTTTGAATGTGTATGCAGTATACACCATATACCCTGCTGTAGTATGCACCATTCCCTTGGGTTTACCCGTAGAGCCGGAAGTGTATAGAATAAACAGTGGGTCTTCGGCGTCCATGACTTCCGGCGGAAAATCGGCATAGGCCTCTTCCATAAGAGGTGCCAACCATTCATCTCTACCTTCTTTCATAGTAATGTCCGAATTGATACGTTTTACTACCAGAACATTCTCCACACCAGGACAATCTTCCAATGCATCATCAACAATACCTTTTAAATCGATTGTTTTTTTACCTCGATAAGAACCATCTGATGTCAGCACCATTTTTGCGCCACAATCATTTATTCGGGTGGCTACAGCAGTAGACGAAAATCCTGCAAAAACAACCGAATGCACTGCGCCAATTCTTGCACAAGCCAAAAGTGAAATAGCCAGTTCCGGTATCATAGGCAGATAGATAACTACCCTATCCCCTTTTTTAATTCCTTTTTCAGCTAGCACATTGGCCATTTTACAAACCTGCTCTTTTAGCTCTTTGTACGTAATATGTTGAGCAGCTTCATCCGGGTTATTTGGTTCAAAGAGAATAGCTGTTTTATCTCCCCTTATATGTAAATGTCTGTCTATACAGTTTTCTGTAATATTTAACTTGGCACCTTCAAACCATTTTATTTCTGGTTTTGAAAAATCCCAATCCAATACCTTATCCCATTTCTTTCGCCATACAAAATGCTCCTCTGCAATTTCATCCCAAAAATTTTCAGGGTTCCTTACTGATTTGCGATATACTTGATAGTATTCTTCCAAATGTTTGATATGGTAATTACTCATACTATTCAAATTTTAATTAATATTCCAATGTAACATTTAGTAATCATTTCTCGCAGACAATAAATTACCGTTACGAGAACTTTTCAAATATAATTACAAAATCGATGTAGTACCTCAAGTTTATATTCCTTTATTCATATTTCAATTCATGTGGATTAATGAGATGAGGCCTCCTCTGCCCCACTTGGTATTCTAATATTCTCCACAATTTCCTGTACTTCTGAGGGTGGTTCTGGAGTAAAACGATTTACCACCAATGCTACTGCAAAGTTTACGACCATTGCTATAGAACCAAAACCTTCTGGTGAAATCCCGAACCACCAAGAATCTTTTAAACTAGCTACAACTTCTTTTCCGCCATCAAAAATTCCGAATTTGAATTTCAATATATAAAACAGCATTAACAAAATCCCTACTACCATCCCTGCAACTGCACCTTCTTTATTCATTTTCTTGTAAAAGATGCCTAATACTATGGCTGGGAAAAATGAGGCCGCAGCTAGCCCAAAGGCCAGTGCAACAACAGCGGCAACAAAACCCGGTGGATTAATACCAAAATATCCCGCAATTACAACAGCAACTGTAGCGGCACCACGTGCTGCCCATAACTCGCCCTTATCTGAAATGTTGGGTACAAAAATTTTCTTAACCAAGTCATGAGAAACGGAAGAAGAGATAACTAAAAGTAACCCTGCTGCCGTGGACAGTGCAGCGGCCAAGCCGCCAGCAGCTACCAATGCAATGACCCAAGCGGGTAAGTTTGCAATCTCTGGATTCGCCAATACCATGATATCCGGATCAATAATAAGTTCATTTTTTGATGTATCCGCTACATACTGAATTTTACCATCTTGATTTTTATCATCAAAAACAAGCAATCCTGTTCCTTCCCAGTTTTTAAACCATTCTGGCATATTCGCATATTCCTTATTGCTTACGGTTTGGATCATATTGGTTCTTGCAAATACAGCAACAGCCGGAGCCGCAGTATACAAAATGGCTATTAGCAACAAAGCAATTCCCGCAGATTTCCGGGCGTCCTTTACTCTTTTTACAGTAAAAAAACGAACAATAACGTGTGGCAGACCTGCCGTACCCACCATAAGGGCTAAGGTTATAGCAAACACATCCACTAAGCTTTTAGAGCCAGATGTATATTCCGCAAATCCAAGTTCTGTAGATAGGCCGTTCAGTTTTTCTAATAAATACATTCCAGAACCATCATTTACTCTTCCACCCATACCCAATTGCGGAATAGGGTTTCCTGTCATTTGGATAGAAATAAATATTGCAGGTACCATAAAGGCGAATATCAGTACACAATACTGAGCTACTTGGGTATAGGTTATTCCTTTCATACCCCCTAAAACTGCATAAAATAGTACGATGACCATTCCAATAATTACCCCGGTGTTGATATCCACTTCCAAAAATCTAGAAAAAACAACGCCAACCCCTCGCATTTGTCCCGCTACATAAGTAAAGGATACCAATAGCGCACAAAAAACAGCTACCATTCTGGCCGAATTTGAATAATAGCGATCACCTATAAAATCGGGCACCGTAAACTTTCCAAATTTTCTAAGGTAAGGCGCCAAAAGTAGCGCAAGTAGTACATAACCACCGGTCCATCCCATTAAATAAACGGATCCATCGTAGCCGGAAAGGGAAATAATACCGGCCATGGAGATAAAAGAAGCAGCCGACATCCAGTCCGCTGCAGTGGCCATAGCATTCGCTAATGGAGAAACACCACCACCTGCAACATAAAATTCTTTAGTAGAACCCGCGCGTGACCAAATTGCGATTCCAATATATAATCCAAAAGTTAAAGCAACGAGGACATAGGTCCAAATTCGAACATCATTCATAATAGTGTGTTTGGTACTGGTAGTTATTCGTTGTAGCCGTACTTTTTATCCAATTTATTCATCAATCTAACATAGACAAAAATCAGAATTACAAATACGTAGATAGCACCTTGTTGGGCAAACCAGAACCCTAGCTTAAAACCACCTAAACTAATTGTATTAAGAGCGTCTTTAAATATGATTCCCGCACCATAGGAGACCGCAAACCATATGGCTAATAAAATAAAGAGATATCGAACATTCTCTTTCCAGTACGCTGAAGCCTTTTTTTGTTTTTCTGACATTTGGTTATTGGTTATTGGTTATTGGTTAT
>CAZDOW010000059.1:0-20144 GCA_964507115.1 uncultured Maribacter sp.
CTAAATCAGGAGAAAACGAAATACCATGTTCATATCTTCCATTTAATGAAATAATACCAGGAGCAAAAATTTCAGGAATTAAGCCTGGCGGCTTTTGTTCAAAATAGGATTCTTCTACAATTAGTGAATCACTATCTTTTGATTCATATTTTTTCGTATTGCAAGCATTTAAAAATAGTGCGAAAACAAGTATTAAAAATATAAAGTTGTTATTTCTCATTGTTATCTTAGCGTTAATCATCAAAAGTAACATGAATTCCTTTTTCTACGGATAGTTCACAGGCCTCAATAATCTTTTGACATGTAATCGCATCTTGCAAACTTGAAAGTGGCTCCTCATCGTTTCGAACTATACGGTTAATAAAATGTATCGCTGTATTTTTAATAGATTCAGGATAATTCTGATAGGTTTGTGAGTGTGCGCCGTTTCTTTCGTTGATGACAAAATCGCGATAACTATAGCGTGTACTGCCTTTTGTTCCAATGACCTTTATGATACACGTCCATGGGTCACCGGCATGGTCATCATTAGCAAAACTTGCACAAAGATGACTTAGTGTTCCGTTCTGCATTTGAATGTTTGCCATGGCGACATTTTCTTGGGTAGCAATCGTATCATTTATGGTATTCATTAAACAAGAAACGGTTTTCGGTTCGCCTGCCAGATACAACATCGTATAACTATGATGAGTCAGAATCTGCCGAATTACTCCAGGGTATCTTACCCGAATCTCATCCGCATGATGAATGTTATACATCATATAAAATTGGGTAATGTCACCAAGTTTCCCTGCATCAATCATAGCTTTTGCGCGCTCAATTCCGGGTTCGTAGATATAGTTATGTACGGGCATACATTTAACTCCAGCTTTGTCAATTGCTGTTTGCATTTGTTCCAATTCAGAAATGCTTGAAGCGGCGGGTTTTTCTACCAGTACATGTTTTCCTGCTTCTGCTGCCTTAACGGTGTACTCACAATGTGTTTCCATATTGGTTAATATAAAAACGGTATCAATTTTGGAGTCGGCTAAAAGTGACTCAACAGAATCATATGTTTTACATCCGAATTGTTTAGCCTTTATTTTTCCCTTTTCAGTGGTACGATTCCATAATCCAATCAATTCAGCACCCGCCATATCATTTATAGCCTCTGCATGCAAATTGGCGATATCACCTGCTCCTATGAATCCGATTCCTATGGTCTTCATGAGGCTGGTGTTGAATATGCTAGTGTTCCTTTTTTAGCCATTGCTTTGAACTCTAAAATTGATTTTCTAACTCCTTCTGAAATTTTAGTAAGCGGCAAATCACTGAACGTACCCGCTATTTTTGAGTGGTCCAAATCACAAACAAAAAGATTTGGAGGTGCATTTTCTGCAATGGAAAAATCAACGTAGTCACCCATTCCCAAAGCTATCGCCTCTTGTCTTACCACATCCAAAAATGACTTTATAGGAATAGTTTCACCTTGTATATTAAAGGCTCCAAAACCTTCATACGATTGTAAAGCAACAGCTGCAAACTGGGCACCTACATCTTCCACAAAATGATAGTTTTCCCTACCTTGATAGGGCATTTCGAAAGGTAATAACTCCCCTTTCACAGCACCTATTGCAATTGCTTTCAATGCATTGGTCGGAGCGGATGTTTTTCCTTTATCTCTTCCTTTACCATAGGTGGTATTGATACGCAAGCAAACGGTAGACACTTTAGTATTGTCAAAAAACAAGCGTGCTACATGTTCTCCAGCTAGTTTCCATATTCCGTAATGATTGGGTGGAGCTAGCGGAACATCTTCAGCAATAATATCTTCCGGATACATGGAACGCATGCCATACACAGCTGCGGAGCTTGCAAATACAAAACGTTGTAAGTTTTGTAATTTTTCCGCAGCATCAAAAAGAGCCATAGTACCACCCGTATTTATTTCCATGCCACCGATATGGTAACGCGAACAATCTGGACTCTGATAGGCCCCTAAATGAATGATATGTGTTGGGTTAACTTCCAATAACACTCGCTCTATTTCCGAATAGTTAGAAACATCCAAAGTCACAAACTCCAGTCTTGAGTCTAAATCTTCCCCCAGCCATAGTTTTATGGGGTCTGGATTATTGGAACGTGTCGCGATGATTATTTTAGCGACATCTTCGGACTCTAGTAATTTATAAATGGTGACAGAACCGATACAACCAGTTCCGCCAGTGATAAATATTTTATGCATTCTTTGTTCTTACCGGGAAACTCCCATTAATTCATTTTAACCACAGCCTTCATGTTCCGTGCTTTTATGGAATCTTCAAAGGCTTGGGTAATATTTTCAAAATCGTATAAATCGGTATAGTACGCAGCCGGAAAAACACCGGTAACCATTAATTTCATTGCCGACATATAATCTTCGCGACACGACCCCATCGAACCTCTCATATTCAACGAAGTTCTTGTTAAGTGTGTCGCATTTATATGGACATCTTGACCGTAAGTAGCTATCACACAGATATCACCCTCAGGACGAACTAAACCTAATGCTTCACTAAGGACGGGAGCAACTCCCGAACACTCTATCAGTAAATCAACTTTTCCATTTGTGCTAAAAGGAACTCCCTTTTCGTCAGTGATTCCATTTTTCAATTGGGAAGTTAATGTGTCTTCTGGAGAAACCTCTAGGGTTATAAACCCTCTTTCTTTTGCTTTTTTTAGAC
The DNA here is from genome assembly GCA_964507115.1 of uncultured Maribacter sp. Classification (GTDB taxonomy): domain Bacteria; phylum Bacteroidota; class Bacteroidia; order Flavobacteriales; family Flavobacteriaceae; genus Maribacter. The sequence goes on from CAZDOW010000059.1 coordinate 2,703, forward strand.
GAATGTCTCTGTCGTGTGCAATTCCGGTCACAGCGACTCTTGCGCCGGAAGCCCGTGCGACTTCTGCAGACATCAATCCTATTATGCCACAACCTGTAACAACAACATCGTCTCCTGGTTTGATATCACATTTGTTATATAGCGCATTTGTAATTATGGACAACGGTTCTACCAAAGCACCTTGTGCTGGTGTCAAACCTTTCATTAAAGGAACAACACGGTCAGTTTCGAGAACAACATGTTGGCCAAAACCCCCATTTCTATGAAAACCGATAATTTGTTTTTCAGGGCAAAGATTCCATTTAGCAACACTACAAGCAGGACATTCTTCATCTTGGCACCCCAACATGGCAAGTGGCGTAAATACATCGCCCACTTTAACATCTCCGTGGTCTCCAGGACCTAGCTCTAAAACTTCAGCACTAAACTCATGACCAATGACACGAGGACGCTGCACCCAATCAAAATTAGCTTTACCAATCGAAGCACTATTATCAGAACCACATATACCGGTATATAAGGTTTTTGCAAGTATTTCTCCTTCCTTTAATTCAGGAATTTCCATATCCACTACAGCAGTATTACTGGTTACTGAAACACCTGAATTGGGATAAATTTTCTCTTTTCCTTGAAGGCAGAAGCCTTTTATAGTTTCACTCATTAATTCGTTGTTGGTTGTTCATTGTCAGTTTATGGTGTATAAGTTTTAGTACAAAAAGCTGCTTACTGCCATTGAACTCCGGTATCCTTCCAGCTTTTTGATTTTGCTGATTCTAATACTGCCTCACAGACTTTTTGGGTTTCCTGAGCTTCCTTGAAAGTTGGGGAACAAGGTTTTCCTTCCCCTAAATTCTTTAAGAAATCTGCTATTTGGTGTACAAAACTGTGTTCATATCCAATGGATAATCCGGGTACCCACCATTTATCCATATAGGGTTGTTCACCATCCGTTACATGAATAGAACGCCATCCTCTTTCAATGGACTCATCTCTATGGTCGAAATATTCCAAACGACTCAAATCATGCAAATTCCATTTGATAGAAGCATGTTCTCCGTTGATTTCAAATGTAAACAAGGCCTTGTGACCTCTTGCATATCGGGTTGATTCAAATTGTCCTAAAGAGCCATTATCAAAATGACAATGAAACAAACAGGCATCGTCAATACTCACTTTTTGTTTTTTCCCTGTTTCAGAATGAACACGTTCTTTTATAAAAGTTTCGGTCATTGCCGAAACATCTTTTATACCTCCGTTCAACCACATGGCGGTGTCTATGCAATGTGCTAATAAATCTCCTGTTACCCCAGAACCCGCGGCATCATTATCCAAGCGCCAAAGACCTTCCCCACCTTGCGGAAGTTCAGGGCTAATAGTCCAGTCTTGTAAAAAGTTAGAACGGAAGTGAAAAATCTTACCCAACTTTCCAGCGTCGATTAATTGTTTTGCTAAGGTTACCGCAGGAATTCTACGATAATTAAAATAAACCGTATTCGGAACACCTGCTTTTTCAATCGCATCTACCATAGGTTGAGCTTCAGCGACTGTCCGTGCCAATGGCTTTTCGCAAAGTACCATTTTTCCAGCTTCCGCCGCGGCTATGGCAATTTCGGCATGCATATTATTTGGCGTACAAATATCGATGGCATCAATATCATCACGTGCAATTAATTTTCGCCAATCCGTTTCTATAGATTCATAGCCCCATTGTTCAGCAAAAGCCTTTAATCGTTCCTCGTTTCTTGCACATACTGCTCTTAAAACGGGTTTGTATTTTAATTCAGGGAAAAAATCTCCCACTCTTTTATAGGCGTTCGAATGTGTACGACCCATAAATCCGTAGCCTACCAATCCTATTCTTAGTTCTTTTTTATTACTCATATTCGTATAAGGTTATTCAACAAATTATTCTGCTTCATACCATCCGTGCTGTTCACGAACTTTTATCATCGTACCCAAAATATCATTCCAAGTCTTAGGTTGCATCATCACATCGTTAGGGAACATGCAACCATCCCAGCAGATGTGTTTGAATTTTTTTGTCAATAGTCCGTTTTCATCACGCAGCCAATGACCAGCATCCACAGCAATATCTAATTTGCCATTGGGGTCAGCCGCTTGGCAATGTCTCCCGGTTTTATCATGAGAACCTGCCCCGAAGACCGTTCCATCATTTTGTGCAACATGAAAATCCAGCGTCCAAGGCCGAAGGGCCTTGGTTATCGTTTTTAATCCTGCTGTTAAAGTAGCCCTATCATTCCAATCAAAATCTTTAGGTAAAATACGCTCATCTTCCTTGTTATAGCCTAAAAGATATAATAAGGTATGTGCCATATCTGCCTGAAAACCCATGTTAGGTCTATCAACAGCCTCTAAGGTATTTAACATCGTTTTCCAGCCATGCATCCCGCCCCAACAGATTTCACCTTCCGCTGCTAACGACTCACCATACTCGGCCGCTACATCACAAGCTTCACGAAATGTTTGGGCAATTAGTTTCGTATTTCCGGCTGGGTCTTTTGCCCAACTTTCTGGATCAACGGAAGAATCAATGCGAATCACTCCGTTCGGTCGAATGCCCATGTCCCTTAGTTTTTTTCCAATAGCACTGGCCTTTCGCACCTGGGTCACAAAGTTGCTTCGTTCTTCGGTAGAGCCCATAGCAGAACCGCCACCGGTACCTGCCCAAATGGGCGCTACAAAACTTCCGATTTCCAAATTATAAGAACTTACCTTTTCTACTAACCGTTTTAAATCATCATTAGATGAATCGATGCTGACATGCGGATCAGCCAAAAATAAATCGATACCATCAAACTTCTGTCCACCAACTTCAGCGTTTGCTGTTAGCTTTAACATGGTGTCTAAATCAATGGCGGGTTCCGAATCAGGTCCTTTGCCTACCACTCCTGGCCATGAGGCATTGTGTAATTTCGGAAAGTTGTTTTTTTGCATATCAAAAATTTTAATAATTAGATGTGTTGAAAGACATTCTTTAATGGTATCTCATAGTGTTAAGAAAGTCATACAACATACATATCCTAACAAATATAAGCTTTGATGGAATCTTGATTTTCCTGTATTTTGCTAAAAGATGACACTTTTTTGCTTTAATTTAGTCAATATTTAAATTTAAGAGAAAATAATGACTAGTCCTAATATAGAAAAAACCCTCAATCCTAATGAACTTCTTTTATTTAAAGATTTAATTAGTCCTCATTTTAATCCTAATTGGCATTTTCATCCTGAACTTCAAATCTCTTATATAGTTAAAGGTAGAGGAACACGCTTTGTCGGCGATCATGTTGAAACATTTGAAGAAGAAGATTTAGTCCTAACCGGACCCAACGTTCCTCATCTTTGGAGAAATGATGATATTTATTTTAATCAGAATAGAAAACTGTCCACAAGAGGATTGGTAATTTATTTCAACCAAGAGCTGGTAAACGAAAATCTGATTCAAAAAAATGAATACTATTATATCAATAAGCTTATTAAAAATTCTGCTAGAGGAATAGAATTCTATGGACAAACGAAAAGAGAAATAAAAAATTTAATTTTAAAAGTAGGAAATGCAAAAGGATTCGAAAGAATTATTCTATTATTAGAGACTCTTAATGTACTCTCCCATAGTAAAGAATATAACTTATTATCCAGTCCAGCGTATACCAATGTATTAAAGGCAGATGATACAAAAAAAATGAGTCTAGTTTATGAATTTGTGATAACAAACTTCAAAAGTAAAATTGCTCTTGAAGATATTTCAGATATGTTAAACATGACCACCACTTCTTTTTGCAAATACTTTAAGCCCCGGGCAAACAAAACATTCACTCGATTTGTAAATGAAATTCGTATCGGACATGCCCGGAAATTACTTCTTGAAGACAATTTAAATATCTCTGAGATAGGATATGAATGTGGCTTTAGTACTTTATCTAATTTTAATAAGCAGTTTAAATCTATAGTTAATATGCCTCCACATGAGTATCGTAAGCTTTTTTTGAAGATTAAAACCCCTATATCATAGCTTCGATGGACTTTAGAATAAACAAATATTTGCTAACTACTATTTGATAAATAAAATAGTAGTTGCATTTTTAGAGATAAAAAAGTACTGCTTTTTAATAAAATAAAGGAATTCTATTTTTTCAATTAGCAGTAACTTTAATCAACATAGCTTATGACCAGTTCTTATAGTTATTTTTCTGTTAGTTCGCTTACCTATTATGTATTAAAACCAATAAGTAAAATATAAAATTTAATTAGCAACGAACCTTTTTCTGAAGATTTTTCACATGAATAGCAACTATGATGTGGTCTCATATTTCCGCTGCCGCAACCGGAGGTTTATGAAAGGAGTTGAGTGTAAAAGCCAATCAAGTTGGCTACATAAATCCCGCAATGTTTTAATCTTTGATTAGTAAAATGGAATCAAAACTCACATATTAAAAGCAGGCTAATTATTTATTTGAGTAAGTATGTCTCCCCGCGAGATTTTAATGTATTTACTGGGCTGAGAAATCTGAACGTTTAAGCCCTATGAAATCCAAATAAGTGAATTGATACATTTTTAAAGAACAAAAGGCACTAATTAAAGTAAACGATTAGGTTCCCACTTAGGAAGGCCTAAATATAAAAAGCAAATAGGTTATGAAAATAGGAATGAACATGCTACTCTGGACAAATCATGTAACAGAGAAACACTTTCACATAGTAGAAACGCTTAAAGAAACCGGGTATGATGGCATAGAACTTTATATGGGAGATGGCAATATATCGCATTACAAAAAGCTTGGCGACCATTTTGCTACACTTGGAATGGGCGTTACTGCGGTTACAGGCCTAGGTCCCGATGAAAATATAACTAGTGAAAACCCTAAGGTGCAACAGAAAGGTCTAGACCGCTTAAAATGGGCTATTGACAATGCCCAAGCTTTAAAAGCCGATACCATTTGCGGCCCCATACATTCTACATTTGCCTTTTTTAGTAGACAACCTCCCACAATAGACGAAAGAAAACGAAGTGCCGAAATGATGCGTAAAGCAGCTGAGTATGCAGCCGAAGCAAATATAGTGCTATGTCCCGAAGCCCTAAATCGTTTCGAATGTTACCTATACAATACCATGACTGACCTAAAGACATTGGTGGAAGCCGTTGATCATCCTAATTTACAGGCTATGTACGATACGCACCACAGTAATATTGAAGAAAAAAGTCAGTCTGGAGCCCTTAAAACCATAGCGCCTTACTTAAGGCATGTTCATATAAGTGAAAACGATCGTGGAACCCCAGGAAGCGGTCAAGTGGCTTGGAATGAAGTTTTTTCGACCCTTAAAGAAATTAATTATGATGGCTGGCTCACTATTGAAGCCTTTAGCACTATAATTCCGGAATTTGCAAATGCAATTAACGTTTGGCGGGACTATTCGCCCTCAAAAGAAATATATACCAATGGATTACAATTTATCAAAGACGGAATGCGTGTTTAATATATTAAAACGCAATTTGCATGAAAAAATTAATTTATCTGTTTGCAATTTTAACTTTTATAGCCTGTAAGGAAATTAAATCTAAAAAAACAGATTTAATTTCTATTGTAGAAAAACCGAAACAATGACTAGTTTTTGAAGGCGAAAAGGAGAACGCCAAGCATATTGTATTAATTTAGGGGGATTATAAAAGCGAACATCATGTAATCTTTGAAAAACAATAAATATAAAAATATGAAAAGAATTACGGTATTATTACTAAGCATTACTAGTGTTCTGTTTTGTTCTTGCAATCTAGATTCAGACAATGAAACACCTATTATTGAAAAGATCACAATTGATGATATTATACTGCCAAAAGGTTTTGTTATTTCCAAATTGTATGAGCCAACAGATCACGAACAGGGCTCTTGGGTGAGTATTGCCAAAGATGACAAAGGAAATTTCTACGCTTCTGATCAATACGGAAGTGTTTATAAAGCGAGAATTAACAATGCTGGAGAAAAAGAGGTGTTTGATGTACAGAAATTAGAGGTAAATATTGGTTTGGCTCAAGGGTTATTATATCATAATAATGAATTATTTGCTTTAGTAAATTCAAATGATAAAAAGATTCAAAGTGGATTGTATAAAATCATTGATTCTAATGAAGATGGTGCGTTAGATACTGTTAAAATGTTAAAGTCATTAAATTATGGTGGCGAGCATGGGCCGCATAATATTGTGTTGGCACCAGATGGTCAGTCTATGTATATGGTTTTTGGAAATCACACGGATATTCCTAGCGATGTTCATGGTCGAGTTCCAGAAGTGTGGGGTGAAGACAATTTGTTACCCGTAATTAAGGATCCTAGTGGTCATGCAAATTCTAAAAAAGCTCCAGGTGGTTGGGTTGCTCAAACAGATTTTGAAGGTAAAAACTGGACGTTGATTGCAGTTGGCACAAGAAATACATATGATATTGCTTTTAATCGTGATAATGAATTGTTTGGTTTTGATTCTGATATGGAATATGATTTAGGAATGCCATGGTATAGACCAATTCGATTAAATCACGTGACTAGTGGAGCAGATTTTGGATGGAGAACAGGAACAGGGAAATTTAGAGATTTTTATCCTGATAATCTTTCAGGTATAGCCAATTTAGGGCAAGGTTCACCAACAGGTCTTTTAGATGGAAGAGGATTGAAATTCCCAGCTTATTATCAAAAAGGATTGTATTTATTTGATTGGAGCTATGGAACCATGTATCATGCAAAACTAACGCCTAAGGGTAGTTCGTTTGACGCAGAGATAACAGAGTTTATTTCTGGGGTTCCTTTACCAATAACCAATGGTGTAGTGGGTGATGACGGTGCTTTTTACTTTTTAACAGGCGGAAGACGATTAGAATCTGGATTTTATCGTGTAACCTACGAAGGAGAATTAGCCTCTGAAGTATTAGAATTAAAAGAGCGGTCTAAAGGTAAAAAACAACGAAAATTAAGACAAGAATTAGAGGCGTTACACGTTACTCCATCGTCAGATAAGATTTCGTTTATCGTAAAGAATTTCGATCATGAAGATCGTACAATTCGTTTCTCTGCTAGGGTTGCATTGGAGCATTTAGATTTTTCAGATTGGAAAGACGAAATAAAAAAAGAAAATTCTTCGGAAACAACTGTTGGGCTAGCTTTGGCAACAGCGCGTCATGGCAATGATGCCGATAGGTTAGAAGCCTTGAATGCTTTAGTAGGAATTGAATGGCAAAGTTTAGAAGAATCTAAAAAATTAGATTTTATAAGAGGCGTTGATTTGCTTTTGTTGAGAATGGATGGAAGTTTACCAAATGATATACATGGAAAAATTAAAGATGCATTTTTACCAGCCTTTATGGCGAGTTCTGAAGCTGTGAATATGGAATTGTGTAAGATTCTAAGTTATTTACAAGTAGAAGAAGTTGTTGAGTTGACATTACAGGAAATGGAGACGAATACTTCTATGGAAGGTATGAAAGAGATCTACTTATCTGGTGATATTTCTAATAGAAGTGATCAATATGGAAAGGATGTTGAGAATATGTTAGCAAATATGCCAAATCAGCGTAATATTAGTTATGCAATGAGTTTGAGTTATCTACAAAACGGTTGGTCGACTTCTGCAAGAGAGCGTTACTTTAAATGGTTTGGTGATGCGCTGCAAAAAGCTGGAGGTAAACAGTATTTGAATTTCATTAGAGCGATTCAAAAAACGGCTTTGGCAAATGTTCCTGAGAAAGAACAAGATTACCTTTCTGAATTAACTGAAATTGCAGCGGCACGCAGACCAGACTATATGAAAGATGTAAAACAACCACAAGGTCCTGGGATCGATTGGACAGTTGAGTTGTTAATGTCTGCCTATGAAAAGAATTACAAATCTGCCAATTTTGAAAATGGAAAGAATATGTTTAGAGCATCTTTATGTATCTCTTGCCATGGTATGAATGGAGAAGGAGGCGCTACTGGACCTGAATTGACTCAAATTGGTTCAAGATTTACAGTTGGAGCGATTGGTGAAGCAATAATCAATCCATCTGGAACAATAGGAGATAGATATCAGTATTCAAATTATCACATGAAAAATGGTTCTGTGATTACAGGAATTGAAGTTGATGAAGATGATGAAAATATTGAAGTAAGTATAAGTGCCTATGCTGCTGATGTTACAACAAAAGTTAGAAAGGATAGATTAGAAAGTATTAAATTATCTAAAGTTTCGCCGATGCCAGCTGGTTTGGTCGATAGATTAAATGAACAAGAAATTGCAGACTTAATTGCTTACATGCTTTCAGGTGGAAACAAAAACAAAATGAAAAAATAAACAAGTAATATGAATACCAAAGCAATGTATACGATATTCATGGCAATTATTATTAGTTGCAATGTAGTAGGGCAGAAAGGCAGTAAAACGGAGAAGTTGTTCAATGGTAAAGATTTGAGTAATTGGCGAGGAGATAGCCGAGTTTGGTCTGTAGAAAACGGATGTATTAAAGGTGAAACAACTGATAAAGTCGTTATCAAACAGAATACCTTTTTAATTTATGATCAACCTGTTTCTGATTTTGAATTGACATTTAAATATAAAATTATTGGAGGGAATAGTGGTGTTCAGTATAGAGCTAAAATAATAGATAAAGATAAATTTATTATAGGTGGCTATCAAGCGGATATGGAAGCAGGAATTCAACATTCTGGAATTTTATATGAAGAAAGGGGTAGAGGAATAATAGCCAAGCGAGGAGAAAAAGTGGTTATTTCAGAAGATGGAGAGAAAACAGTTAAAAGATTTATAGATGCTAAAGAAGTCCAGGCAGTTATAAATCAAGATGATTGGAATAACTATAAGATAGTAGTAAAAGGGAATCATTTACAACATTATATCAATGGTCAATTGACTATTGATGTAACAGATAATGAAACGGGTAAATTAGCTACTTCTGGCGTATTGGCATTACAAGTTCATGCAGGGCCTTCAATGCAAGTTTTTTTTAAGAAAATAAAATTAAAAAAGGTATAAGCGGAAGACAACGACTTATAGCCGAACGGATAGACCACCATTTCGGTACCATTGAAAATATCATATGGGAACCTTCTATGGTGGGTTCCGGGATGCCGTCCAGGTAAACCCTCGTGGCACCTATACTTTCGGGAGCTTCGGAAATTTCAGAATCACCCCCGTTGAAAACCTTTGGTCCGGCATCCAGACCCTTGCCATGGCGCCGGGCCCTCCATGGTCCATTAATACCCATTCCGGTTTCCCGTTAATGGTATCAAAGCGTACGAACTCAAAACGATTTATATTATTGAACCAGCCTATGGTGTCTTCCACGGTTTTTGAAGCTCTAGTATAACTACTCTGCTGTTTAAGTTTAAAATTTTGTTTTGGATATTTTGCAATCTGATTTCTGTCGACCATTTCATCCAAAAGTGAAGCCAAATTAATTATTTTATTTCCTTTTTATTCTGTTCTTTTTTGCATCCTATTACAATTGATACAAGTAAAATTGCAGTTAATCTCAATAAGTTAGTTTTAATGATTATACTCTATATTCTTTAATGTTACATTATTAAAAAAATTATTACTTAAAAGCATTTTTTACCTCAATAATAGAAACACCAAATAGTTGCTTTACTATTGGGTCGAGTTGTTCTTCAGTACCTTCTATATGGCAGGTGAGCTGTATATGGACTCCACTTTCTCCAGCTTTTAAGACTAGCGCTGGCGAAGAAGTTTCTAACTCATAAAAAGGGCCTAGTGGCTTTTTATCAGGTTCAGGAGGTCCATCATTATACGAGTTGACAACATCGCCAGCATAAGGCTCTGTCTGTATTTCCCACATCGAATTAACATAATCTGAGATGTTTTCAGGTTTGTTATAATTTACAATTGTTAAAATGCCGTTGGTAGCATCGTAAGAGCCTAAAATATTCTTAGCTCTTTTCGGAGACAACCCTATTTTGCTCCTGTATTCACCATCACCACTAAAGTAAACAACGTTTTCTTTTACTACCAATCGTTCTGATGGAACTTTTCCAAAATATGAGTCATTTACTGTTACACCCAGATCTGCTTCATCGCCTGAAATATAAGGTATGATGATGGTAGTAGCTGGCGATGGACTGAACATTCCCAATAACCAAACAGATAATACCCCTGTTTCTTTTATCCAATCGACAGTACCTATGTTCTTTAGAGTATTAGTAGTTTGGTAAGCTACAGCCTTGATGCCATCTGCGTTGTTCAGGCCTAATTCATCTATTATTTCTTTAGTGCTAAGCACTTTTACTTCTCGTTCAATAGCCAAATCAAAAGTAAACCCTGAATAATTAGTCAAAGAGGCAGTCTTGGTAAATATTACTTTATTAGAAGTCTTCCACTTAACATCAAAGGGTTTTAGGTCTATCAGCTTTGGAGTGTACCAATTATCTAATGTAAATTTTGAACCTTTTTTAAAGAATATAGCATATTGACCACCTTCTGGTCCGAGCCAGAAACGTTCTTCCCCACCTATCGGATTGAAATGTTCCTCTATTTTTCCGGAAGTGATAAAATCATAATTGATCCACCCAAAACTTTGCCCCTTATCACCTTCCATTGTGCTTGTCATAACACGACCCTGAAGTTCTGGACTGACAAGAACCTTGGAGTCTTTATTGTATAGTACCAGTGTATTCTTATAATACTTTTTTAAGAAATCCGCATCGTATTCAAAACTTCCCAACAAAGGAGCGCTTTCTTTTGAAGAATCTTTCACGGGCATTTTGCAACCTAAGAGGCATATCATCAATACCCCTATTGATATTGTCTGGAATGAAATGAATTCTAGTTTCATAATTGTTATCTATTTAAAAAATTATTATCGATTAAGAAAAAATTTAGACCTAGGACACGTTTACCCTTTACGGAATTCCCTTGTGAATCAGGCCCTAGATATTCAAAACGAAGTGAAATAAACACTGACATTAGAATTATCGGTTCTGTCGCATCTGTCTCAATCAGTGCTATTTTTAACTCTTCAGCAAAAGTTAAAAAACATAAGTACAATAAATGATTATTGTTTCGTAATGGTACTTCTAAATAATATTTCGTCCTTATTATTTTTGAGTTGCAGCAATTACCACTCTTAAATAACCTATCTACACCGCTATACCCATAAAAGAATCATCCTTATTGCGTTCATGTTCCAGCGCTACTACTGCGGTATAATTAACTTTACGAAGTATTTTTACGAACCTAGGAATATCAACCCCACCCCTTATGCTTCTTCCGCACTGCCTGTACATTTTCAACTTTTATGTAGGTGATTAATAGTAAAAGCCTCAACTATTTTATTTTAAGCGCTAGATAATCAAGTACTTGTTAGAGGAGAAAATGAATATAAAACATCCTGCTAACATTGACTTAGTGTTACAAATGTCTACCAACTATAAAACAAAAAAGAGCTACATTTCTGTAACTCTCTGATTTTTAAGTGACCCTGACAAGATTCGAACTTGTAGCCTTCTGATTCGTAGTCAGATGCGCTATCCAGTTGCGCCACAGGGCCTTTTATTTCCCCAGTAAGGGGCTGCAAATATATTTCTTTTTACTTTTAACACAAAATAACTACGAACAAAAGAAATGGATTTAAAACGGTATGTAAGAGATGTAAAGGATTTCCCTAAAGAAGGTGTTTTGTTCAAGGATATTACACCCTTGCTCCAAGATGCAGAAGCCTTACGAAAAGCAGCTGAAGAACTAGCTGTTCTTGTGGGAAATATCAAAATTGATAAAGTGGTGGGAATGGAGAGTAGGGGCTTTATATTTGGCCCTATCTTGGCCCAAAAATTACAAGCGGGTTTTGTTCCTGTAAGAAAACCAGGAAAATTACCCTATGCAACCCATAGCGAATCTTTTGCGCTAGAATATGGTATGGATATTTTAGAAATGCATATCGATGCAATTAAGCAAGGAGAACGTATCTTAATTCATGATGATGTTTTGGCTACTGGGGGAACGGCAAGTGCTGTGGCAAAGCTGGTAGAGCGCGCTGGAGGGGAAATCGTACAGTTTAATTTTTTGTTGGAACTAGGATTTCTAAAAGGGAGGGATAAACTAGAATCTTGGGAAACACGTTCCCTACTAAGTTACTAACCTAAAGCTCTTGTAGTTACAAAATAACGCCACCCTATAATAGCCATTTGCATCTTAGAGGCCTTGGCTAGGTTTAACCTTTGTTTAGAATAGGAGGGAAGTAAGATCTTGTTCAAGTTGGCTAAAAGTGTATACATGCTGGTTTGGTTTTGTTGGTAAACCAAAAATACGAAATTATAAATACCGTTTAAGGTGGTTTTTTTTCATTCTTACCATATAAATATCTTTTTGTTTGATATGTCCTTAGCCGTTAGAAGTTTGTCAGTAGGAGGGTCAATATCAATAATAAAAGAAACTTTATAAGGTAAATCATTGTGATTGTTTTTAGTGAAAAAATAGATTTTTTAATCGATGATTCTAAAAAGGTAATGGAGAAGTATACATATCTGCAAGAAAATTTGGTTAAATTAATGACATTGGATACAATAGTGTAAGTTTAAAAATGAAATTCGTTTTAATATTTATACAACACTCTTGATACAAGTTTCTATATGATAGCTTTAAGTATATTTTTTGTTTTAATTTGAAACAATTGTAGGTGATTTTTATGGGTATTTTGTGTTAGCAAGGCGGTTTTTATTCAAAAATTGACCTTGAAATCACTTTTCATTCTTTTGGAAACAAAAAAACGCTCCCAAGTGGGAGCGTTTTTTTACATGCTTATGGGGTCATCAGTGCTACATTATTCCTCCTTTTTGGTAGTCACTATGATAACGCCGTGTTTTGCTTCTTTGCCATGTGATTCTATTGCGGCCTTCCCTTTTAGAACACTTATGGTTTTTATATCATTAGGATTCAAATTTGACATTCCTTTGTAAGGTAGCTTTTTCCCATCAACAAATAAGAGGGGTTTTTCTTTCTCATCATCGTTTTGGACATCGGAAAATTTTACTTTACCAGCTATAGCAATGATATCTTCATGTAGATCACCAGTGGACTGGTTTTTTTCTCCTTTTTGTTTGATAATGATATATTGAGATTCGTTTTCTTCATCAGTTTCAACCCGTACTACTTTTTGTTCGTTTCCTTCGTCATCTTCAAAACTAAGGGCCTCTATGGTTGTTTTTCCAAATAAGCTGTCATTACTGTTGATTACATGTACCGCCTTAATAAATTGTTTTTCAACTGCACCTTTAGCCTCCAAGTCTTCCATGGTAATTTCCTTATCGTCCAATAGGATAACTTTGGTATCACCATCTGTTTTAATTTTAAGCCTTGTGACGGTAGTGCGTATTGGGGTACTAGCAGCAGTGCCACCGTAACTATCGCTTTCGTGGACAATCACTTTTACTTTGTTATTTTCTTGGATTGATGCATTTCCTGTTTTGATTTCATATTCGGTAACCACTACGGAGTTTACTTCTTTCTTTCCTTTTTGCCAAATACTAATATCTCCAGGTTGGTTATCGTTAAATTTTATGGTTATTATAAATGGTTTAATAGGCTCGGCACTTTTGCGAACATAACTTCCTTTTTGGCCCGCACCATTGTCATACGTAACTTTAATAGCAACAATCTCATTATTGCTATTTCGTTTCACGCCTTTAAAGTCAATTTTCATTCCTTTTTCCACTAAGAATTTACTATTCTTTTCGTACGTTTCCGCTTTGGAGTTTTTATCTAATTCAATTTTTATTTCCGTTAACTCCCTAGACATCGTAGGCGAACTTGTTGAAGTCGCATTGTTTTTCAAATTCCCTATAAACAAGCTGTTTGTTTTAGAATTTAGACTTATGGTTACCGGGGTTATGGGACCATCAGATTTAGTCTTATAAGATCCATTAATGTTGTTTGATGTAGTGCTAGCAGCATCGTTCATATCTAGCGCTAAATCAATGATTTCTCCTTTTTCGTTCCGTACGGCAGTGTAGGAGAAATCTATCTTCTTTTCTATAAAATCTTTTTTGATACTTTCTAGTTCTTGGTTTGTGGTATTCTTATCTATGATAAGTTCTAATGTATTTGATTGTACATCTGCTACCTCATACACAGTTTTAGTGTTGAAGGCCATTAGGAACAAGCCTAATACCGGTAATACAATTAAGGATTTAGCCAAACTGATTTTTTTTGATCTTTTTTGATTTAACATAACTATTCGTTTTTTGATGATTGAATTATAAAATGATGTGGATAAAGGAATATTGGAAACACCCACTGCTTCTTTTAATAGGAGCATCTGGTAGAATTTTCTATCGGTGCTCTGGCTGGCCTTATCAGCTAGAAATTCTAGGTTTTCTTTCAACTGGTTTTTGTATGCCCATACAAAAGGATTAAACCATTGCAGGATAAATAGCAATTCTATAGCAAGAATATCCAATGAATGCTTTTGCGTCGCATGTGCTTTTTCATGTAGTATAATGGTGTGAAGTTCTTTAGGCGTAAATCCCTTCGGATAATAAAATATATAGTTAAAAAAAGAAAATGGTGCTACGGGTTTTTTGGTTTTTACGTGGTGGAATGGATGTTCTACACTAACGTTACTTACGCTTTTGAGTTTATGCAGTGTAACGAGTTGCAGGAGTAGTCTTGTTCCAAAAAATAGCACTCCTAACACGTACGAAACCATTATCACTAGGGTCCAAGGTATCATGGCCGATTTTTTTTGTTCCATTGGCAACACATCGCTCAGGGCAACCATATTTTGCTGGGGAATGTACGGTATGGTTACGATATCTGTAAAGGTAATTAAGGGTAAAAGCAAAGCCATAGAAACCCCTACAAGTAAAAATATTCTGTTGCTTGTGAAAAAGGTTTCCTTTCGTAAGAACAGCCAATAGCATCCATGGAAAAAGAAGAGGATACAAGAGGATTTAAGTATGTAATAAAGTATATTTTCCATTTAGTTCTTCTTTTCAATAAGGTCTATAATTTCCTTTAATTCGTCAACAGATATTTTTTCCTCTTTGGCAAAAAAGGAAACTAAATTTTTATAGGAGTTGTCAAAGTAATCCACCATACTGGAATTAACGTATTTTTTTCTGTACCCTTCTTTGGAGACCACAGGAAAGTACCGGTGTGTATTCCCAAATGCCTCGTGGTCTACATAATTCTTTTCTTCCAAATTGCGAACAATGGTAGAGAGCGTATTGTAATGGGGTTTATCCCCTTGTATTTCCTCCATGATTTCCTTTACGAAGGCCTGCTTCAAGTGCCAAAGAATTTTCATTATTTCTTCTTCCTTATTCGTTAATTTTTGCATGGTATAATTTCTTTCGATAAAAGTATAACTATTTATCTAGTTATGAAACTATGTTTTAAGTTATTTAACTATTTATCTAGTTTTATTGTGATTTTCAAAGAAAGAACTACGAAGGAAAACCCATATTGTTCCGCTATATTTGCACAAAATTGTAGAGTATGCAGAATTATTTGTTCGTTCTTGGAGGATTGATTTTATTAATAGCCGGAGGTAATTGGCTTTTGAAATCAGCGGTAGATCTTTCCTTGAAATTGAACATACCAAAAATAGTAATAGGAATGACTGTAGTATCCTTCGCCACGTCGGCACCGGAGCTTATTGTAAGTGTAAATGCAGCATTAGAAGGTTTTCCAGATTTGGCAATAGGGAACGTTGTAGGCTCCAACATAGCCAATCTAGGCCTGGTTTTGGCTATCACGATTTTGCTTGGTAATATAGATGTTAAACGGAGTTTTTATACCACCGATTGGCCCATAATGATGTTGGCCTCCTTATTATTTTTCTTCTTTATTTATTTTGATGGGGTCTTACAGATGTATGAAGGTATCATTATGGTTGTTTTTCTTTTTCTCTTTTTGGTTTACCTCTTGCGTTTTCAAAAAAAGGCTGTGGAGGAAGAGGATAATCAACCTGTGGTCATGATGCCGCTATGGAAGACCGCTCTTTACCTAGGGCTTGGGGGTGTAGCCTTATGGGGTGGTTCAGAATTATTGATAACCGGTGCTGTTGGTCTTGCCAAGAATTTTGGCGTAAGCGAACGTGTTATTGCTATTACGGTAGTGTCAATAGGTACAAGTATTCCGGAGCTTGCTGCATCAATTATTGCTATAATTAGGAAAGAGAAGGCTATCTCCTTAGGGAACCTAATAGGATCTAATATTTTTAATTTATTAGCGGTGCTAGGTATTACAGCGATAATTACCCCAATAGAAGTTATGGATCAAGGACTGCTCTCCAATGATATCTTTTGGATGTTAGGTATTTCATTCTTAATACTGCCTTTGGTGTTTATGCCAAAAGGATTGCGGTTGGGTTGGCGAGACGGTTTAATTCTCTTAGGCTTTTATTTCACCTTTGTTTACATTACAATTACCTAGTTAAAAATAAGACATAAAAAAAACGCCCTGGAAATCTCCAAGGCATTTTAGTATAATCAACAATTAATTTAGGCTTATAATTTTGCAGATTTAACCGTTTTAATTATTCTTCCTGCAATCTTATATGGGTCTCCATTAGAAGCTGGTCTTCTGTCCTCTAACCATCCTTTCCATCCTTGCTCTACTGTAATAATTGGAATTCTAATAGAGGCTCCTCTATCTGAAACTCCGTAAGAGAAATCAGATACGTGAGCGGTTTCATGTAAACCTGTTAGGCGTTCATCATTAAATTCCCCATATACATCCATATGTTCATCTGTAACGGGTCTAAATGCTTCACATATTTTTTCGTAAATTTCTTTAGAACCACATGTTCTTAAGGTTGTATTCGAGAAGTTTGCATGCATTCCAGATCCATTCCAATCCCCTTTTACTGGTTTAGGATGGTATTCAATATAATAACCATGTTTTTCGGTTAATCTATCCAATAAGTAACGGGCAATCCAAATTTCATCACCTGCTTTTTTTGCTCCTTTTGCAAATAATTGGAATTCCCATTGACCTGGGGCAACTTCTTGGTTGATACCTTCAAAATTTAACCCAGCTTCTATACATAAATCCGCATGTTCTTCAACAAGATCTCTACCCCAAGTATATCTACCACCTACAGAGCAATAGTATTTACCTTGTGGCCCAGGGAATCCACCACGTGGAAATCCTAACGGTAAATCCGTTTTTGTATCCATTAAGAAATATTCCTGTTCAAAACCAAACCAGAAATCAGCATCATCATCATCAATTTTAGCTCTTGCATTGGAAGGATGTGGCGTTCCATCAGCACTTAAAACTTCTGCCATTACCAAAAATCCATTTTTTCTGACGGGGTCTTTGAAAATAGCTACAGGTTTTAATAAACAATCAGAAGATCCTCCTGACGCTTGTTCTGTTGATGAGCCATCAAAAGACCAAATTGGGCAGTCTTCTAATTTTCCACTAAAG
>CAZDOW010000060.1:0-20069 GCA_964507115.1 uncultured Maribacter sp.
TATGAGCCCGACGAGCTACCTACTGCTCTATCCCGCGATATGGGTTTCCAAAATATTCATCTTAGCTTTTAAGCTTTCAGTTCATTAGGCTGACTGAATGATTTTGGACTGCAAATATACAATGCTTTTCCGCAAGTATCAAAACTTAATTCCATAAATATTTTTTAAGCCATCCATTTAAAAATCCCTAAATTCCCCTGTTAAACTCGTTTTTAAATTTGTACATGGAACTAATCAATAAATTTTTATCAGGTATTCTGCCTTATACAGAGTGGGTTATGCTTCTTTTAATTATTGGTGGTGGCTTGTTTTTGGTGTTTTACTCCAAATTATTGCCCTATCGGTATTTTAAACATGCCATACAGATTACGTCGGGCAAATACGATGACCCCAATGATCCAGGTGAAGTAAGCCATCTGCAAGCCCTTTCTTCTGCGGTTGCAGCAACGGTAGGAATGGGTAATATTGCTGGCGTTGCTATTGCTATTTATTTAGGTGGTCCAGGTGTCGTTTTTTGGATTTGGATTACCGCAATAATTGGTATGAGCATCAAATTTTACTCCTGTAGCTTAGCTATCATGTTTCGCGGGGAAGATTCTGAAGGAGCTTTACAAGGAGGTCCTATGTACTATATTACGAAAGGGATGGGGAAAAAGGCAAAACCGCTCGCTGTTTTCTTTTGTATTGCGGGTTTGTTTGGTGTATTACCTGCGTTTACCACCAATCAGTTCACGCAAACGCTTATGACAGTTATAGAACCCGATAAAGTTTTTATGGTTTTGGGTGATTTTAATTGGAAATTAATAATAGGTATTGTACTCTCTATTATAACTTCATTCGTGATTTTTGGAGGACTAAAGAAAATAGCAAAAGTGGCTACTGCTATTGTGCCGTTTATGGTTTTGGTGTATTTACTGGCCGTTGTGTATATTTTATTGACTAATGTGTCTGAAATACTGCCTTCTTTTAAATTAATTTTCACCGAAGCTTTTAATCTCAAAACTTTAGTTACTGGCGGTTTATGGGGTTTAATTATCATCGGAATACGTAGAGCCGTTTTCTCAAATGAATCGGGGGTAGGTACTGCTCCTATGTTCCACGGGCAGTCCAAAACGAAAGAACCTATTCAGGAAGGTTTGGTGGCTATGTTGGGGCCTTTTATCGATACGATTATTGTGTGTTCTCTTACAGCAGTTGTTATTATCATTAGCGGTGCGCATTTAGAAACTGAGACGAACGGTATTGCAATGACCCTAAATGCCTTTAAAAGCTCTATCCCATATGGTGGTGTTTTATTAATGGTAGTGGTAAGTGCTTTTGCCTTGTCTACCTTATTTACCTATTCGTATTATGGTACTAAATGTCTTTCTTTTATTACCAATGTGAAAATTGGGAAGTTTTATAATTTCATTTACGTGGGTAGTATTACTTTTGCGGCAGTGGCATCCGTAGATTTGGTTATTAATTTAATCGATTTATCATTTGCCCTCATGGTTATCCCTAATATGATAGCCGTATTGTATTTGGCTCCAAAAGTAAATGCCGCTGCAAAGTTATATTTTGAAAAAATGAAGCATGAAAGATCATAAAGCAGGTTTTGTAAATATTATTGGAAATCCAAACGTTGGGAAATCAACTTTGATGAACGCTTTCGTTGGGGAGAAACTATCTATAATTACCTCTAAGGCACAAACTACCAGACACCGTATTTTGGGAATTGTAAATGGGGATGATTTTCAAATGATTTTATCGGATACGCCAGGAATCATTAAACCAGCCTATGATTTGCAAAGTTCCATGATGGATTTTGTAAAATCTGCCTTCGAGGATGCCGACGTTTTGCTCTACATGGTAGAAATAGGAGAGAAAGCACTGAAGGATGAACGTTTTTTTGATAAAATAAAGAATTCAAAAACACCTGTCTTGTTATTGTTAAATAAGGTAGATACGGCAACCCAGGAACTTTTGGAAGAGCAAGTACAGTACTGGCAAGAGCAATTACCCACAGTGGAGATTCACCCTATATCTGCGTTGCAAAACTTTAATATTAAAGGAGTGTTTGAACGTATTCTAGAATTACTGCCTGTTTCGCCACCTTACTATCCTAAAGATCAACTAACCGATAAACCGGAACGCTTTTTCGTAAACGAGACCATCCGCGAGAAAATACTATTATACTACAAAAAAGAAATTCCCTACGCAGTAGAGGTAGAGACCGAAGAGTTTTTTGAAGATGAGGAAATTATACGTATCAGGTCCGTAATAATGGTAGAACGAGATTCCCAAAAGGGTATCATTATTGGCCATAAGGGAAGCGCCCTAAAAAGGGTGGGTGTAGAATCTAGAAAGGATCTCGAAAAATTCTTTGACAAACAAGTACATATAGAGCTTTACGTAAAGGTGAATAAAAACTGGCGAAACGATAGTAGGCAGTTAAAACGATTTGGTTATAATAAGTAAAGTCTAGCTTTATATTCTCCATCAACTTACTCATATTCTTTTGTTTATACTACCTTTGCAGCCAAATTTAGAGGTATGGGAGGTATTGTAGCTATTGTAGGAAGACCTAATGTAGGGAAATCAACATTTTTTAATAGATTGATACAGCGTCGAGAAGCTATAGTTGATGCTGTTAGTGGGGTTACCCGTGATAGGCATTACGGTAAGAGCGATTGGAACGGCAAGGAGTTTTCTATTATAGATACTGGTGGTTATGTCTTAGGTAGTGATGATATTTTGGAAAAGGAAATAGACAAACAGGTAGAGCTTGCCATAGCCGAGGCAGACGCTATTATTTTCATGGTAGACGTAGAAACCGGTGTAACTGGTATGGACGAGGACGTCGCCAAACTACTTAGAAGGGTAAACAAACCTGTTTTTCTTGCAATTAACAAGGTAGATAATGCCATGCGGCAAGAAGATGCAGTAGAGTTTTATGCTTTAGGACTCGGTGAATTTTATACACTTTCTAGTATAAACGGCAGTGGAACAGGGGAACTTTTAGATGCTTTGGTGGAGAAACTTCCAGACGTAGAAGAGGAAGAAAGTGTGCTGCCAAGATTTGCCGTAGTCGGTAGACCAAATGCAGGAAAATCCTCTTTTATAAATGCGCTGATTGGTGAAGAAAGATATATAGTAACAGATATTGCCGGCACCACAAGGGACAGTATAGATACAAAGTACAATAGGTTTGGTTTTGAATTTAACCTTATAGATACAGCGGGGATACGAAGGAAAGCCAAGGTAAAGGAAGATTTAGAGTTCTATTCTGTAATGCGTTCTGTGCGCGCTATAGAGCACTGTGATGTATGCTTGTTATTAATGGATGCAACAAGAGGTTTTGATGGTCAAGTAGCAAATATTTTTTGGTTGGCGCAACGAAACAATAAAGGCATTGTTATTCTTGTAAACAAATGGGATTTGGTAGAGGATAAAGAGACCAATACCATGAAACAATATACACAGCGCATAAAACAAGCGATAGAGCCTTTTGTAGATGTTCCTATCTTATTTATTTCTGTACTAACCAAGCAACGTATTTTTAAAGCAATTGAGACTGCTGTAGACATCTATAAGAACCGTAGCAAGAAAATCATTACACGTAATTTTAATGATGTAATGTTGCCAATTATTGAGAGTTATCCACCACCGGCATATAAAGGGAAGTACGTAAAAATTAAGTTCTGCACGCAATTGCCTACCGCTTATCCGCAATTTGCATTCTTTTGTAATTTGCCGCAATACGTGCGAGAGCCATACAAGCGCTACTTAGAAAACAAGATACGTGAGGAGTTTGATTTTACTGGGGTTCCCATTACAATTTATATGAGGAAGAAATAAGACATAGAATAATTTTTGCTACTTATTTTTCCTATTACGGGGTATTGGATTGGAAACCTTTCGTAAACATAAATAGTTTGGAATCTACTGCTATCAAAATACCCGTGTACGGGCAAGAGCGCGTGCAACTGTTTATAGAAGGAATGGATTCTGACGGTAGGCTTATCCATATCTCTAAGGAATTAGAGGTATCGGCTAATCGCCAATAAGATAAGATACCGTTGCTCCACGTTTCTCTCTTCCGGTTGGCAGGGTTAAACGTTTGTTTGTGTTTGAAATTGATTCTTGACTATGACATTTGAGCTTTAAAAACTTACCACCCTCCGGATGCACCGCCTCCGCCAAATCCTCCGCCTCCGAAGCCACCACCGAAACCACCACCTCCAAGGCCGCCACCGCCACCGAAGCCTCCGCCAAAGCCACCTCCGGTTCTTCCGCTGCGTCCCATATTGCTGAGGATAATAACATCCCAAAGGTTTAGTCCGCCGTTTTTGCCACTTCCGTTACCGCCTCCGTTACCTTTATTGCGTTTAGAGAGAATAATGAGAATAATGAAAAAGATAAGGACGGGTAAAAGCGAACGTAGAGGAAAGCCCTCTTGAGTGTCAAGGGGTCGATCCTCTTTAAATTCTCCGTTTAGTACCTGGAAAATGGTGTCGACACCATTAGTAAGTCCGCTGTAATAATTACCTGTTTTAAATTCTGGTATGATGATGTTTTCTATAATCCTGCGAGACATGGCATCAGTTAGATTGCCTTCCACTCCATATCCGGTATTAATGGCTATTTTTCTGTCGTCCCTTGCTAAAAGTACAAGGACGCCGTTGTCCTTACCATCCTGTCCAATTCCCCATTTTTGTCCCCATTGTGCTCCTAGGTAAGTGATATTCTCACCTTGCGTACTTGCTATAATAGCGACTACAATTTGTGTAGAAGTGCTATCTGAATATCGTATGAGTTTTTGTTCAAGGGCATTCTTCTGTGCAACGGGGAGTAGATTTATATAATCGTAGACACTAGTTTCTTTTTCAGGTTTTTCAGGTATTTCAAATTGACTCCATATTGGAAGAAAACTTAAAATCAATAAAAAGCTAAGACTAGCCTTTAGATACCTCATTGCTCAATTCGTTTGTGTCACCATGTTGCCAAGGAAAGTGTTTTTCTAATTCGTTACCCGCTTTTAATACGCCTTCTAAGATCCCATTTTTGAAATCCCCTTGTTTAAAGTGGTGTTGAATGATGTCCTTGGTAGATTCCCAAAAGTTTTCAGGTACAATCTTATCTATCCCCTTATCCCCGCAAATAGCAAATTTTCGATCATTTACGGCAACATATAAAAGAACACCATTCTCTTCTTTGGTGTTGTCCATTTTAAGAAGGTGAAAAACCTCTCTAGCCCTTTCAAAATGGTCTAGACGCGTATGCGATTCTATGTGAACCCTAATTTCTCCGGAGGTGTTTTTCTCGGATGTAACAATAGCTTCTACGATTTCTTGTTCATCTGAAGCGCTTAAAAAATCCTCTACTTTGGACATATTGGTCTATTCAAAATCAAAATTTACATCAGGTGCCTGTTCGGAACCTGCTTCCGATTTAAAGTATGCCAATTCATCAAAATTGAATATACCCGCTAGGATGGAATTTGGAAACTTTTTAACGTGAAGGTTGTAAGGTTCTACCGTCCCATTAAAACGGTCTCTTGCCACATTAATTCTATTTTCAGTTCCTTCCAATTGGGATTGCAGTTCCAGAAAATTCTGGTTAGCTTTTAAATCAGGGTAGCGTTCCACAGTAACCAAAAGCTTACTCAAGGCACCACTTAATCCGCTTTGTGCTTGGTTGAACTGGGCCAATTGTTCTGGCGTAATGTTAGTAGGATCTATACTTACAGACGTTGCTTTTGCCCTGGCTTCTATAACATCTGTTAATGTGCCTCTTTCAAAATCGGCAGCACCTTGCACAGTTTTTACTAAATTACCGATAAGATCGTTTCTTCGTTGGTACGAACTTTCTACATTGGCCCATGTTTTGGTAGATGTTTCTTTTAAGGCAATGGCCGTGTTGTTAAAGCCAACGCCCCATTGGTATAGTCCAAAAGCGATTACGCCAAGTACGATTAATGCAATGATTCCTTTTTTCATGATTAGTATGGTTTAGATTGTTCCAATCTGGAACATGGTATAGTGTTTATAGTTGATTTTTAATTTTAATAAGTTCTGCTTTTACGCCTTCCAATTTCTGGATAATATCAAAATTGGAGAGGGTTTTCTGCTTTTCCTCCTTTAAGTGAATTTTTGCACCTTCAAGCGTAAAACCACGTTCTTTTACCAAGTGGTAAATAAGTTGAAGGTTTTTTATATCCTGTGGGGTGAATTTGCGATTACCCTTTGCGTTCTTTTTAGGCTGCAGCACATCGAACTCCTTTTCCCAAAAACGGATAAGGGAGGTGTTAACCCCAAAGGCACGAGCGACCTCGCCTATACCATAATATCTTTTTTCAGGAAGTTCTATTTGCATTAATCTAGGGATTGATTTTCTTGGTTTGCGAATTTCAGCATGTTCTCAAATTCCTCTGGAGATAAACTGCCATAGTAGAAATTAAGAGGGTTGATGCGGTCTTTATCTTTCCATACTTCATAGTGTAAATGAGGTGCTTCCGAACGCCCTGTGCTTCCCACAAAACCAATGAGGTCACCTCTGCTTACCTTTTGCCCTTTCTTTACGTTGTATTTACTAAGATGCGCATATAGGCTTAGGTATCCATATCCATGGTCTACTCTAATGTGTTTTCCGTATCCAGAAGAATTATTGTCGGCTCTAGTAATTTTCCCGTCACCTGTTGCGTATATAGGCGTGCCTTTAGGAGCGGTAAAATCCATTCCATAGTGCATTTTTCTAGCCTTGGTAAATGGATCTGAACGCCATCCGTAACCAGAGGCCATCCTTTTTAAGTCTTCATTATTGATAGGCTGTATGGCTGGAATTGCCATAAGTAATTTTTCTTTTTCCTCGGCCAATTTTGTAATCTCATCTAAGGATTTGGATTGTATGGCCATTTGTTTTTTTATAATATCTAATCGTTTGGTGGTGGCGACGACCATATCTGAATTATTGAAGCCTTCTAACGATTTATACCTGTTGACCCCACCAAACCCCGCACGCCTTTGTTCTTCGGGAATAGGATTAGCTTCAAAATATAGTCGGTATATATTGTTGTCTCGATCTTCTATGTTTACCAAAACATCTTCAATCTGTTCCATTTTTTTGTTTAGGAGTTCAAATTGAAGTTCATAATTTTTAGCCTCGCGTGCCAAGGAAAGTTCCCTTGGAGTATTGATTAGGTTGGTGTTTAAAAGTAAAATCAATCCTAAAAGGCCAAAAAGAAATGCGCCTAGAAAGAAAAAGACAATATTGCGGTAGCGTCTGGATTTTTCAGGTTCTATCTTGCGATACGATAGCGTGTCTGGGTCGTAATAGTATTTTACCTTAGACATGAATAGATTTTATACTATTTTTGTAGTTCGATTTTTAACATAACAAACAAATATAAAAATTGTTTTCTATAAACAGTTAAAATTTGTAAAAGCTTACCATTTTAGATGAATTCCAAGGAAATACGAAAGCAATTTTTACAATTTTTTGAGGGAAAAAAACACAAAATTGTTCCGTCTGCCCCAATGGTCATTAAAGATGATCCTACTTTGCTTTTTACCAATGCTGGTATGAACCAGTTCAAGGAATATTTTTTAGGAATCAACGAAGCTAAGATTTCACGGGTTACAGATAGCCAAAAATGTCTTAGGGTAAGTGGGAAACATAACGATTTGGAAGAAGTAGGTAAGGATACCTACCACCATACCATGTTCGAAATGTTAGGTAACTGGAGCTTTGGAGATTATTTTAAGGAAGAGGCCATCATGTGGGCATGGGAATTGTTGACTGATGTATTGAAAATTGATAAGGACAGCCTCTATGTTTCTGTTTTTGAGGGCAGCGATGATGCAGACAAGCTAGAAAAGGATAACGAAGCATACGATTTATGGCGTAAGATTGTACCCGAAAACAGAATCATCTTGGGGGACAAAAAAGATAATTTTTGGGAAATGGGAGACCAAGGGCCCTGCGGTCCGTGTTCTGAAATTCATGTAGATATACGATCCAAAGAAGAAAAGGAAAAGGTGTCGGGCGCAAGCTTGGTAAATGCCGATCATCCTTTAGTAGTAGAGATTTGGAATTTGGTTTTTATGCAATACAACCGCAAGGCAGATGGTAGTTTAGAGCCTTTGCCAGCAAAGCATGTAGATACTGGGATGGGTTTTGAGAGGTTGTGCATGGTTATGCAGAAGGTAAAATCCAATTATGATACCGATGTGTTTACACCCTTAATTAGGGAAATAGAAACCATCGCAAATGTGAATTATGGGAAGGAAGAGGAAGTGGATATTGCCATTCGTGTTATAGCGGATCATATTAGGGCAGTGGCGTTTTCCATTGCAGATGGTCAGTTGCCAAGTAATACGGGTGCGGGTTATGTAATCCGTAGAATTTTAAGGCGTGCTGTTCGCTATGGTTTTACCTTTTTGGATACAAAGGAGCCCTTTATGTACCGTTTAGTAAATGTGCTTACCCAGAGTATGGGCGATGCTTTTCCAGAATTAAAGGAACAAAAACAACTGATACAAAATGTTATAAAGGAGGAAGAGCATTCATTCTTGAAAACACTAGATCAAGGATTGGTTCTTTTGGATACCATCATAAAGAACTCCAAGGATAAAAAAGTAGAAGGTGCCAAGGCATTTGAATTGTATGACACTTTTGGTTTTCCTATTGATTTAACCGCACTCATTTTGGGTGAAAAAGGGTATACATTGGATGAAGTCGGTTTTAACGCTGCCATGCAAAAGCAAAAGAAGCGTTCGAAATCTGCATCCGAAATTTCCAAACAAGATTGGAAGGTTTTGGAGTTTGACACGGAGCAGGAATTTGTTGGATACGACTTATTGGAGGCCGATGTGAAAATTATCAAATACCGTAAAATAACGTCCAAGAAAGACGGGATTCAGTATCAAATCGTTTTTAATTTGACACCTTTTTATGCTGAAGGAGGTGGACAAGTAGGGGATAAAGGCTATTTAGAAGCTGCCAATGGAGATGTCGTTTATATCATCGACACTAAAAAAGAGAACAATGAAATAGTTCATTTTACAAAGAATCTACCGAAAAAAATCGAAGGAACGTTTAAGGCGGTAGTAGATGCAAAACAAAGGTTACGTACGGAAGCTAACCATACGGCGACACACCTTTTACACCAGGCATTGAGAGAAGTTCTAGGGACGCATGTAGAGCAAAAGGGTTCTGCGGTGCACTCCAAGTATTTGCGTTTTGATTTTTCCCATTTTTCCAAACTTAAGGTAGATGAATTACGGCATGTAGAAGACTTTGTAAATGCCCGAATAGAAGGTCACCTGCCGTTGCAGGAACAACGAAATATACCAATGAAAGAAGCCTTGGATTCAGGAGCCATGGCATTGTTTGGGGAAAAATATGGCGATACTGTACGTACGATTAAATTTGGACAGTCTGTTGAGCTTTGTGGGGGAACACATGTAAAAAATACGGGCGACATTTGGCATTTTAAAATAAAGTCGGAAGGTGCTGTTGCTTCGGGAATACGCAGAATAGAAGCCATTACTAATGATGCGGTTAAGGACTTTTACTTTGATAATAATCGTTCTTTATACGAGATAAAGGACGTGTTAGGAAATGCACAAAACCCTGTAAAGGCGGTGTTGAACCTGCAAGAAGAAAATACCAACTTAAAAAAGCAAATAGCCAGCTTGTTAAAGGAAAAGGCGAAAAATCTTAAGGGGGATTTGGCCAGTGAACTGCAAGAAATAAATGGTGTTCAGTTTTTAGCTAAAAAGATAGATTTGGATGCTGCAGGCATCAAAGACCTTTCTTTTGAAATGGGACAGAACAAGGATAATCTATTCTTGTTGTTTGGAGCGGAGCAAGATGGCAAGGCGCTTTTATCTTGCTATATTTCTAAAGAGTTGGTTGCAGCTAAGAATCTGAATGCGGGCACTATAGTCCGTGAGCTTGGAAAACACATTCAAGGTGGTGGTGGTGGACAAGCATTTTTCGCCACAGCAGGAGGTAAAAATCCGGCAGGAATAGCAGCGGCATTGGAAGAGGTAAGAGGCTATCTGGAATAGTGGTGTGGTTTGATTAAAAATTAGGATGGGGTTCTGAGTTTGTAGAATATCTTATTCATATTGGTAATGCCTTGGACAAGCTCATTTTCCCAATTGGCTTGTTTGTTTTTTAGTGTTAAATGAGGTTAAGGATACGTTAGTCGAGAACTAGTTTTCCTTCTAATTTATATTGACTCCACTTCATGAAATAAATTCAGTATTTAGATGAAACTCCAAACCCAAATACCGTTAATCAAATCAGATAATCCAATAGACTATTCAAGTCAATTGCTGCTTTTGGGTTCTTGTTTCTCTGATAATATGGGTCAAAAAATGGAATATTTTAAATTTCAAAATATTCAAAACCCGTTTGGAATCCTTTTTCATCCCTTGGCCATTGAAAAATTAATTTCAAGGGCTATTCATAAAGAATTCTATACAGAAGAAGAGGTGTTTTTTTTAAATGAAAGATGGCATTGTTATGATGCACACTCGGAACTAAGCCATGCCTCAAAGGAGAAATTATTAGGCAAACTTAATTCAGGTTTAGCACAAACTAGGGGACAGTTGCTAAAGGCGAGTCATATAGTAATCACTTTTGGCACGGCTTGGGTGTATCAGCAAAAAGATACGGAGACGATTGTGGCCAACTGTCATAAAGTACCTCAAAATCAATTTTCAAAGGAGTTACTCTCTTTAGACGCCATTCAAAAGAGTATCGAAATTGCGATTAAAGATGTGCAATCCATTAATAAGAATGCGCAGTTCATCTTTACCGTTTCGCCCGTAAGACATCTCAAGGATGGCTTTGTTGAAAACCAAAGAAGCAAGGCTCATTTGATTACTGCAATACACCAGGTAATATCTCCTCAAGCGCAGTTGACAGGCCTTTCCTATTTTGAAAGCTATGAGTTAATGATAGATGAGCTGAGGGATTATCGTTTTTATGCTAGAGATATGGTACACCCAAATGCACTGGCCATAGATTATATTTGGGAGCGGTTTCAAGAGGTGTGGATGACAGATGAGGCAAAGGAAACTATGAAAAAGGTAGGTGAAATTCAAAGAGGGCTGCAGCACCGTCCTTTTGAACCTAACAGTTTAGGGCATCGGAAGTTTCAAGAATCGCTTTTAGAGAAAATAGCGTATATTAAAAAAGCCTTTCCGTTTATGGAATTTGGTTTGTGAATAAAAGCATTTACATATGAAGAAAGTTTTAATTGGTGTGGTTGCTGCTTTGGCCATTTTTTTAGTATTGAGGTCCTGTAGTGAGGAAAAAGAAGCCAAAGCCATTCTTCAAGAGAACTCCATGCTTATTCAACATCAAATTGACAATGTATCTAAGCTAATCGTTACTGAAGGTCATTTTGCTGAAGTCTACAATTATAAAGATTCTAAAGAGCTTTTTGGACCCTTGATTACGGCAGACAAAAAAGCCTTGGTCGTTGTCAATGCAGATGTGTTTATTGCCTATGACCTATCTAAAATAATCTTTGAACTGGATCAAACTAATAAAACACTGCGTATAAGTAGCATTCCCGAACCGGAGATAAAATTGAATCCCGATTTTGAATATTACGATGTAACTTCTGATTATCTGAACCCTTTTGATGCTGGAGATTACAATCAGATAAAGCGTAACGTTAAAGCTTCCTTACTTAAAAAGATAGAAACATCTACGCTAAAAACAAACGCAAAGAATAGACTGCTGAGCGAACTTCAAAAATTCTATATCTTGACGAATAGTATGGGCTGGGTAATGGTTTATGAAGATGTTCTCATTGGCGATTTTAGCGAGTTGGAACTTAAACAGTAGTGATTGTTGGCTTGTCTACTAACGATAAACCGTCATCAATTAAATGTCCCAGTTTTGGTTGGTTGTGCTTGACTTGCTCTAAATGATTTTTGATAGTTAAGGCGAAATCAGTATCACCATTGGTAATTGCCAATTCATATAATTCAACGGATAAAAGCCAATCTTGAGGAAATCGTTCTTTTATTTCTTTAAAGACCTTGTTTCTTGAAATGGTAGTATTCTTGCCTTCCCTAAAATCTCGTATTTGTTGGTAGTATAGCGTTATTTGATCGTCGGGGTTATCCGCTTTGTTAATAATGGTTTTGCTTAGTTCATGATCTAAAAGGTCAAAACTGTTTATATCTGCTGGGCCGTTATAGGCAGAAACGATTTGTTCTCCAATAGCCATATTGTACGGTTCCAAATTAGATTCAAACAGTATTTTTCCCTTATGAGTAACGGTACAGTTCTCAAAAGTGATTAGAATAATTTGTCCTTGTAGGTTTCTAGTACCAGTTATTATTTTTCCACTTACGTTGATGTCGCCTTCAAAATCCAACGATATACTTTCACCTTCATAAATGTTGTACGCTTTTAAGTCTCTTGGACTCATTTCTTCAATGGCAATATTGATGCCTTTTAGGCGGCCAATGGGAGAGCCAAATCCAGCTGTATGTTTATTTGTGTCCTGCCCTACTAATTCTTTTTCCCTAAAAGCAAGTGCAGATTTTCCCTTTGTCTGGAAATAACTAGGCTTATCATCATCAGCTATCACATATTCAAAATTACCTGAAACCTGTAGGCCTGTGCTGAGTTCTATAGTACCAAGTTCCTTGGAGTTTATAAGTTTTTGAATACCCTTAAGACCACCTGTGCGTAGGGCCATTGTATTGGCAAAGTCTTCTAATACTTGGCTTAAAAAGGCGAAATCTGGTGTGACAAACAATTGTGGTTGGGGCTTGGTAATGTCAAAGGATGTGTGTGCTGCAGCAATAGAGTAGGGAATTTTTTTAACCTCGTCTGTCATACACCATGCACTCTCTCCAATAGAGGATAGTAATCCGGCTCCGTAAATCTTAGGATTATCCACTAAGCCAATAAGTCCGTATTCCACAGTCCACCAATGCAAGTTTCTTATCAGGGCCATTTCACTAGGTTCACCCATACTTTTTTGTAGCTCTTCAATTTGTTTTTCTGCCTTTTTCACAGCCAGAGGATCCGTACCCTTCGCTTCTTTAATGATTGATAAATGGCGGACTGCCTGATAAAGTTCAAAATCCTTGATGCTAGATACTGCCTTACAGCCAATTTCTCCAAAACGACGTAGGTATTCCGCATATTCCGGATTGGCAATGATAGGTGCATGACCTGCACCTTCGTGAATTATATCTGGTGCAGGTGTATATTCAATATGATCCAATTGGCGTATATCTGAAGCGATGACCAAAACATTGTACGCCTGAAATTCCATGAATGCTGCCGGAGGAATAAAGCCATCTACAGCAACCGCAGCCCAGCCTAAATCCTCTAGGATACGGTTCATGCCATACATGTTGGGAATATGATCAATAGATATCCCCGTCTTGGTAAGCCCATCTAGATAAGAGGTGTGTGCTACCCGGCTCAAGTAATCAACATTTTTTCGCATTACATAGCGCCAAACAGCTTGATTTACAGCGGTGTATTCCTCGTAATTTTGTGGTTTTATGTACTGCTTTAGGTGCTCTGGTAATTTATCCAGTATGGGGTTGCTTTCGTAGCTCATAATCAAGATACTTTAATGAGATTGTTTTTGGGGTCAAAAACGGTACGCGTTAAAAATATATTAGTTAATATCAATCTTTCTATTAAAGATATGTATTATAGACTAATGGCGTTAGTAATCATTTTATTTTAGTGATAATTCCTGTATTATGATACATATTAAGGAAATTAGTATAAATTTATTGTTGTAATTATTGACTAAACAGGAAAATAGTATGTTGGTACCGTTGGATAGAATAGATCGTGGGATATTGAAAATATTGGAAAAGGATGCAAAAACTGGAGCCAAATCCATAGCGGAACAGTTGGGGCTTACTAAAACCCCGGTGTACGAACGAATAAAAAGGCTAGAGAAAGAAGGATTTATAAAGGGATATGTAGCGCTATTAGATACAGATAAGATAGCACAAAGTATAACCGTATTCAGCTTTGTTTCACTTGATGCCCAGAAAGGAAGCTTCATGGACGACTTTCTCCTAAGAGCTCAAGAATTTGAAGAAATAACTGCTTGTTACGTAGTAGGAGGGGAATTCGATTTTCT
Source organism: uncultured Maribacter sp. (assembly GCA_964507115.1). Taxonomy (GTDB): domain Bacteria; phylum Bacteroidota; class Bacteroidia; order Flavobacteriales; family Flavobacteriaceae; genus Maribacter. The sequence continues at coordinate 14,135 of CAZDOW010000060.1, forward strand.
TTTAAAGGTAACGGTCAAAAATTTGGATGCCTATTACGATTTTGCGAAATCTAAAATAGCCAGTCTCCCAAATATTGGTGCTGTTAAAAGTGCCTTTGTGCTTAACGAGGTTAAGAATAATCAACATTTTCCCTTATTATAGGGGTAAACAAAAGGCCTAACACATTAGAAGATATGCGTTAGGCCTTTTGTTTAAATACTTTAAAAGTTTATTTTGATGCTATTCCGGTAGGTGGGTATTGTTCCATAATCTGTGAAACAAACTCTTTGATACGCTGTTCCTTCTTTTGTATATTTTTGGTGCTGGCCAACGTGCCTTCGCCTTTTCCTTGCCAAACTAATTGTTTGCTTTGGGTATCTATCAGGTCGATATATAAGGAGCCTTCTGTGCTTGTGCTTACCATGTTGCCGCCCATGCCTCCCCAGCCGAATCCGGGTCCCATTCCCCAGCCTCCGTAACCTCCCCAACCGAATCCGGGTCCCATTCCCCAACCTCCGTAACCTCCCCAACCGAAGTTGTTGTTGTATACGTCTACGCGCTCTTGTTCTTTAGTAAATATGCTGATTAGGATGTCTGGACTATTGGATTTTATAAAACCTCTAGAAGCCATTTCTGTCTCTACGGCCCTAAGGATACGTTTCTTATCCAAATCGGAAATTTGGGCTTTGTCTATACCCGTTTTATAAAATGCATAGGATTTATAAGAACTAAAATTGGCCTTTTGGTCATAATCGGTTACTACCTGTACCGAACTACACGCACTAAGGAATAGTAGAGCAAGTACTGATAATGCTAGTAATTTTAACTTTTTCATAGACTTATTTTTTAAATTGTATGGGCTTTTTGTCGTCTATAAAACTTCAAAAATCATGCCAATCCTAGTAAAATTTACTGTCTGTTTGTTTTTGCATCATATCCATAAGGGCAATGCTTACAGCCACTTTCGCAACAATAACCGCGTTTTAAATGGAATTGTTTCGTAAATACTCGGTACCCTTCTTCAGACCAATAGAAATCGCCCTCTTCAATAGGAATAATTTTTTTCATTCAAATAAAATCATGCTAAATTTAGTACTTCAACTACCCCCTGACCTAAGTAATATGGGTAGTTTCTTTTTTTTAATATAATGTTCAATATGGATTTAGCTTCGCTTTCTCTGCTGCTATTAAGTAGATTAAAGTTACTTGTTTTCTGTTGATAACCTTATTTTATAGTCTAGTTTTATGCCTAAACTAAGGTAATCAACCTTTTATCGTCATTGTTGGGAAGAAAAACTATTATTTTTCATAACAGTAATTTTAACATATATCTTTGTTAAAAGCGAACTAATCGTTGTCTATGATAGTGGTTTTCAAACATTTTTTTTATAAGAATTACGTAGGACTCTCCTTATGGCCTTTTATTATCCTAAAAAGTGATGCGCTTAAAAAAGATACCGAATTAATAAACCATGAGAGAATTCATTTAAGACAGCAACAAGAATTACTCATAATACCCTTTTATATGCTTTACATTACCGAATGGTTGTTGCGAACCATCTGGTACTTGGATAGTTATCGTGCCTATCAGAATATCAGTTTTGAACGTGAGGCATATGGTAATGAAAATCAATCGGATTACCTTTCTCAACGTAAACCATTCAGCTTTATTAAATACCTTTGTAGCTGAAACAATTCCCGTTGCAAAGCGAAAATCAATACCTACATCTTCCAATACTAAAAGAAAAGAACATCATCCTTGCTTTAAAGCGAGAGGACTTATTGTTTCCACATATTTCTGGTAATAAGTACCGCAAGTTGAAGTATAATTTACAAGCGGCTAAAGAGAACGGCCATCATACATTACTTACTTTTGGAGGTGCTTTTTCCAACCACATTGCAGCTGTTGCATTTGCCGGGAATGAAAAAGGAATGAATACTATTGGGGTTATACGGGGAGAGGAACTACAAAATGGTTGGCAAGATAACCCAACATTGCAAAGAGCCTATGCCAACGGAATGCGTTTTAAGTTTGTGAGCAGGAAAAGTTATAAAGAAAAAGATACCCCTGCATTTATAGCGGAACTAACAAACGAGTTTGGGAACTTTTATATTTTGCCAGAAGGTGGTACCAATGCTTTGGCCATAAAGGGTTGTGAAGAGATTCTGGGTGAACAAGACAATGAATTTGATGTTATATGCACCTGTGTAGGTACCGGAGGAACCGTTGCTGGACTTATAAATGCATCTAATCCAGATCAACACGTTCTAGGCTTTTCTGCCCTAAAGGGAGATTTTCTAAAAAAGACTATTTCCGAAATTACTATGAAGGATAATTGGCGTTTGATGACCGACTATCATTTTGGCGGTTATGCCAAGATTACAAGCGAGTTGGTCGATTTTATAAATAATTTCAAAGCAGTAACGGACATCCCTTTGGATCCCATTTACACGGGAAAAATGGTATTTGGGTTGTTGGATAGGATTAAGAATGATAATTTTGTATCGGGCACTAAGATTTTAGCAATACACACTGGTGGTATTCAGGGTATTGTAGGAATGAATACCGTGCTGAAAAAGAAAAATTTACCTTTGTTGGATATATGAACAAGAAAATTTTACTGCTGCTGGTTCTAAGCCTAAGCTTCTCTTTTATAGGATGTAAATCCAAAAAAGGCTATTCCGATTCCTTGCGGACCAAGAATGTTCTTGCTGAAAGCCAAAAATCTAAGCCAGATTCTAAAACTCAAAAAGGGAATACGGACACCTCCTTACCGCAAGATACAGGGCGGTTTGTTAGCTTTGAAATAGACGACATTCCACACTACATAGAAACCTTTTCCGAAATAGCGCAATTGGAAATGAAGACGTATGGAATTCCTGCTAGTATCACCCTTGCTCAGGGACTTTTAGAAAGTGGTTATGGAAAGGGTGAACTAGCACGGAAGACTAATAATCATTTTGGGATTAAATGTCATACAGGTTGGCAAGGTGACTATGATTTTCATGATGACGATGCAAAAGGGGAGTGTTTCAGAAAGTATAATCATCCGATGGATTCCTACAGAGACCACAGTATTTTCCTGTCCACAAGGAGTAGATATGCCTTTTTGTTCGATTATAAAACTACCGATTATAAAAATTGGGCAAAGGGACTGCGAAGAGCAGGTTACGCGACCGATAAACGATACCCGCAAAAACTGATTTATTTGATAGAAAAACATCAGTTAGATGTATATGATAGTAAGGTGCCTAAGTCCTCTTATGCAAAGAGCAGACCCGTTAGTAACAAAAGTAAAGCCATCCATATTGTAAGAAAAGGAGATACGCTGTATTCCTTATCCAGAAGGTATTACGTTTCTGTTGATGAATTAATGAAATTGAACAAACTTAGAGATGACAATCTTTCCGTTGGTCAAAGGATAATGATCAACACTACCCAAATTAACAAGTAACCCATGATGTATAAAAGAAGTAGCGCTCTGTTCGCAGAGGCAAAAAAATATATTCCCGGTGGTGTCAATTCTCCCGTTAGGGCTTTCAAAGCGGTAGGTGGTGATCCTATTTTTGTAAAGGAAGCGAAAGGTGCTTATTTGTACGATGAAGATGGAAATAAATTAATAGATTATATCGCATCTTGGGGCCCCTTAATTTTAGGTCATGCCTACGAACCTGTACTTGAAGCTATCATAGATAAGGCAAGAAAAGGAACTTCTTTTGGTATGCCTACCGAAATAGAAACGGAACTGGCAAAGCTAGCCGTGTCAATGGTGCCTAATATTGATAAAATTAGGTTTGTAAATAGTGGAACAGAGGCTTGTATGAGCGCTGTGCGATTGGCACGTGGTTATACCAGAAAAGACAAAATCATAAAATTTGCAGGCTGTTATCACGGTCATTCGGATTCTTTTTTAATACAGGCAGGTAGTGGAGCGGTTACATTTGGTAGTCCAAATAGTCCAGGAGTTACCCAGGGAACGGCAAAGGATACGCTGCTAGCTGAATATAACGATTTGCAAGGGGTACGTAACGTCGTAGCTGCCAATAAGGGAGAAATAGCGGCAATAATCATTGAGCCAGTTGCAGGAAATATGGGTTGTATTGTTCCAACGGATTCATTTATAAATGGGCTAAGATCATTATGTACAGCGGAAGGTATTCTGCTGATTTTTGATGAGGTTATGACCGGGTTCCGTTTAGGAAAAGGAGGAGCTCAGGAAGCCTTAGGTGTTGCTGCGGATATGGTAACTTTTGGTAAGGTCATTGGTGGCGGATTGCCCGTAGGTGCCTTTGCAGCTAAATCTGAAATCATGGATTATTTAGCACCAGATGGTCCTGTGTACCAAGCCGGAACATTGAGTGGAAACCCCTTAGCAATGAGCGCTGGTCTTGCGATGCTTATGGAGCTGAACAGCAGGCCTGAAATTTTTGATAGTCTGGCTAAAAAAACAGCATTTCTTCATGAAGGTATCGGCAAAGTATTGGAGCATAAAGGTGTTCCACACCAAATCAATCGTTTTGGTAGTATGATTTCCGTGCACTTTACCGAAGAGCCTGTTGTTGATTTTACATCATCTGCAAAAGGGAATAATGAGCGTTTTAATGCGTATTTCCATGGGATGCTAGATCAGGGAATATACCTGCCTCCATCAGCTTTTGAAAGTTATTTTCTTAATGATGCTTTGAGCTATGATGATTTGGAACAAACTATTGAAGCCGTAGGAAGATTGACCTTTTAGAATATGCTGTAAAAGGACACAAGCACATTGATAAATTTTATAGCTCAATAGTTTTTGAAATGCCTAGATGGTCTGATCCAATGTTTGGGACAGAGGAATGCTTTCTAAAAATGTTTTAAAAAAAAGACGTCAACTTAGCGTAAGGATCGAACCGTGATTTTAAAATAATTGACACATAATTATGACTATAAAAAAACACAAAACTGTATTTCGCTATTTTTTCTTGATTTTGTTTCTAAGCATATCAGCCGTAAGTACTTCTCAGGAGCTAAAAGATGCTATTTATTATGGTGAGGATTTTTTTATACTAGAGGGTACTAAAATTCCTGATTCTTTAAAAGAAAACCGATATGATAGATTGCCACTTTCATATAAAGAGATTGTTCGAAAACCTGTGTGGAATTTGTCTAAAGCTTCAGCAGGAATGTCCATTAGATTTTTTTCCAATTCTACACGTATTAGCGTAAAGTGGACGCTTTTAAATAATAACAAAATGAATCACATGGCTGAAACCGGAATTAAGGGTGTTGATTTATATTTTAATAATGAGGGAAATTGGCAATACCTCAATACAGCTAGACCAAGTGACATTGAAAATGAATATATGCTTATAAAGGATATGTCCAAGGAAATGAGAGAATTTAAAATGTTTTTACCCCTTTATGATGGGGTTGAAATTATTGAAGTAGGAATTGATTCAAATAGTGTGATTGAAAAACCAATAAAGAATAACCAAAGGCCAATAATTTTTTACGGGACTAGTATAACTCAAGGCGGTTGTGCGTCTCGCCCTGGGATGGCGCATACCAACATTATTTCCAGAAAATTAAATATTGAATGTATAAACTTTGGGTTTAGTGGAAACGGAAGAATGGAGCAACCAATAAACGAGTTGATTTCGGAGTTTAATCCCTTATTCTATGTTATTGAATGCCTACCAAACATGAATGCAAAGCAAGTTGCAAATAGCACCATTCCTCTTGTAAAAACGATTCAAGGGAAGCGTCCTGAAATCCCAATTATTTTTGTAGAAAACTTTTTATACGAATCATTTGCCTTGGATGAAAAGGGGAAAGCTTTGGTAAATGAAAAGAATGCAGCTCTAAAAACGGAATACACAAAAATGATTGAAGGTGGAATTAAAAATATTTTCTATATATCTAGTGAGAATGCTACAGGAGAAGATCATGAAGGAACTGTTGACGGAGTCCACTTT
>CAZDOW010000061.1:0-20020 GCA_964507115.1 uncultured Maribacter sp.
TGGAACCGGATTTTTTTAATTGTACAAAATCACCGATCACCTCCTCTAACCGGGCGGTCTCATACACTTGATCTATGGTGGATTTACCAATCAATTTTTAGCTTCTTTAATATTTTCAATATGGGTAAATATAAGCTAAAATGAGTCCTTGTAAAAACGAAGTCATCCATTTTAAGGGTGAATAATTCCCTTGAAAAAGGTTAAAATCAGGTAATAAAAACTTCAATTTTATACCGAAGAACATAATACCCCAATAAGGAAGCAATAAACATTAAGATTCATACGAATGCTACCAATGACTTTCGAGCCGAGTACTCAAGTTGAAAAGATAAAAAACGGAATTTAGATTCAAGATCATGTATTAATTTTATCACAAAATCCTATAATCTCCAATTCTATTCTTTGAAACGAGACTCGGAAAAATATATACTGCTTCCCTTTCGACTGTGAGGGCTCGCATTGCCAACAATTGGATGCCTTTACAATTTTAAAAAACTATCATTGGTTTCACCTCTTTTTGATTAAGTGCCTTAAATCTCGAGGAAGACTATTGCTGAATATGCTCATAGCGAACGAGTTTATGCCGAACATGCATTAACCGATGATGGAAAACCAGCCCTAATCACGTCCCAAATAAATAACTAATTAAAATCAAATCTTAAGCCTATGGCAATCATTCGCTGTTCAACCGTTGCGTCCTTAAAAATAGGGCTCAAATCATACTTTCCATATAATTGCATGCAACCGAAACCTACATAAGCACTTAATCCGTAAATCAAATTAGACGTATTGTACCCTCCTTTCAGTGCATCCTTAACCTTTTCTCCGTCACGTGAATATTTTAGCTTCTGTCTTGAACTCATATTAAACCCGGTATAACCGCCAATACCAAGTCTGAATTGGTTCCGCATAGAATACCGTATTTTATTTTCGGTCACCCGATACTTGGAAGGACCGAATTCAAAGTATAGGGGAAATACTAAATTGTCCATCCGAAATTTAGATTTTCTCAAATCGTATTCAAATTCTTGCAGCTCGGTCTGCCCATTTTCAACCACAAAATACTGATTGCCCGTTGGTTTTAATCCGTTGAATTGAAATGAAAACCCATAGCTGAATCGAACTGCGTTGGAATTCTTAAAAACTCGGGTTCTCCAGGCCCAACCCATATCAAAAAAACGACTTCCTCCAATTTTATACGGAGAATCATTGAAAGATTCCCCATCAATTATGGCGTTACTAAACCCCACAGCGAATACAGGGTCCGAATAGGTACGCCGATCGTATTTTATGTCTCTATCCCAATCATTTGAATTGAAAGATAACACCCGCTCTCCGTTTATATCAATTTCAACAGTACCATCATCATATTCTTCATATTCAGATAACACAAGACTTTCTTCTTCATTGCGCGCTAGCAATAAAATCTTATTATCGATAATTGCAATACGATTTTCAATATTCAAGGCATGTTTTTTAGCAGCTTCTTCTTTTAGATTTTTAGCTTCCACCGCTGTAATAAATTTAGTTTCTAATTGTTTATTTATTTTTTCAATTTCTAGTTTCAAAGCGCTCTTTTCGTGGGTAACGACGTCCTCTTTCGAGCTTTGAAGTATTTCAATTTTCTTTTGATTTTGTTCTTCTTGCGCTTTTAAATTCTGAGATAAAAATGAAATTAACACCAGTAAAAAATAGTACGTACTTGTTCTCATAATGATTTTGATTTATTTAACTCACACCCTACCCCTACCGAAGAAAGGGTGAGTGGAGCTAAAATTATTGATTGATGAAATAGTTAATTGTTGCGATCCGCAACAGCAGTTTTTACTTTAAGGAAGCCCGTTTTGAGCGACTGAAATATCTGGTCTCGGAAAGATTGGTCAAGTTCATCCTCAACCTCCGTTAACAATGCCATGGCATCAACAGTCTTGTCTCCATTAAAAATTCTTTGCCTTAATATATCCTGTTGTGCTATTAGTAATAGTGAATCCACTTCAGAATCGGTAAGCTGTGCAGCCTGTTCCAACAAAGCTACTTGAGCGACTACTTCGGCAATCTTTGCATTCAATAGGTTGTCGGAAAGCTGAATGGGATTATCTACTTCTTTAAGCTCTTGTCTATTAGGCTCCATAACAATAGCATCTTGCAGCTTTTCTTCTAACCCAAGTTTTATTGGGGTGCTTTTTGATATAATCCCCGGGTCTTTCAGCTCCTCTTTACTTTCCAGTGTTTCCTCCAAAACAAGACCATCGAACCTATTAACTGGGATATCTACAGCAGCTTTTTCCGTTTTGTTTATCATTGGGACCTTAGCCGGCGAACCTACCAATTCAGGACTTGTTGTAACCCTTTTTTCTCCAGAATTAAGATACAAAACAGAAATACCTATTAATACCAAAACACTTGCTGCGATACCCATCCAAAAGTATGCTGGTCGTTTTGAACGTAACCCTGTATCCAATTCCTTTGAAATATGCTGCCAAGCTTCTTGTGATGGAGCAATCTCCCGCGCATCCAATTTGGACTTCATATATTTTTCAAACTTATCTGGTTCCATACCCAATAATATTTTGTTCTTTTAAATTTTGCTGAAGCATTTTTCGCGCCTTTAACAATTGTGTTTTGGAAGTACTCTCAGAAATAGATAACATTTCTGCTATTTCCTGGTGTTTGTATCCGGCTACCGTATACAGTACAAAAACCATCTTATATCCTTGCGGAAGCGCGTCTATTAACCTTTGTATATGTTCGGTATCTAAATCTGTAGTTTGAACATTTTCCTGATCATGATGCTTTTCATAGACCTCATCATCATACACCACAAACTGTCGTTTTCTTAGGTAAGAAATACTTTCCCGTATCATGATTCTTCTTACCCAACCCTCAAAACTACCTTGAAACTTGAACGTATGTAGCTTTGTAAAGACTTTTAGGAACCCTTGTACTAAAACGTCTTCGGCAAAATGAATATCCTTTATGTACTGTCTACAAACACCTAACATTTTTGGTGCATGTTTACTGTACAAACGTTGCTGCGCGTCAGCATTACCGTCTATAGCTCTTTGTATGAGCTGCTTTTCGTTTTTATAAAAAGGTATGATTTTCACAATCTTTATAAGGTCTTCTATTAAACTAGACGCAATTAGCCTGTAAATAGTTGCCCGAAGTGGACAAAAAAATTAAATCAATACATAATATACTGATTATCAATAAAATAAATAACAAGTAATTAAGACTAATCTACGCGCTTCAAGGTACTTCTAACTTCCATCGTGCTATTTCTTACGTTCTACCACATAGTTAACCATAAGTTCCAAGGCGCTTCTATATTCAGATTCAGGGTAGGTTTTTAAAAGGCTTAAAGCCTCGTCTCTATAGGATAACATCTTATCAACTGCATACGCCAAGCCTCCCTTTTCCTTTACAAAAGCTATAACTTCCTTGACACGTTTCTTATCCTTGTTATGGTTTTTAATGGAATTGATGACCCAGTTTTTCTCTTTTTTTGAACAGTTGTTAAGCGAATAAATGAGCGGAAGTGTCATTTTTTGCTCCTTTATATCGATTCCTGTAGGTTTTCCTATGCTTTTGTTCCCATAATCAAACAAGTCGTCCTTTATTTGGAATGCCATGCCACACAGTTCCCCGAATTTACGTAAGGTCTCCACATCAGGACTTTCCGGATTTACAGAACAAGCTCCAAGCGCACAACAAGCCGCAATTAAAGTAGCCGTCTTTTGCCGTATGATTTCATAATACACCACTTCGGTAATATCTAATCTGCGAGCTTTTTCAATTTGCAACAGCTCCCCTTCGCTCATTTCACGAACAGCTACGGATATGATTCTTAGTAAATCAAAATCACTGTTATCAATAGATAATAAGAGTCCTTTGGACAATAAATAATCCCCAACAAGTACTGCAATCTTGTTCTTCCACAAGGCATTTATAGAAAAAAAGCCACGTCGTTTATTGCTTTCGTCCACCACATCATCATGGACCAACGTAGCGGTATGTATTAGTTCAATAACCGATGCACCACGATAGGTACGTTCGTTTACTTCGCCATTGTTAAGTAATTTGGCTGTCAAAAATACGAACATGGGCCGCATTTGCTTGCCTTTTCTATTTACAATGTAATGGGTGATACGGTTAAGTAAGGCTACTTTTGAAGTCATGGACTCCCGAAACTTGGACTCGAAAAGTTCCATTTCTTGTGCAACGGGTTCCTTTATTTGCGCTACTATTTTCAGCCTATGTATTTTTGTCTATCAAAATTAGCGAAAAGCAAGGAGTAAAAGGTACTCTCTAGCAGGTATTCAGAATAAAACCCTGCCCATAATTAGTAATAGTCGCGTTTTTTAAATCGCTTTAAGACTTATTAGCCAATTGGCCACAAGCGGCATCAATGTCCTTCCCGCGAGAACGCCTTACTGTTACTGTGATACCGTTTTTTTCAAGATGATCTACATACATATCAATTGCAGCATTGGAAGCCTGTTGAAACTCGCCGTCATCTATAGGGTTATATTCAATAAGATTTACTTTTGAAGGTGCAAACCTGCAAAAATCTACCAACGCCTCTACATCCTTTTTCTGATCGTTGATTCCCTCCCAAACCACATATTCATACGTAATTCTACTTTTTGTTTTTTCGTACCAATACACCAATGACTCTCTCAAATCTGCTAGCGTGAATGTGGCATTAAAAGGCATAATAGACGTGCGAATTTCGTCGATGGCGGAGTGTAGAGATACGGCTAATTTAAACCTGACTTGCTCATCTGCCATGCGTTTTATGAGCTTAGGCACACCCGATGTAGATACGGTTATACGCTTCGGAGACATCCCCAAACCTTCCGGAGAAGTAATCTTATCAATAGCCTTTAGCACGTTATTATAGTTCATAAGCGGCTCTCCCATACCCATAAATACAATATTGCTCAACGGCCTATCAAAATACAAACGGCTTTCATTGTCAATAGCAACTACCTGATCGTAAATTTCGTCTGGGTTAAGATTGCGCATACGCTTTAACCGGGAGGTAGCACAAAATCTGCAATCTAGACTACATCCTACCTGACTAGACACACAAGCTGTTGTTCTGCTTTTTGTTGGAATTAAAACAGACTCTACCACAAGGTCATCATGCAAGCGTACAGCGTTCTTTATGGTGCCGTCCGAACTACGCTGCATAAGATCAACCTTTATGTGATTGATTACAAAATTTGCCTCCAGCATATCACGCGTACTTTTAGAAAGATTGGTCATCCCATCAAAAGAGTGCGCACCTTTTTGCCAGAGCCATTCATAGACTTGATTTCCACGAAAGGCCTTATCTTCTTGACTTACGAAAAAGTCTCGAAGTTGCTCCTTGGTTAGTGCCCTAATATCTTTCTTTTTTGTTTCCACAAGTACCTAATAAAAAATCCCTCTTAAATCAACGTAGTTAAAAAGAGGGATTTATTTTGTTTAAATTATACAGATTTCTGCCTTAGCAGAAATAAAAATAAGCCTTTTAAATAATCAACATGGCATCACCATAGGAGTAGAACTTATATTGCTCCAAAATAGCTTCCTTGTATGATTTCTTCATTAAATCGTGCCCCATAAAGGCTGAAATCATCATTAGTAATGTAGATTTTGGCAAATGGAAGTTCGTAATCATCGCATTGGCAATGCTAAATTCGTATGGAGGAAAAACAAACTTGTTCGTCCATCCTTCATAGGTATTTAAAGTATGATTGGAAGATACAGCACTTTCCAAACCTCGCATGGCAGTTGTACCAACAGCACATACTCTTCTCTTCTTTATTTTAGCATTATTGACAATCTCCGTAGCCTTCTCATCAATGAAAAGTTCCTCGCTATCCATCTTATGCTTTGATAAATCTTCCACCTCAACCGGATTAAATGTACCTAAGCCAACATGCAAAGTAAGTTCTGCAAAATCAATTCCTTTTATTTCTAAACGTTTTAGAAGGTGTTTAGAAAAGTGTAGTCCAGCAGTTGGTGCTGCTACCGCCCCTTCATGCTTTGCATAAATAGTTTGGTACCGCTGCTCATCCTCTGGTTCTACATCTCTTTTTATATACTTTGGCAGTGGTGTTTCTCCTAATTCCCTTAATTTTCTTCTAAAATCCAAATACGCTCCATCATACAAGAAACGTAAAGTACGTCCCCTAGAAGTCGTATTATCGATAACTTCAGCTACTAAGCTTTCGTCCTCACCAAAATACAGTTTATTACCAATACGAATCTTACGTGCTGGATCTACTAAGACGTCCCATAAACGCTGCTCTTCATTTAACTCACGTAAAAGAAAAACTTCAATACGTGCTCCAGTTTTTTCCTTGTTACCGTAGAGTCTCGCAGGGAAAACTTTAGTATTGTTTAATACCATGACATCACCTTCATCAAAATAATCGATCATATCCTTGAACATTTTATGCTCAATTTTTCCGGTTTCCCTGTGGATGACCATTAATTTAGATTCGTCCCTATTCTCGGAAGGATGTTCTGCTAATAATTCGTCTGGAAGCTCAAAACTGAAGTGTGATAATTTCATTTGCTATGTGTTTCTTTTTAAGTGTTTGGCATTCCTATCAAAAAAATACTTGATAAAGCTGAAATTATTACTCTTATCTTATGATAACGGATTTTTTCTGCTTGGAATTGCGGCTGCAAATATACAATCTGGAGGGGGGGGTTGTCAAGTAAATTGGAGATTATAATTCATGGACCGCGAATTGAAGCCCTTTTAAATCTTCCCAAAAATCCGGATACGATTTAGAGACTACTTCTGCTGCGTTAACAAACAGGCTAGTTTTCATGGCTAGTGGCGCAAAAGCCATGGCCATTCTATGATCGTTATAGGTATCTATAGAAACTCCGCTTTTTATGCTATCGGATGTTTTTAAAGCGAGTGAATTATGGGTTACCGAGATATCCGCACCCAATTTGGTAAGCTCTATGTGCAAAGCTTCCAACCGATCGGTCTCTTTTATTTTTAAGGTATGTAGACCAACCAAATGGCATTCCATACCAAGCCCAAAACTGGTGACGGCTATGGTCTGCGCGATATCCGGTGCATTGGCAAGATCGAACTCAACAGTAGTTGAATTAGGTGCTTTTGACTTTTTTAAAGTGATGGAGTTTTCACCATACGTAGTCTCCACGCCAAAATCGATATAGATTTCAGCCAAAATACTGTCTCCCTGAAGGCTGTCTTTTTTATAGGCTGATAATGTAATTTCCGAACCTATAGCGGCAAGCGCTACAATACTATAGTAATACGAAGCCGAACTCCAATCTGATTCTACAACCAGGGTAGTAGGCGAAATATCGTTTTTAGGATGAATTTTTATTAGGTTGTCTTCAAACGAATTATATATATCTAACTCATCTAAAAGACCCAGTGTCATTTTTATATAGGGTACCGACGTAATTTTTCCTACAAGTTCTAATTCCAGCCCGTTCTTTAAACTTGCCGCAATTAGCAACAAAGATGAAATATACTGGCTGCTAACATTTGCAGGAAGACTTACTTTGTCACATACTAATTCTTTACCCTTGATTTTTATAGGTGGATACCCTTCCTCGTTTACATAAGAGATATCCGCCCCTAATGTAAGTAACGCATCCACCAAAATCTTGATAGGGCGTTCCGTCATCCGTTGTGAACCGGTCAAAACTACTTCTTTACCCTGTTGCGAAGCAAAGTATCCGGTTAAAAAACGCATTGCCGTACCCGCATGGTGAATATCTACAGTACCAGAAACTTTTTTTAGTCCCTGCTCCATCACTTTTGCATCGTCTGAATTGGAAAGATTATCTATCTCTATTCCTGCATACAATGCAGAGAGCAGTAAAGAACGGTTAGATTCACTTTTGGAACCTGTTATTTTAATGTTTGTATTTAGGCTTTGGTCAGTAGGGCCGGTAAGTTGAAGTTTCAAGGTCAGCTGTATTAAAAACGAAGGGTAAAGATAGTATTATTTAAGCTTTTTATTGTTGTGGTGTCGGTCGTGGTCGCGCTTCGTCTTTAGATCTAACTTTTTATCAAAGGATTGTTGTAAATCTATCCCTGTTTGGTTTGCCAAACAGAGGACTACGAAGAGTACATCTGCCAATTCCTCGCCCAAATCCTTGGATTTATCCGATTCCTTTTCACTTTGTTCCCCATACCGCCTGGCTATAATACGTGCCACCTCGCCTACCTCCTCGGTAAGTTGTGCCATATTGGTAAGTTCGTTAAAATAACGAACACCATGTTCCTTAATCCAATTATCAACAACTTGTTGTGCGTTTTGTATGTTCATTATTCTTTATTTTTCGTATCCATAAAGATGGTTACTGGACCATCATTTAATAGTTCAACTTTCATATCTGCTCCAAAAACACCAGTTCCTACTTTTCTTCCTAATGTATTATTAAGTTCCAATACAAAAGCATCGTATAGCGGTACGGCAATATCGGGCTTGGCAGCTTTGACATATGAGGGCCTATTTCCCTTTTTGGTGGCTCCATAAAGTGTAAACTGACTTACCACAATAGCATCTCCTTTTATGTCCAATAAAGAAAGGTTCATAACTCCGTCCGTATCATTAAAAATACGCAAGTTGGCTATCTTCCTTACCAACCAACGTACATCCTCCTGGTCATCCTCATCAGTAATTCCTAGCAATATTAGCACTCCATTTCCTATGGAAGAAATCACCGTCTCCTCAACCGTTACACTTGCCCTAGAAACCCTTTGCAGTATTACTCTCATTTCTTTTCTCCATACGTGTCCAATCTATAGTTTTCGTCTTCGCCGGCAACCATTTGCACATAGCTTCGGTAGCGGCTCCAAGGGATACTACCCTCCTCCAAGGCGTCCTTTACAGCACATTTGGGTTCATCTAGATGTAGGCAATTATTAAATTTACAAGCTTCTTTCAATTTAAAAAGTTCAGGGAAATAATTACCAATTTCGGCTGCTTCCATATCTACAATCCCAAAACCTTTAATCCCTGGGGTATCAATTATACTTGCTCCAAAATCCAAATCGAACATTTCTGCAAAAGTAGTGGTGTGCTGCCCTTGGAGGTGCTGTTGCGAAAGCTTAGCAGTTTTTATATCCAAACTTGGTTCTATAGTATTAATCAAGGTAGATTTGCCCACACCAGAATGTCCAGAAAACATAGAAACCTTCCCTAACATCCATTCCTTTATAGTAGAAACATTTTTACCTGTTATTGCTGATATTCCAATACAAGTATATCCTATTTCGCGATACATAGCAGCCAAAAACTTGATTTCATCCAGTTCCTCATCTGTATAGGTATCTATCTTATTGAACACTAAAATAGCGGGAATTTGATATGCTTCAGCAGTAACTAAAAAACGGTCGATAAAAATGGTGTGGGTAACAGGATTATTCAACGTAACCAGTAAAAAAACCTGATCTAGATTGGAAGCAATAATATGAGTTTGTTTGGATAGATTAACGGATTTGCGGATAATATAATTCTTACGATCCTCAATTTTGTGTATAACACCAACGGTGTCATCCCCTATAGTTTCAACCTCAAAATGAACTTTATCACCAACTGCAATAGGGTTAGTACTCTTTATACCCTGTATTCTAAATTTACCTTTAATCCTACATTCGTAAAAATCTCCTGCCTCCGATTTTACGTAATACCAACTTCCCGTAGATTTATATACCGTTCCCTCCATTTAATTTTCTAGATTTAAGCTAGTAAAGTAACAAAGTAACAATTTTCTAACTTTATGTCCGTTGTGTTCAGCAATAGTTTTGAACCTTATTAATCATTTACACCAAACAGTTTATTATGAAAAGAATTATTTTTATTACCATCGTTGCGTTGGTATGTACATTTGAAATGAACGCACAACAGTTTAAAGTAATTACAAGTGTAGAATCTATTGTACCAAACGGTTTGGGTAGATCAAGAATTATTAACGCTTTAGAAGAAAAAGACTATAAAGAGTTTACCTCTGTACAATCCGCAGATGATAAAACTAGAAATAAATCTGAAAGAGGTGAAATTCGTGTCAAGAATTTTGAGGAAACTAAATTATTAAACTTCTACAATATTGCTGGAATACGATTTCAAAATATTGCAGCGAACGATGCCTTGTTAACATCTATGATTAATGATATGGTTGCTAACGGATGGGAACTTGCATTTGTTACTAGTGGTGTTGAAAGTGAAGCTGGTAAAGGAGATGGCCAAGGTATATTTATTACTAGATATATTTTCAAAAAGTAAATTATAGCAATACTACTGCAAACACTTCGTATAAGATTAGGTGTTTATTAGATAATTTTCTGTTATAAAAAAAATCCCGACCTAAAAAGTCGGGATTTTTTTATTTAAGCCTTTACTATTTTCTCTTGATGATTGATAGACTCTTGATGAATTGCCTTAAACATTCGTAAGACAAACTCTTCACTAAGTCCTTTTGTTTCTCCTTCTAAAATCATTTTACCTAAAATCGCGTTCCAACGATTAGATTGTAAAACGGCTACATTTCTAGATTTTTTTAAAGCTCCAATACCGTCAGAAACTTTCATTCGTTTTCCTAAGGTCTCTATCAATTGGTTATCTATAACATCTATCTGTGCCCTAAGGTTGCTTAGTTCCTTATTATATTCTGCTTCTGGATCAGATTCCTTTCTAATCTTCAAATCTCTCATGATTTGAACCAAAGTTTCAGGGGTTACTTGCTGCGCAGCATCACTCCAAGCATTATCCGGATCAAAATGAGTTTCTATCATCAAGCCATCAAAATTCAAATCCAATGCGGTCTGAGAGACATCAAATATCATATCGCGCTTCCCTGTAATGTGCGAAGGATCGTTGATCAAAGGCAAATCCGGAAACCTGTTCTGGAATTCGATAGCCAATTGCCACTCGGGAATATTTCTATACTTAGTTTTTTCATAGGTAGAAAAACCTCTGTGAATTGCGCCTAATTTCTTAATTCCAGCTGTATGCAATCTTTCGATGCCTCCTAACCACAAAGCCAAATCAGGATTTACAGGATTCTTCACCAAAACAATTTTATCTGTTCCTTTCAGAGCATCTGCCAACTCCTGCATAATAAATGGACTCACAGTAGAGCGCGCGCCAATCCAAAGTAAATCTACATCGTGTTCCAAAGCCAATTCTACATGAGCACGATTAGCTACTTCAGTAGCCGTTTTAAGGCCGGTTTCGGCCTTAACTTTCTGTAACCATTTAAGGCCCAATGCACCAACACCTTCAAAATTTCCAGGACGTGTTCTAGGCTTCCAGATACCTGCTCTGTAATAGTTAACATCGGTATCTTTTAGCTCATGCGCTATTCGCAATACCTGTTCCTCGGTTTCAGCACTACATGGCCCTGCTATTACTAGTGGATGATCTAAACCCATATCATCCAGCCACGTTCTCATTTCTTTTGTATTCTCCATTACGTTGTTTTTGGTGAAGACTTATAAACGATAAAAAGGGTAAAGGTGTTTATTTTTTTATCCCCCTAAGTCTTCGTGTATTTAATAGTATTATTAATATTAATTTTTGTTCTCTCTTGTTTCGATTACTTTTTTGTTTGTAGGTAGCCCTTTTAGAATAGCCTTTATCTTATTGGTATTGTTCATTTCGTTATATATGCCTTCATAATCATCTTTCAAAAGCAGTTCCTTAAACTCCGATAGGTTTTGTATATACTCCTCCAAAGTCTCTATGACATTCTCTTTATTTTGCTTAAAAATAGGCGTCCACATGGCAGGTGAGCTTTTAGCCAAACGCACCGTGCTTTCAAAACCACTTCCTGCCATATCAAAAATATCGCGTTGGTTTTTTTCCTTTTCTATTACCGTTTTTCCAAGCATAAACGAACTGATATGCGACAAATGCGATACATATGCAATATGTTTATCGTGGGCGTTAGGGTTCATATAACGTATACGCATGCCCAAGAGCTTAAAAAGTTCTAAGGCTTTTTCTTGCAATGAAAATGCTGTTTTCTCTACCTCGCAGATGATATTGGTCTTTCCATTGTATAATCCTTTAATCGCTGCCGAGGGGCCCGAAAATTCGGTTCCCGCAATAGGATGGCATGCCAAAAAATTACGCCTTTTAGGATGATTTTCAAGCACCTTGCAAATAAGCTCCTTAGTGGAACCTGCGTCACATACAACACATTCATCATTTACCTTGTTCAAAATTTTCGGCAACTCCTCTACGGCAACATCTACAGGTATGCTCACCATGACGAAATCCGCCAGGTGTAACTCTTCATAACTGGATTTAATATTAATTAAATCCAAAGCAAAAGCTTCCTCCAAATGGGCTTCATTGGCGTCAATTCCGTAAATAGTCACCTCTGGCATTTGTGCCTTGATGTCCTTTACAAAAGACCCTCCTATTAACCCTATTCCTACTACAAAAACATTCATATCTTTTTCAAAATCTTGATATAGCTTCTTTTATCTTTTCTTCGGTAACACAAAGCGAAAACCGTATATAACCTTCTCCATTGCTCCCGAAAATGGTCCCTGGGGCAATAAAAATATCCTTTTCATGTAATAACTCGTCTATAAATTCCTCCGAGGATTTAAATTCTCCTGGCAGCTTGGCCCATATGAACATGCCTGCCGCATTTGGGTTATAGGTGGCGCCGATCAAATCCACCAATTGAAACATAAGTGCCCTTCTTTTACGGTAAGTGTGGTCCAACTCATGGAACCATGCATCCCCGCTTTTCAAAGCTGTAATAGCTCCCTGCTGCACACCGTAAAACATACCGGAGTCCATATTGCTCTTGATCTTTAATACCGCGGTAATATGCTCTGCATTACCAGAGACCATACCTACGCGCCAACCGGCCATATTAAAAGTCTTACTGAGGGAATTTAATTCCAATGCAACGTCCTTGGCTCCCGCTACCTGCAAAATACTGGTAGGAGCGTCGTTAAGCACAAAACTGTAGGGATTGTCATTCACCAGCAATATTTGGTGCTTTTTAGCAAAGGCAACGAGCGCTTCCATCTTTTCCTTGGTAATACGTGCACCTGTAGGCATATTGGGATAACTGATCCACATCAATTTTACTTTACTGAGATCCATTTGGCTCAGCTTGTCTATATCGGGTAACCAAGAGTTTTGCTCGGTAAGGTCATACATAATTGGTGTTGCCCCTACTAAATTAGTTACCGCAGTATAGGTAGGATATCCCGGATTGGGAATAAGCACAGCATCACCCGCATTCAAAAAAGCCAAACTAATATGCATAATGCCTTCCTTGGACCCCATTAAGGGCAAAATCTCAGATTGTGCCGCTAAGGTCACATTGAACTTATTTTGATAAAAAGAGGCAAATGCAGACCTAAGTTCAGGTAACCCCTGATAGCTTTGGTATTGGTGGGCTCCAGGCTCCAAAATAGCCTTTTGCATGCTTTCAATAACTTCCATGGACGGCGCCAAATCGGGGCTACCAATACCCATATTAATGATAGGCTTGCCCGTTGCCATGAGTCCACGTACCTCCCGCAACTTTTTGGAAAAGTAGTATTCCTGTACTGTTTCTAAACGTTTCGCCGTTTGTATCATACCTTGGCATTTTTATATTCTCCCAAAACCTTAAACTCTTCTGTCATGATATCCAACAGTGCTTTTACCTTGCTAAAATCAGCATAATCGTTAAACGTAATATCTACAAAGAAGGCATATTTCCAAGGAGTCTGTATCACAGGGAGCGACTGTATTTTCGTAAGGTTCATACTGCAATCGCTCATTACATTAAGCACAGCAGCTAAACTACCCCGTTTGTGATCTGTAACAAACCTTAGAGAAGCTTTGTTTATTTCCTCCTTGAGCAGCTCCTTATTCTTTGTCTTTACAATGATAAATCGTGTAGAATTATTTTTAATGGTTTGGATGTTGTCTGCTACGATGTCCAACCCGTATAATTGTGCCGCCACCTTCGGTGCAATAGCCGCAACATGCTTTAATTTTTGCTTTTGTATACGGTTGGCCGTTTCTGCAGTATCCACGTCTTCAACCAAACGTATGTGCGGATAATTTCTAAAAAACTCCTTACACTGCAACAATGCCATAGGGTGCGAACTCACTTCTGTGATGTCAGAAAGCTGTTGTCCTTTCAAGACCATTAAATGATGGTGTATGTTCAGGTAATACTCACCTATGATGTGCAAATTATTGTGATATACCAAAGCATAATTGGGTATAATAGATCCCGCAATGGAGTTTTCTATCGCCATGACTCCTTTGTCTGCCTTTTTTTCTAACAAATCCTGCACTAAGGCATCAAAAGACATACATTCGGCCAAATCAATTGCATTGCCAAAGTAATCCAATGCCACCTGATGATGGTTAGATCCTTTAATTCCCTGTATGGCTATTTTCAAACTCATTCTTCAATTTAATATAGACACTGAAACAAATTCAACGTAGTTGAAAACCAAAAATTTTGAACAAAAAAAAGCCCCGTTTTTAACGGGACTTCAATTGTTATTATGTTCTAAATACACTACAACAGTCCCGCTTCTCTTTTAAAAAAGAAGTAAAAATAGAAACTGTTCCAGAAATATTGCTTTGTCATTTTCTCAATTAACTACGGCTAAAGTACTAATTAAATTCAAAAATCATTATTTACATGTCTTTTTTTTTGATTTTATGAGAAAGTAAAGTGTTTATTACGAATAGCTCCGTTAAACCTGTGCTTATTTATGAATTAGCTATATATCCTTTATGAAACAACGAGTACATAGAAATATTAGGAAGCTTCTATTTTAGATTCAATCAAGAAACAATCTATCACAGTATCTAAAGTCTCCTGCACTTTGGGGTCGGTACAATTAATAAGTATGGAGCATACCATGCGCTGTTCCGGATACACAAAAAAATTGGAATAACTTCCAACGCTACTGCCCACATGGCCAAAATAAGGTCTCCCCATTTTATCTTCACTTACTTGCCAGCCCAAGCCATAATAAGTTGGTTTATTGTTCAACATAACAGAAGTAAGAAATTCGGAACTCATTTCCTTATTCAAAACATTTCCATCCAAAAAAGCCTGACCAAATTTGGCAATATCATCTGAAGTACTCAAATAACCACCACCGGCCATTTTGTAAAAGTTGTTTACTGGGATTGCTTCACGAAAATCCAATCTGCTTTTGGTATACCATGTTACGCATTCTAGGGTTTTCTCTTCACCAAAAGAAACAGTACTTTCTAGAACTATATCCTTCGGAAACTGCTGTGGAGCAAACGTATGATGCAATTCCAAAGGTATAAGTACCTTTGCCTTTACATAATCTTCAAATGGCATTCCAACAACTTCTTGTATAGCCAAGGAAATCAATACCCAGTCAAAACTGTTGTACTCAAATCCTTTTCCCGGCTCAAAAAGTAAGGCATCGTCTTTGAATACATCTATACTTTCTTTAATGGAGTATGGTTTATTTAATGCGAATTCCTTGCCTTTGTATTTGCGGATTCCAGCAGTATGGCTCGCCAATTGGCGTATCGTAAAATCCCATTTTTTTTTAGGGAAATAAGGAACATAATCATAGAATGACACATCCAAGCCTATAAGTCCATCAGCCACTGCGTGCGCCAAGGCAGTTGCGGCAATGGTTTTGGATACACTCGCAGTACGAAAAATGGTTGTTTTTGGGAAGATGACACTCTTATGCTTCATATCGGCGTAACCATATCCCTTTTGGAATACAGACTTTCCCTCTTTCAGCACGGTAATCGATAACCCCGGCAAAAGCTTTTCATTCACCAAGTCTTGCAACAAAGTATCGACCTTTACTAAAGTATTCAAGTTGTTATCATTCCCTAAAATCCTTTTAGCAGCAAATAGATTTTTTAAATATGTGAGGATTGGATTCGCCATTTAGAAAATATCAGAACATTATTTGAATAAAAGGCGACCATTGAAGATTTCTTCCACCTCAATGGTTGGGGGGCGATTAAAACAGATTACATCACCAGTACCGCTAATGAGACCACTAACCGATACTAGTGGATTTGCTAAAATATCGTTACTGCCCCTATGATTCATTATCACATTTTGGGCCAACAAATTTTCCGCCTCAATTCTAGAATCACCAGCTGCAATAGTGATATTAAAATCCGTAGTGGTACCCGATAATTTAAAATAGGCAATACCATTTACTACTATAGATACGGTATCGGTAGCCAAAGTTAGGTCAAAAGAACCATCGGTAGTTTCTGACTCCGGATTGTTAAAACTTTCAGATATCAAACTAAGATTGGGATAAGTCAATACACCATCACTACGAATCAACAATCCTGTACTGCTGCGGATGCTGGAAATATTTGGAGACGTAATATAAAAAGTGGTTACTGCGTAATCACGAAAAAGATTACAGCCGTTCTCGTTTCTGAGTAGTAATCTATCGCCTTCTACGATTGCACTAACTTCATTTATCAAAAATTCTCCAGTCTCTATTTCCACTTTTTGGACGGGACCTTGCTTCAAAACCACCGCTACTTTTTCAAAAACGGTAATCTTGTCAAAATTAGGCAAAGCAACTTCTTGGCGCACTATGTCTCCTGCACTTTGGAAACATTCAGGTGCATTATCGGAATTGCACGAAAACATTATCATAAAAAATACGAGTACCGAACACTTCTCGATACAAATCGATAAACGCCCAATCACCCCATAAAAAAATCTGACTGTCAACATCTGTTATTTAAAATCTAATTCCTATTCCAAACTCTACTGCTTCCGCGGCCGCTCCATGCGATTTAAGGGTAACTGCACCAAATACCTTGTCCCCAAAATAGCGTTTCATACCCACACGATTATATACTTTTCCTTCAAAATCAAACGGATAATACACATAGTACCCTAACTGGGTAACAATACTCAATTTATTGATAAATAGTTCGTGTCCAACAAAAAGGCCAACACGTTTATAATCGTCATCCAAATTAACATTCATTTCTGGAAATGATGTTGCTTGAAAGCGAATAAGCTCCTTTAAAAAGTTAGAAAAATACACATCGGCGCCAAATTGAATAGCACTTTTTCTGCCGAGTCTTTTATCAGCATATCCTGAAAGCACTAAAAAACCATACTGTCCGGAACCTATAACGTCACTTTCGTTAATACCACTTCGTAAAGCTAAATTGTAACGAACAGGTTCTGTGATTTTTTCCCTTGACCCTTCTGGAATATAATCTAGTTCTTTTCCGCCATCAAGATCATAAACCAGACCGGCGTTAAAGGCAAATGTATTGGTAGAGGTGTTTGGTGCGCGTACGTTCGCATTAGAGTAATGTATTACCGAGATACCTGCCTTAAAACCTAAACCTTTAAAAATATTCTCCTTATGATAATTTAGCATCAAATACGTAGAACTCAAAAAATCGGAACCATACGCATTGTTTCTAAAGTTGGTTTCTTTGTCATAGGGGTTTGTTGTATAGGCTATACCCTGTCCTATTCTAAATTGTACATTTCGCTTAAAGAAATAAAAATTGTAGTGTGCATAAAGGCTAAAGTTATTGCCAAGCGTCTCGTTGTTCATGTTCTGATAAATGAACGACGCCCCATAATCCGGGTAGTTGTAAAGAGCTTCCCACTCCTTAGAACCATAAGTCTTTCTGTTATAGCTTAAAATAACCCCAGCCGGATGATTGGTAATCAAATGGGATATATCCGGATTATGCAGCAATATAGAACCATAGAATTGACTAACATCTATGGTATGTTTTTTTATTTCCTCGCTATCCTGTGAAAAACAAAAGGCAAAAGAAAATAAAGCACAAAAAAGAAAAATTTGCCTCATAGGCCGCAAAAATAGGATTTTAAGTTGATGGTTTCAGAATTTAATCAGCCATCATCTCAACTGGCAAGCATTTAAAAAACCGCTTGCGCTATTGTCCTAATATTATCCGACTTTCCCATGGAGTAATAATGCAAAACTGGCACTCCAGCTTCTTTAAGTTCCCTAGACTGTTGGATAGCCCATTCGACGCCTACTTGTCTTACTTCTTTATTCGTTTTACAATCATCAACTGCTTCAATTAAATCTTGGGGTAAATCTATTCTAAAAACTTGTGGTAATAATTGTAAGTGCTTTTTTATGGCAATAGGCTTAATACCTGGAACAATAGGCACATGAATTCCCATAGCTTTGGCCGCTTCTACAAAGTCAAAATACTTTTGATTGTCAAAAAACATTTGCGTTACCACATACGATGCTCCAGCATCAACTTTTTCCTTTAACCGTTTCAAATCTGTTTTTAAAGAAGGTGCCTCCAAATGTTTCTCTGGGTAACCTGCCACGCCAATACAGAAATCTGCACAATCATCAGTTTCAATGACCTCGTGCAAATATTTTCCACAGTTCAAATCCTGAATCTGTTTTACCAAACTGGTGGCGTATGGGTGTCCTCCTTTAGTTGCCTCAAAATACTTTTCCTCTCGCATGGCATCTCCTCGTAGCGCCATAACATTATCAATGCCTAAGTAGTGACAATCAACCAATAAATATTCTGTTTCTTCTTTAGTAAATCCACCACAAAGTACATGTGGCACGGTATCTACATCATATTTATGTTTGATGGATGCACAAATACCAACGGTGCCAGGCCGCATGCGTGTCAGTTTTTTATCCAAGAGTCCGTCCTTGTCAATATAGATGTATTCTTCGCGAGAAGTTGTCACATCAATAAAGGGCGGTTTAAACTCCATTAACGGGTCTATGTTATTATACAACTCCTGAATATTTCGTCCTTTTACTGGAGGAATAATTTCAAAACTAAATAGCGTTTCTCCTTTTGCTCTTTTTATGTGTTCAGTAACCTTCATATTTATTCATCAACTATATTAGGTGCCAGCCATTTCTTAGCTTTTTCAAATTCAATTTCTTTTCGATAGGCAAAATCTTCAACTTGATCTTCTTTGATTTTTCCTAAGCCAAAATATTTAGCTTTTGGATTTCCAAAATAATATCCACTAACCGATGCTGCTGGCCACATCGCTAAGCTCTCCGTTAGCTTTACTCCGATTTTTTCTTCTACTTGAAGTAATTCCCAAATCGTTAACTTTTCCAAATGATCCGGACATGCAGGGTAACCTGGTGCCGGACGAATGCCTTTATACGATTCGTTAATCAATTCCTCGTTGCTTAACTTCTCGGTCTTAGAGTAGCCCCAGTACTTGGTGCGCACCTCTTTATGTAAATATTCCGCAAAAGCCTCTGCCAAACGGTCCGCCAAAGCCTTAACCATTATGGAATTATAATCGTCCAATTCCTCCTCATATCGCTTTGCTAATTCTGCCGTTCCAAAACCAGTAGAAACGCAAAAACAACCGATATAATCTTGCTTACCACTTTCTTTTGGGGCTATAAAATCTGCTAAAGCATAATCAGACACTCCTTCTCTTCTTTGCAATTGTTGGCGAAGGGTACGAAAGGCATAGGTTTCAGATTTACTTTTTGGACTAGCAAGACCGCTAGTCCTCTCGAGATGACAGGTCACTTCTATATCATCATTATTAATAGTGTTCGCAGGAAACAATCCAAAAACAGCTTTCCCCCTTAGTTGCTTTTCTCCTAAGACCTTAGCTAACATATTTTGTGCATCCGAAAAAAGGTCAGTAGCTTGTTCACCCACTACCTTATCTGTTAGTATCGCGGGATATTTCCCATGCAGTTCCCAACTTCTAAAAAAAGGAGTCCAGTCAATAAAAGGAACTAGTTTCTTCAAGTCCATATCTTTGATAACCTGAATTCCTAATTGTTTGGGTTTCACAATTTCAGTGGTATTCCAATCAATTTGAAATTTATTCTTTCGGGCCTTTTCTATAGATTTGTATTCTTTCTTGATCGAGCGCTTTAAGAACTTATCCCTAAATACGTCATAATCCTCTTTTATAGATTTTTTATAACCGTCCGAAGTCTCTTTTTTGAGTAAGTCGCCAACGACGGTAACCGCACGTGAAGCGTCAT
>CAZDOW010000062.1:0-2392 GCA_964507115.1 uncultured Maribacter sp.
TATGTAATAAAAACGAAATAAAATTTTTCATTTTCATATAGTGTTCTCGTAAAAGAGTCTGATTTTTTAAATCAGACTCTTTTTGGTTTATAAGGTTTGTAATCTTTTAGTCTCACTTTTTTTCTCTTTATGTATTTTCGGGAAAATAGTGTTTCAGTACTTCTTCCATAAAGGGAATCTTATCCATTGCTTTTTTTGAAAAATCAAATAGACTTATACAGCGATCTAAATTTTGGTTTTCGTAAGAAACCTTATAATACGCATTATTCTCAAGATAATCTGTAAGGGCTCTTATTCCATGGATAAAGGGCATAAAAACTGCACCCATGGGTAAGGAAGCTATCTCTTTTTTTGTTAAGAATGTGGGGTTGCTGGCCAATCCCGCTACAAAGGTTGTAAATAAGGGTTCGTTAAAAGTGATACGTTCCAGCACTTTTTCGTCCTCCGGGGCTGTATTCACTATAGTTCGTATAGCGTCACCAAAATCATAGAAAAAATAACCCTTCATAATGGTATCCAAATCAATGAGACATAGCCCTTTGCCTGTTTGTTTAGAAAATAGAATGTTGTTCAGTTTTGTGTCGTTATGACATACACGATGTTTTAAGGAATTGAGCTGTATTTCCTTTAAGGTGTTTAATGTTTCTTTTGCAAAAGCTATGGTATCCTTGGCAATTTCCAACTTAAGCATATCTGCGGACGATAGTGCAGTTTTAAACTGTTCTTCCCGCAAGCTTAAGTCGTGAAAACGTGGAATGGTATCCGTATATTCTAAAAGGTTTTGGTCTTCCAGTAGCAAATGGAATTTTCCGATGACACGCCCTGCTTCAAACGCGGTTTCTTCTTGTTGCGTAGTATTATATGTAGTGCTATCTGAAATAAAGCTCATTAAGCGCCAATACCCTGAGCTTGACTTTGTGAAGTATGCACCATGTATCGTCTGAAGCAGTTCTATTTCCGAATAACCTTCCGATTTTAATGCTTCTAAAGCATTAGAGATATTTTGCATTAACCCAGGTACATTGGGGAAAACATTGTGGTTGATGCGTTGCAGGATGTATAAAGGCTTTTCTTCTTCGCAAACTAGAAACGTATCGTTTATTAAGCCTGCGGTAAGGGCCTGAAAGCTGAATTTTTTCCTTGCAATTAAAAAACACTCCAGAAGCTGTTCAAGATGTTCTGGAGTGTTTATTTTGTTCTTTAGTTCCATAAAGGAGAAACATACTGCCCTTGGTTGGTTTTGTCCTGTAAACTTTCCATAGCCGTTTCTTTATCGCTGGCATAAGTTACGCCAAACCAATCGCCACCAGATGGAATACATTTAACATCTATTTCTTTTGCTTGTAGCATCTCCTGTATCATAAAAGGTAAATAGAGTTCGCTATTCGCAATACGATCTTCATCATTTAGAAAAATTTTGAATTCCGATTCTATTTTTGAAAAAATTGACGTTCTACATATCCAAAAATTCATACTTGCTTGCTCATCACCGGTAAATTCCAAACCAGTATCCTCATCTAAGACTATGGCGCTTTTTTGAACTAGTTTTAACCGTTCCTCTACAGATAATAAATCATCACCGGATACTTTGCAAACACCTCTAGATACTGATCCATGTTCAGATAGTGTTTCTTTTAAAGTATACCCTAGTAAAGCGTATGCACTGTCATTGGATTTAATAAAATCTGCTGCCTTTTTATACGCTGCTTGTCCGTAGAAATCATCAGCATTAATAACAACAAATGGACCGTTGATTACGTTTCTTGCAGTCCAGACGGCGTGTGCCGTGCCCCATGGTTTTTTGCGTTCTCCAGTAAAAGTTATCCCATTTGGTAAATCGGTTATCTCTTGTGCTAAGACATCTAGTTTTATAGTTTTTGGCAGTTTTTGGCTTAAATATTCATGTAGGAAGGTTACATTTTCCGCCTTGGTAATGACAACAATCTGATCAAAATCATTTTTAATCGCATCATAAATAGCAAACTCCATCAGGAATTCTTCTTTAGGGCCGAGTTCATCAAATTGCTTTAATTTTCCGTATCTGCTGCCGCTTCCGGCGGCCATTAAAAGTAAGGTCATGTTTATTGTATTTATAGTGCAAAAGTAAGGATTGTCTTTAAAAAATGCAGCAGAAGTTATAGGTATGGTGTTTTAATAAGATGATATCAATAAGAATTGACATCATATCACTCGCTATTGATGCAAGTTTTTCATAATTTCAACATAAATCCAAAAATGCTGATATGAGCTCAAGACGTAATTTCATCAAAAATACCTCACTTGCTGGGGCAGGACTATTTGCGGTACCCGGTTTTGCTAAAAATATATACAGTGCGGCAGACAAACTTAATGTTGCCATGATTGGAGTAGGATTGCGGGGAACAAATCACCT
>CAZDOW010000062.1:2492-19776 GCA_964507115.1 uncultured Maribacter sp.
GAAAAGGGAATTTCCGAATCCAAATGGCGTACGGAGCATTCCGTTAAACGAAACGCTGATGTGTATCCAACGCATGGTTTAGGTCCAGTTGCCATAATGGCCGATGTAAATCGTGGGAATCGATTCATGTCCTTAACATCGCATGCTAGTAAAGGTATAGGTTTGCATAACTATGTTGTGGATGTAGGAGGAAAGGACCATCCAAATGCTAAAATAAAATTCAAACAGGGCGATGTCATTACTACGACTATTGATACGGCCAACGGTGAAACCATTATTATTACCCATGATTGTAATCTGCCCAGACCGTATTCTTTAGGATTCAGAGTACAAGGAGCAAATGGTTTATGGGAAGTAGACGGGAATAGAATTTATGTAGAAGGACAATCGGAGTCGCATAAATGGGACGAGGCTACGGAGTGGTTGGAAAAATATGACCATCCACTTTGGAAGAAGTACGGTGAATATGCTTTGAATGCTGGACACGGGGGAATGGATTACTTCGTCATGAATTCTTTTATTGAATCTGCGAAGGCGAATATAGCCCCTCCAATGGATGCTTATGACGCAGCCGCTTGGAGTGCTGTAACTCCTTTATCCGAACTCTCAATCGATAATAACGGTGAGCCGCAGGATTTCCCTGATTTTACTAGAGGACTTTGGTTGAAACGCAAACCTTACCAGTGGATGAAAGAAACGTATTAATAGGACCTCCGATATAGATTACTCCACTTTTTAGATTTTTCGGTAGCCGGTTATTATGATAATTGTCATGTTTTGCAATGTGCTTAGGGTATACCTTTGTGTTAAATCTAATAGTAAAATGTGTAGCCTTATCCAAAAATATAATGTTCCCGGGCCTAGATATACAAGTTACCCTACCGTACCCTATTGGGATTTAGATTCTTTTTCAGGCAAAAAGTGGGAAGCTTCCGTTCAAAAAAGCTTTTCGGAATCAAATACTAAGGAAGGTATTAGTCTTTACATTCATTTGCCTTATTGTGAAAGTATGTGCACGTTTTGCGGCTGCCACAAAAGAATAACAAAAAGGCATGAGGTAGAATTACCCTATATACAGTCTGTTTTAAAAGAGTGGGCGCTTTATGTAAACTTGTTTCAAGAAAGACCCCTTATAAAGGAACTTCATTTAGGTGGTGGTACCCCAACATTTTTTAGTCCAGAGCATTTAAAAATACTAATTCAGGGCATATTTGAAAAGGCTGATAAGGCTCCAAATCATGAATTTAGTTTTGAGGGGCATCCCAATAATACGACCAAGGAGCATTTACAGGTTTTATATGATGTTGGATTTAGAAGGGTAAGTTATGGTGTTCAGGATTATAACGAAAAAGTGCAAAAGGCGATTCATAGGATACAACCTTTTGAAAATGTAAAAAAAGTAACAGCATGGGCTCGTGAAATCGGATATACTTCGGTGGGACATGATTTAATTTTTGGGTTACCATATCAAACAAAAGAAGATGTGGCCAAAACCATTGTGAAAACTAAATCTTTAATGCCAGACAGATTGGCTTTTTATAGCTATGCCCATGTTCCTTGGTTAAAAGGGAACGGTCAACGTGGGTATAAGGATGCAGATTTGCCAACTTCCGATGTTAAAAGGGAGCAATATGAAACTGGTAAAACCTTGCTTGGCTACCTAGGATATAAGGAAATAGGCATGGATCATTTTGCCTTGGAAACGGATGAATTGTACATTGCTACACAAGAAGGACGTTTGCATCGTAATTTTATGGGGTATACGGCTTCTAAAACTGAGTTAATGATAGGTTTGGGGGCATCTAGTATCAGTGATAGTTGGTATGGTTTTGCTCAGAACGTTAAGGATTTAGAGGAATATCAGCGGCTGGTAGCCAACAATGTGATACCTGTGATTAAAGGTCATATGCTTTCTGCAAAGGACGAGGCTATCCGTAAGCATATCCATAATTTAATGTGCACATTGGAGACCTCGTGGTTTAACGAACAAATGCTTTTTTCCGAATTACCGGTTGTTTTACAGCGATTAGAAGGGATGCGGAAAGATGGCCTTATTGAAATAAATACTCATCAACTTAAAGTTACCTCAAAAGGGCGGCCTTTCGTGCGCAATATATGCATGGCCTTTGATGTAAGATTACATAAAAAAATTCCCAAAACAAGATTGTTCTCGATGACGGTCTAACGTATATAAACCTTAAAATTACCGATATGGAAAATATTGTAGTACCTATTGATTTTTCAACGCAATCAGAATATGCATTTAAAGTAGCGGCGTCTATCGCCAAAAAACATAAAGCTACAGTATATGCCTTGCATATGTTAGAAATTAACGAGGCATTAATATCTTCAAATGAAGGAGCACAAATGCAGCAAACTGTGTTTTTAATGCGACTTGCAGAGAAGCGCTTAACAGCGTTTCTTGATAAACCTTATTTAGAGGGTATTACCGTAGTTCCTATAATAAAACATTTTAAGGTGTTTAGTGAGATAAGTAGCGTGGCCAAAGAGCATAATGCTGACCTGATTGTTATGGGTAGCCATGGTAGTGAAGGGCTTAAGGAAATCTTTGTAGGCTCTAATACACAAAAAGTTGTGAGACATTCCGATACACCCGTATTGGTTATAAAAGAAGATGTTGCTGATTTTGACCCTAAACAAATGGTGTTTGCCTGTGATTTAAAGGAGGAAAATATACATGCTTTTCAGCGTGCCAAATACATTGCTCAAGTTTTTTCTACCGAACTTAGATTGGTATATGTAAATACACCTGGCGATGCTTTTTTAAGTACAACTGAGATACAGGAGAAAATAGTTTCTTTCTGCGACAGTGTTGGTTTTGACCTTCTTATTGCCATTTATAATGACTACTCTGTAGAAAGTGGTGTGCTGAATTTTGGTAAAGAAAGCAAAGCTGATATTATTGGAATCCCTACCCATGGCCGTAAAGGTTTTTCCCATTTCTTTATGGGAAGTATTGGCGAAGATGTCGCCAACCATTCCACATTGCCGGTGGTCACTTTTAAGATATAGGCTTTACAGTAATTTCATATTTGTTGGATCCCAGTCTACAGGCTGTTTTTTATAATAACTTTCATTGGCCAATAGGGCTGCACCCGCAGCTCTTAGTCCAAAAGTTGGGTCTTGCACCACCTTACCCTCTGCCCGAATGGCGGTAAAGAAATTGTTGAAATGATCGTAATGCCCTCCTTTGTAGTCATTAGGGGCTTGCCAAGTTGTAGTTCCAGTATTTAAAGATTGTACTCTAGAAGATGATTTATTCTTGGCGTAAGCTGCCTTTATCTTTTGCTGTGTTTCTTCAGTATAGGCAACTAAAGAATAACCGCCTGGTGTCATACCTAGTTTCGATCGCCTTAAAGTCACTTGGTTCTGACTCACTTCCATCTCGCCCTCCGTACCTATCAATTTAAATCCGCCACCGCCGCCATTTCCAGCGATAAAATTAATTCGGAATGCGGCATTGAAAGCGGCGTGGGTATCTGTTTTAGGGTAGTCATAAAGGGTAATGCTTACGTCTGGCACATCGCGGCCATCCTTCCAATATCTTAATCCTCCTGTAGCAAATGCCCTATTAGGACCGTGTGAACTAATAACATGATTTAAAGTTGAAAAAGCATGTACAAAGAGATCACCTGCGACACCGGTTCCATAATCTTGATAGTTCCTCCATCTAAAAAAACGTTTGAGTTCAAAAGGTACTTTTGGAGCCGCACCTAAAAAGCGGTCAAAATCTATGGTATTTGGGTCGGCATCCAGTGGAATGGGGTATTGCCAAGCTCCTTCGGCAGAATAGCGGTCATTGTACATATCCAGCATAACTATATCTCCTATTGCCCCTTCTTCATATAATTGTTTGGCTTTTTCATTTCCTAAAGAAGACATTCCCTGACTACCTACTTGGCATATTTTACCGCTTTTCTTTTGAGCACTAATAATCGCTTCACCTTCCTCGTATTTTTGAACCATAGGCTTTTCGCAGTACACATGTTTACCCGCTTTTAAAGCTTCAATCGTTATTTTTTGATGCCAATGATCAGGGGTAGCAATGATAACTGCATCAATATCTTTGCGTTCCAGTATTTTTCTATAATCCCGTGTCACAAAAATAGAATCTCCCCATAATTCCTTTGCTCGGTCTAGTCGGCCATCATACAAATCGCAGGCCGCTACCAATTTTACGCCATTTACACCTAATGCAGCTTTGGTATCGTAGATTCCTTGTATTCCCGAACCAATAAGTGCAATATTTATATGGTCGTTAGCAGCATACAAGGTATCTGAGTATGACCTTATGAGGGGTTTTTTTTCCGATTGGCCTTTTGCAAACAAGAGGGGTGTCGCCGTAATGGCAGCTGTGGTAAGTGATGCTTTTTTAAGAAAAGACCTTCTAGATTCGTTTTTATTCATTTTTCAGGAGTAAATATATTATGGGATGTATGCTAAGCCCTACGAAAATAGCGATTTTGCGTAAATTTTCGCACAAGTTCTTTTAGAGATTATTTATGATTTAATAAGTGGTTTATCGATTTGAAGAATGTAATTTTACAGATTGATAAAACTGGAAATTTGATTTTAGATTTAGTCATAGCGATGCTTTGGAGCCTTTCTCCTTTTGGGGAAGCAAAGGTGGGTATTCCGTACGGAATCTTAAAAGGAGTAAATATTTACCTAGTATTTTTAGCTTGTTTTTTGGCTAATTTACTGGTATTTCCAATCATGCAGTTTTTTCTAATTAACATTAATAAGTACCTTCTTAAATGGCATTACTACAAGAAATCTGCCATTTACGTTGCACGTAAAGCTAAACTAGGTTCTGGTGAAAAAATAAAAAAATATGGTTTTATTGGTCTCATTTTCTTTGTAATGCTTCCTGTTCCCGGTACAGGAGTCTACGCGGGCACCATAGCTAGCTATCTTTTTAAAATGGAAAGAAAGAGAGCCTTCGCGGCAAATGCTGTTGGTATTTTCTTTTCCTCGGTTATTGTTTGGCTTACCACAGTGCTGGCAATGAAGGGAGTTGCTTAACTGTAGTTCTTACCAAGTTAATATATTTTGTTTCCTAGATAATCCTCTTGTGGTTTACGCTAATATTAGAGGTTTAAAAAGCTTTTTCCTTCCTTAATGTCCGCTATCAAATCCTGAACTTTGGTCTCTTCAAGCTTCCTTAAAAATTCACTTTTGTTATTACCTATTAAATAATGTAGGGGACAAGGGTGCTCTGCGTTGCATTTATCTAAACTAAGAATACAGGTATTAAGGCGGTTTTCACCATCTATGATATTAATAATAGTAAGTAAACTTACTTGTTTATTTTCATCAGTAAGGTAAAAGCCCCCATTGGGTCCGCGTGCAGAAGATATTAGATTATGACGTGCTAAATCTTGCATTAATTTAGAAAGATAAGCCTTTGGCACCCTTGTGTTACTGCTTAAATCTTTCGCTAAAACTTTTTTTTCTTTCGAAGCATTCACGGCGAGATACAGTACACCAATCAAGGCATATTTAGAGGAATTTGAAATCATAAAAGCAATTTTTAGCTAAAATAGGAATCCTTTTGGTATTCATATTAAATATAAAAAGATGTTTTTATCCTTTATATGATAAATATCATGTTTTAGACTCTGCCTAGCTTGTATTTTTGGCTTTAGAAATTTTAAACCACCATACTATGAGCATAACAATTAGAAGTTTGACAATCATTTTTTCCGTGCTCCTTATGAGTTGCGGAGGAAAAGAGAAAAAAGAAACCGATGGCTTTAGTGTTAATCGTAAAAGTGCGACTGACAAACCTATTGAAACTGCTCCGGCTAGTGATGCAGTGCCGGCCTCTCAGCGTGTAACGCTTGGTGATAAAGGAGTAGGTGAAATCAAAGATATTACGCTTCAAGATGAAATTGACACAGAAATGGCAGCCGCTGGCGCAGCTATCTACAAAGCGAACTGTACGGCTTGCCACAAACTGGATAAAAGATTTATAGGTCCATCGCCAAAAGGAATCATGGAAAGAAGAAGTCCTGAATGGATTATGAATATGATTTTAGACCCTAAGCTAATGACCGAGCAAGACAGATGCGCAAAAGATCTTTTAATAGAATTTAACGGCGCAGCAATGGCCAATCAGAACCTTACAGTAGAAGAAACCAGATCTATATTAGAATATTTCAGAACCTTATAAATACTTATATAATGAAAGCAACCAAGTTTAGATTACTATTAAGTTCGTTTTTAATACTGTTTTTTGTTTACAGTTGTAAAAATGATGAAAAGAAGGGAAGTACCTCTGTTACGGATTCGAGTACTACAACGGCAGATACTGAAGATAAAGGCCAAGCTTTTATTCAAGATGATGGTTCTGCGCCCAACGTGTTACAGATAGCTATAGGTTCTCCCGACCATACCACTTTGGTAGCTGCGGTGCAAGCGGCGGAACTGGAAAACGTTTTGGTAAATGCAGGCCCCTTAATGGTCTTTGCACCTACCAACGCAGCCTTTGATGCTTTACCCGAGGGTACGGTAGAAAATTTGCTAAAGCCAGAAAATAAAGAGGCATTAGCGAATATTCTTAAGCACCATGTTACAGCGGGCAACTACTCAAAAGACTTTCTGAAGAAGTTTAAGAAATTGGGACAGGCGAATGACCAGAATACCACCATTGAGGTCAGAGGAGACGATGTATATGTGGGTGGGGCTAAAATATTAGCTAGTATTCCTGCAGGAAACGGAATCGTGCATGTGGTGGATAAAGTTATTTTACCTCCATCCGAATAAACAGAACAATCTTAACAACCAAATAAAATAGAAAAAATGAAAAAGTATAGTTTTTATGTAACGATGCTTGTGGGCGTAATGGCACTTTTGTCAAGTTGCGGTAACCAAGGCGATGGAAAATCTTCCAAGGGTGGACTTTCTTCCAATGCAGCAGAAAAAGTGTATGTAGCTCCTGGAGAACATGATGAATTTTATGCCTTCATGTCCGGTGGGTATAGTGGAAATATTACGGTTTATGGTCTGCCATCTGGTAGAATGTTTAAGGAGATTCCTGTCTTTTCCCAGTTCCCTACATCAGGGTACGGATATTCCGAAGAAACTAAGCCTATGTTGAATACCTCATTCGGATTTGTTCCTTGGGACGATTCCCACCATCCGGATATTTCACAGACAAATGGAGAGTTGGACGGTAGATGGCTTTTCATCAATGGCAACAATACACCTCGTATTGCAAGAATAAGCTTGTCTACTTTTGAGACCGAAGAAATTATAGAATTACCCAATAGTGCTGGTAATCACAGTTCTTCCTTTATTACGGAGAATACGGAGTATGTAGTCGCTGGGACCCGTTTTTCTGTACCTGTACCGCAACGAGATATGCCTATTAGCGAGTATAAGGGAAACTTTAAAGGAGCACTTTCTTTTATTAGCATAGCTCCTGAAAATGGCCGTCTTAATTTGGAGTTTCAGTTGATGATGCCCGGTTTTAATTATGATCTTTCGCATCCCGGTCGTGGTAAATCGCACGGTTGGTTCTTCTTTACTACCTATAATACCGAGGAGGCAAATTCGTTATTGGAAGTTAATGCTTCCCAGAACGATAAAGATTTTATTGCTGCTATAAACTGGAAAAAAATAGAAGAGTATGTAAAAAATGGTGGGGGAACAAAAATGCCCGCTGAATATGCCCATAATGTATATGATGAGGCCACGCATACAGCTACTTCTACCATGAAAAAAGAAGTACTTACTGTAAATCCGTTGGATGTGCCAGGTGCTGTTTATTTCTTGCCAACACCAAAATCCCCCCACGGTTGCGATGTTGACCCAACAGGGCAATACATTATTGGTAATGGAAAGCTATCGGCCGATTTGACAGTGCACTCTTTTGATAAGATGATTGCAGCTATTGAAAACGAAAAATTTGACGGAGAAGCCTACGGAATTCCTATTTTGAAATTCGAGGATGTTTTGGCTGGAGTTGTAAAAAGCGGTGGATTAGGACCCTTACATACTGAATTTGATGGAAAAGGGAATGCTTACACTACTTTCTTTATCTCATCGGAAGTCGTAAAATGGAAATTAGGCACGTGGGAAGTATTGGATAGAAAACCTACGTTCTATTCCGTAGGTCACTTGATGATACCTGGTGGTAATTCTCGTAAGCCATTTGGTAAATACGTAGTGGCTTTAAATAAAATCACCAAGGATAGATACCTGCCTGTTGGCCCTGAAATGGAACATTCGGCACAACTCTATGACATTACTGGAGATAAGATGGAGCTGATTTATGATTTCCCTACCCATGGTGAACCTCATTATGCAGCAGGTATCCCAGCAGAGCTGTTGGCTCCGAAGGCGAAAAAAATATACAGATTGGATGAAAACGAACACCCTTACGCAGTGCTAACTCCCGATCAAGCAAGGGTGGAACGTGATGGAAATGTGGTTCACGTATATATGTCAACGATTAGAAGTCACTTTACACCGGATAACATTGAAGGTGTCAAGGTGGGTGATAAAGTATATTTCCATATTACCAATCATGAACAAGATTTTGATGTACCACACGGCTTCGCCATGATAGGTCAGCAAAGTTCTGAATTGTTGGTAATGCCGGGTCAAACAAAAACATCGCTTTGGGAGCCTAAGAAAGTAGGGGTATGGCCGTTCTATTGTACAGATTTCTGCTCAGCATTACACCAAGAAATGCAAGGTTATGTTAGAGTTTCCCCTGCGGATTCTGACGTGCCGCTTACCTATAGTTTAGGAGATTAAGACTTTTTAGTGGTTGGTTTAAAGAAAGCGGGTCGTGTGTAAGTACCGGCCCGCTTTTTAAACATCAACTCCAGACGAGTTTATATAATTATAATTCATTTCAAAGAAATAGAAAATGAAAAAGGCAAGTATTATAATGATGATAGGTTCTTTGTTCTTATTGGGACTGTTTGCTTTTCCCTTATGGAATATTATGTTAGGTGCTCCACAATACCCTGATCCGTTGGGAATGAATATTCACATTGATGGTATTCGTGATGCAAAAGAGTTCGACCTTCAGAATATAAATGGTCTAAATCACTATATTGGTATGCGGAACCTTCCTAAACCTGAAGAAATGTGGGAGTTTAGCACCTTTCCTTTGGTTATAGGTGGCATGGTGGCACTAGGAGTTTTAATAGGAATTTTTGGCTACTTTAAAAAAGTGACTTATAAATGGTTTTTAGGATGGTTCATTTTAATGAGTATTCTGGGTGTTTTGGGTATGTATGATTTTAATGCTTGGATGGTTGATTATGGTACTAACCTAGACCCCCACGCCATTATGAAACTAGCCAACGCAGATGGTACACCTATGACCTATAGTCCGCCACTTTTTGGTAAGGCCAATATGCTAAATTTTCAAGTTACTTCATTGCCATCAACCGGAGCATGGCTAATGTTCGTTGGTATGATGCTTACGATTGTTGCATTTTTTGTTGGACGGAAGAATAGGAAATCTGAAGAAATAAAACTAGCTGCCTAATGAAAGACAGTATAATTATTTTTGCATGTCTTTTGCTTGTTTTGGCAGGATGTACCAATACTCCTAAACTCATAGCCTATGGTTCCGATGGCTGTCATTTCTGTAGCATGACCATTGTGGATAAGCAACACGCAGCGCAGTTTATGACAAAAAAAGGAAGAAGCTACACTTTTGATGCTATCGAATGCATGCTTAATCATGTAAAGGAGATGGACGCTACTACCGTAGATTTGTATTTGGTGAACGATTATGGTGCTCCCGGAGAGACCATAGATGCTGTCAAAGCTACTTTTTTGATTAGTGAAAACATTCCTAGTCCCATGGGGGAGTTTCTGTCGGCTTTTGCAACTAGAGAGGCAGCCACCTACGCACAGGAAAAAAATAAAGGAGAGCTTTTTACATGGAAGGAATTACAAAACCGATTTAATAAATAAAAATGTACGAAATCAGCAATCAGATTACAGACCAAAAATATGAGAAGTTACAAGTTCAAATTGTTGTAGAAACTCCCACCTATGATATTTTGAGTATTAGCCTTGAAAAAGACGCTATTTTTCCAGAACACAGTTCTCCTACCGATGCCCAGTTGATTGTTTTAGAAGGAGATATCATATTTCATATTGACGGCGAGCCTTATCACTTAACAAAATATCAGCGTTTCAATTTTCCCAAACTGACTGAGCATTGGGTTAAAGCCAATGAGAACTCTAAATTTCTGATTATTCGCTAATGAAATACGGCTCGCACCTTTTTTTTATGCTACTGTTTTTAGCGAAAACCGTGCTTTACGCAGAAACAATTACTATCTGTCCTGATTGTACGGTTAACTCGGTATCGGAAGGGATAAACCTAGCTTCAGATTATGATACGCTTCTTATAAAAAAAGGTAGGTATAAAGAATTCAATATCCTTATTGACAAACCTTTGACTTTATTGGGCGAGAACTACCCCATAATCGATGGGGAGGACCAAGGTGAAATTATTCGAATTGTATCTGATAATGTTACCATAGACGGACTGTTCATCATAAACGTAGGTACAAGTTATACATCTGATTACGCTGCCATTAGAGTGGTAAGAAGTGAACACTTCTTAATTCAAAATGTAGTGTTAGAGAAATTATTTTTTGGAATTTACTTAGAAAAGTCGAACAACGGTAAGGTATACCATAACAAGATTATCGGCGATGCAGTTGATGAGTATAATTCCGGCAACGGCATTCAATTGTGGTATTGTAAAAATGTTAATGTTGAAAAGAATATTGTACAACATGTGCGTGACGGTATTTACCTGGAGTTTTCAGATAATATTCATATTAAAAACAATATAAGTTCGGACAATCTACGTTATGGGCTTCATTTTATGTTTTCTAATGATGATGTTTATACTAATAATACATTTGAGAACAATGGGGCTGGGGTGGCTGTGATGTTTTCTAAACGGATAAAAATGACAGGAAATACCTTTAAAAAGAATTGGGGTACGGCCGCATTCGGAATGCTACTCAAGGAAATTAACGATGCAGAAATTTCGGATAATACTTTTGAAGAAAATACAGTAGGCATCAGTATTGAAGGGTCTAACCGTATAGTGTATAAGGGCAACGATTTTATAAGTAACGGATGGGCCATAAAAGTACGAGGTGCTTGTTATACCAATACATTTACTAAAAATAATTTCCAGTACAATTCATTTGATATTTCCTATAACAGCAGATTGAACGATAATGTGTTCGACCAAAATTATTGGAGTAGTTATACAGGTTATGATTTGGATAAAAACGGAGTAGGGGATGTGCCGTATCGCCCTGTAAAACTCTTTTCTTATATTGTAAACAAGACCCCTGAGACCATAGTATTACTCCGCAGCTTGTTTATGGATATCATTGATTTTTCGGAAAAAGTATCTCCGGTGTTTACACCAGATAATTTAATGGATGCAAATCCTCTTATGAAAAAAGTATTATGATTCAGGTTGAAAATCTAAGTAAAAAATTTGGGAAGAACCAAGTTCTAAATAACCTAAATCTAGACATTGAAAGCGGTGGTATTTTTGCTGTATTGGGCCCTAATGGGTCTGGTAAAACTACCTTAATAAAGAGTATTTTAGGTATGGTGGTCCCTAATAAAGGCTCCATCTCTGTTTTGGGTGTCTCCATTAAGAATAATTGGAAATACCGTCAAGAAATAGATTACCTACCCCAAATTGCTAACTTTCCCGGAAACCTTAGGGTGAAAGAATTGATTCGCATGATTAAAGATCTTCGTCAAATGCCGAGCGAAGAGGACAGTTTGATTACACTTTTTAAATTAGAACCTTTTTTGGATAAAAAACTGGCTACACTTTCTGGTGGAACCAAACAAAAAGTAAATATAGTATTGGCTTTTATGTTCGATTGTCCCTTGCTTATTCTAGACGAACCTACAACAGGGCTTGATCCCGCTTCCTTGATTTGTTTAAAAGAATTGATACAAAAGGAAAAAACAAAAGGAAAAACAGTCCTGATTACCTCCCATATTATGCAATTTGTAGCTGAAGTGGCCGATGAAATCATTTACCTTCTAGAAGGGCGTATTTATTTTAAGGGGAGTATTGAAGCGCTAAAAGCCAAAACGCAACAAGAAGATTTAGAACATGCCATAGCGGCCATAACAACCATACCAACCGATGCTTAAAATCTTAAAATATAGTTTTTACGATCTCATTCGTAGTAGATGGAGCTATGTCTATTTTTTATTCTACTTACTCCTGGGCTTTGTTCTATTGTTCCTAAACAATGACGTGTCAAAAGCTGTTATCACCTTAATGAATGTTATCATAGTTTTGGTGCCCTTAATCGGCACTATTTTCGGAATTATGTATTACTATAACTCCAAAGAATTTACAGAGTTGTTATTGGCACAACCTATAAAACGTTCCTCTATTTTTTTAGGTCAATATTTGGGTGTGGCTGGATCATTGACATTAAGCTTGGTTTTAGGCTTGGGTATTCCCTTCGTGCTTTATGGACTGTTTAGAAGTAATGCCATTTTTGACTTTACTTTACTGCTAGTTACTGGCGCTTTTTTGACCATGATATTCACTGCTTTATCCTTTAATATAGCGCTTAGTAATGAAAATAAAATAAAAGGATTTGGTTACGCTGTTTTGCTGTGGTTGTTCTTGGCAGTGATTTATGATGGACTTTTTCTAATGTCCTTAATTATATTCAAAGAGTATCCGTTAGACAGTTTTTCCCTTGGCGCAACGATGTTAAACCCAATAGATTTATCGCGCACATTAATCCTTTTAAAGTTAGATATTTCTGCCTTGCTAGGATACACTGGTGCTGTGTTCAAACAATTTTTTGGTACTAGTCAAGGTTTGGTAGTGTCTATTTTGATGCTGGTGCTATGGACGGTAATACCAATTTGGCGATTGATCTATAAAGCCAAAAAGAAGGATTTTTAAGAGTTTTTGGTTCGATTTTCAAATATTTTCATGAACAACATCGTGCTCATTTTCTGGGCTCTGTTTTTAGCGATCCATGCGATTTCTCCAGTATATAGCTCGTCTATGGTGCTAAACCAATAGTTCAGCCAAAGTCCAAAGTGTTCGGAAGTTACAGTGTGGTTTATTTTTTCGTCTACTTCTTGATGTGCTGTTATTGGGTTACCATGGTATTTACGTTTCAAAAAGAGCTGTGTTTCCCAAAAATCGGTAAGCAATTCTAGATGACTCTCCCAGTCGGTGATACTATTATTGAAAATAGGCCCCAAGACTTTATCTTTTCTAATTTTCTTATAAAAGGTACGTACCAATAGAGATACATCCGTTCTGTCCTTAATTAAGGCTGTAATTTCCTCCATTAGTAGTTTTTGTTTAAAGCAATATAGTCGCTTTTTAAAGACTTACGCGGCTACAAGAACCTCCATCATAAAACGATGCAAGGTTTCCATTTGGGGCCTGCCTTTTTGTTTTCCTAGTCGTCCAAAGATATAAAGTGCTACCCAAATTAGGGTAAGTATCACCATGAGTCCTACTTGAAGAAAAAAGGGTTTGCCCAAACTAGCGCTTACATAGGCCCAAATTCCTAAAGTAATAAACAGCGTTGCTATACCAAAGTGAAGAAACATAAAGAAGGTCCATAGGGTAGGATTGGGTCCAAAGAGTCCGTATAACTTGGAATTTTTATCGTCTACTTCGTTGATTTCTAAATGTAATTGTGGTGTCCAGAAATTGGTTTCTTTTTTATCGAATTTGATAAAAAGATGGTCGTCCATTCGTTTTACGGTAATGGAATCTTTCTGACCATGATCAAAAGCTTCTAGCAGTACTTCCTTTTCCCCTGTTAGTTCTAATTGAAACCTGGGCCGTAGAACAATATCATTTGTAATTATTTGCATGGCTTATCTCATGGATGACATTCTATTTGTGAGGAAACTACTTCTGATACCGGACTGGGAGATACATAAGGGATACCTAGACCAAGTCCTCTGAGAATAAATAATATACCCATAATCACTACAAACACAGGAATGAGTTTTTGTAAGCGATTCTTTACACCACCTTTAAGAAAGCCACTAAAATATACCGCTGTGGTCATTAAAGGTACAGTGCCTAATCCAAATAATATCATGTATAAACTACCTTTGGCCACATCACCCATGGCAATAGCGGCAAAAAGGGCCATATACACCAATCCGCAAGGGAGAAATCCATTTAAAACGCCTATGGTCAAAAAAGTGTCGGGGGTTTTCTTTTTTAGTTCTTCACCCAAACGGCTCTTTACTTTTGATATGATTTTATACACAGGTTTGGAAAAATTATATTTGGCGAATGACTTTGCGGGAATTAGCACCAGTACAATCATTAAAACACCTATGGCGATAGATAGTTTTTGTTGCATACCAAAGACATACAGTCCTTTTCCTAACAAACCAAATACTAAACCAATTGTTCCATATGAGATAAGTCTACCCATGTGGTACAGGGTGATTTGTCCAGCTTTTTTTATTGGATTTTGCTGATCTACGGGGAGCATAAAAGCAATAGGGCCACACATGCCAACGCAGTGCAGACTTCCCATAAATCCCAATAAGATGGCCGATAGTAACATTGTTATTTATTTGTCATTGCGAGCATAGCCAAGCAATCTGTCAGTTGACACCTTTCAATGACAGCTTGATTCTAGTTTTCTATCTCTTTTTTAATACGTTATTTTTTCTTTTTGTAAGTAGTCTTCACCCTCATAAGTCCACGTTATTTTAATATC
This sequence comes from uncultured Maribacter sp., assembly GCA_964507115.1. Taxonomy (GTDB): domain Bacteria; phylum Bacteroidota; class Bacteroidia; order Flavobacteriales; family Flavobacteriaceae; genus Maribacter. The sequence continues at coordinate 17,279 of CAZDOW010000062.1, forward strand.
CCAACGACCATCTAATAAACGTTTGTCAGGTATGAGCAAATTTGTGTTGGATAAACTTACGGGTAAGTCAAAATCCAATTGCTTATTAGATGGTCTATATAGGGATACTGTTCCTTGTGCTTTTTTAAATTCTATATTTTTTGGAAAATGTAAGAGTAGACCTTCCGCTGTTTTTTCTAGTGTAATTTTTTCATGTTTATTGGCATTTACTTCAGCGTTGATTTCCTTTTGATGGTTCAATGCATCTTTATAATAGTCCTCGGTCACCAAATCGTGGTTGACCTTGTTATCCATATTCATTTGAATGACAAAAAAGAGTATGAAGCTGATGAATCCAATAAAAGCGAGTACCACTCCTGTTCCCCAGTTAAATTTCATAATTGTATTTTTTATTTTAATTCCCTTGACTTTTCTGTATTTGTTTCAGAAAACGAGGTGTTTGTCAGTTTGAAACAAAAATCCAACCTTAATTGTAACTCCTTGGAGCCAAAAAGGCAGTCATGGTCGTTTCTATTAATTTTTCGCCACTGTACACTCCTATTTTCACTTTCTCCTTATCGCTTTTTACGGCGGCATTATCTATTTCTATAAACAACGTACCTTCTGCCAATCCTTCTGCGGGTACAATAAAATCTTCCTTACGCACCATTTTTATTTCTCCTATATGGGATAATAGCTTAAAGCTTACATCAGATACAGTATCTGTGGTCTTATTCAATAATTTAAAGGTATACACATTACTGATAATGTTTCCTTCCTTATGTTCGTACAATTGTCCGGGTAATCGCAGAATACTCGCTTCCAAGTCGTTTCTAAGAAATAGCATCCCAACTAATATTCCGGTAAGGATGAACAATACTGCACTGTATCCTTTAAGGCGAGGTGTAAATTTAAATTTTTCCTTCTTTGTTATTTCGTCCTCACTAGCATAACGTATTAACCCTTTTGGAAGATTCACTTTTTCCATAATGGTATCGCACTCGTCTATACATGCGGTACAGTTAACACATTCCAGTTGTGTTCCATTTCTAATGTCTATTCCTGTAGGACAAACATTCACACACTGAAAACAATCTATACAGTCTCCATGCCCTAAGGCCTCTCTGTCTTCATTTTTACGCCATTTTTTTCTACCAGTTTCTGCTTCACCCCTTTTATGGTCGTAGGCAACTACGATAGATTTATTATCCATTAGAACGCCTTGCATTCTACCGTAGGGACAAGCGATAATGCACACTTGTTCCCGGAACCAAGTAAAGATCCAAAAGAATATTGCAGTAAAAATCAGTAACGAGACCATGGTGCTAAGGTGCAGCATTGGCCCGTCGGTAATATATCCTATTAGCTTATCGCTGCCTATTAAGTAGGCTAAAAACACATTGGCGATTATAAAGGAAATGATAAAAAAGATAATCCATTTGATTGTTCTTTTTTTTATTTTTTCAGCGTTCCAAGGCTGGCGGTCCAGTTTGATTTGAGCCCCTCGGTCTCCATCTATCCAATACTCAATCCTGCGGAAGACCATTTCTAAAAAGATGGTCTGAGGACACATCCATCCACAGAAAATACGGCCAAAGGCAACAGTAAATAGCGCAACGAATATCACACCAATTATCATTGAGATTACGAATAAATGAAAATCCTGTGGCCAAAATGGAAAACCAAAAATATTAAAACGACGTTCCAATACATTGAACATTAAAAACTGGTTGCCATTTATTTTCACAAATGGTGCTAAGAGTAGGAAAGCCAATAGAACGTAGCTAACGTATTTACGATAGTTGTACCACTTACCGCTCGGTTTTTTAGGAAAAACCCAAGCACGCTTTCCATCTTCTCTAATGGTTCCGATAGAATCTCGAAAATTTTCTTGGTCTTGTGACATTGAATAAACTCTTTTTTTTCATTCCCGTAAAGAGGGGAATCTTTTAAAGTTTTGTTTTTGTCCTTGCTTTGTATTTGTTAACAGAGGCTTGGACTTTCAAACCTTTCTACGTGTTGCTTTGCAAAAACACACCTCCCTTTGCAAAAAGGGGAGGTGTACTCATTATTCTTTTAGTTTATGGCAACAGTTGTTGAATCTTTTTCTACCCCAGGCATATCTTTTTTAGGGGCATTTGGGTCTATCCAAATATCACCCTCGGCTGCCTTTGGTTTGGCTGCGGTCTTTCCTTGAAAAGTTAGAACATAACTAGAAACTTGTGCCATTTCTAGTGGCTTTAAGCTTTGTTTCCAAGCAACCATTCCTTTACCGTCCCTACCACCTTCAGATATGGTGTTAAAGACATTTTTGATGCCACCACCTAAAATCCAGTTCGCGTCGGTAAGGTTAGGGCCAATACCACCACCACCATCAGCCATATGACAGACCACACAGTTCGTTTCGAATATGGTTTTTCCTGCACTCAAATCCGATGCATCCGCCAAAAGTTCCACCGTATTCACATCCACCAAATCTTTAGCGTTCTTTTTATATTCTTCTATTTCTGCCTGAGCTA
>CAZDOW010000063.1:0-19739 GCA_964507115.1 uncultured Maribacter sp.
CAAAGGGGAACAAGAACAAACTAATAGTAATTTTCTGATTTTCGTATTCATTTTACGTGTTTTAATTATAAACAACTAGTAGTTGTTTAAACCCTACTTAGTTAATGCTATTTTGCGATTTTAATTTGAGGTCTTGTCTCAAAATCGTTGCTAACAATTGTATAAAGGTACCATGGTACATTTATCTGCGAAATTAGAGGAATATAGGTGCTGGTACGTATATTTTTTTTTGAAATACCACTCTTCCCAAAAATGATTTGGGAATTATGTACTTAGTTCAGTAATCAAAGTTAAAACCTATCTAGGGTATTGCCTTATCGTAAACTGTAAGGTGCTTAAGAAAATAGATGGAGTATCAACAAAAGAGGGCTTTTGGGGGTAGGTATATAGCTAGCTTATTTGCTGTGGTATGGCATTGTTTTGTTATGGTGTTTAGATTAACCATTTGAAAATAAGTAGATTATGATTATCTTGTAGCAAACAACCAATCACCAAACTTATAAACTCATGAATCCAATTTTAAAAAATGTGCTATCGGTCGTAGCCGGCCTTGTTGTAGGGAGTATCGTAAATATGGGTATTGTAATGATCAGCGGTTCTATTATTCCGCCACCAGAAGGTGGGGACATCACCACCATGGAAGGTCTTAAAGCGACCATGCACTTATTTGAACCCCAGCATTTTATTTTTCCATTTTTAGCCCATGCTTTGGGCACTTTGGTTGGGGCATTTGTTGCCGTTAAAATCGCGGCAACACGGAAAATGACCATGGCCCTAATCATAGGTGTGTTCTTCTTGATTGGAGGCAGCATTAATATTTTTATGTTGGGTGGGCCTGCATGGTTTACGGCGTTGGATTTAGCAATGGCTTATATTCCTATGGCGTATCTGGGTGGGAAGTTAGGTAAGTAATCCTTTAGTGCCCCTAAGTTTAGTTCGCTCTGGGGACTGTATGAAATCGTCCACTACTTTTTCAGCGTCGCCTTTTTGGAGGAAAATTCTAAAGTATAGTTCTAAATTGTTATTAGGAAAGTTTATAGTATAAAAAAAGCCTGGCAAGTGCCAGGCTTTTTTACAACATTTAGATTTATTTTCCTTCGTACTTCTCTGAGTAGCGTTTCCAAAGTTCTGTTTGGTGGGTTTCTAGAGAAATCATTCGCCCATCTATAAAAGCGTGAGTTAATTGATTGCCACGCATATCTAAAGCATCTCCTTTAGATACAAATAGGGTAGCGCTTTTACCAGTTTCCAAGGTGCCATAATCCGCATCTATACCTAATATCTTAGCCGTATTACCAGTAATCAATTGCAAGGCTTTTTCTTTGTCCAAGCCTTGTTGTCCTACTTGCCCTGCATAGAAAGGTAGATTTCTGGTTTGAAAATTAGAGGTTCCGTTATTTTGGAGCCCTACCAATAATCCCGCATCTACCAATAATTTAGGAAGCTTGTAGGGTAAATCATAATCATCATCATCAAATGAAGGTAGGTTATGCGTAAACTGCACTAATACAGGAATGTCGTTTTTCTTAAGAAAATCGGTAATCTTATAGGCATGGTAACCGCCCACCAAAACAACTTCTTTTGCGCCATTTGCTTTTAGCGTGTTTACCGCATCAATAATTTCGCGTTCTCCATCTGCATACACATAGAGTTTTTGAGAACCATCAAAAATACCTTTCATGGCTGCATAAGCTGGATTTAGTTCTTTTGACTTAGTCTTCCCGTATGCAATAGCGTTTACCATAAACGAAACTACCGCAGCAGTTTGTTTGGCATATTCTTTATTTGGCTTAAAACCACGTTCTTCTCCTGCCCACCATCTGCCTTGTCTAAAGCTACGTGGCCAGTTTAGGTGAATACCGTCATCTACTTTAATAGCTGCATCTTCCCAGTTCCAAGCATCAAACTGTACAATAGAAGAAGTTCCCGATATACGGCCACCTTCTGGAGCTATCTGGCCTATTAATACGCCATTAGGTCGCATACTTTCCACTACTTTGGATTCTGCATTGTATGCAATTAGACTACGTACATGTGGGATGATGTCACCAATTTCATCTGAGTCATCACTAGCCCTAACTGCTTCAACTTCTATTAATCCTAAGGTTTTAGCAGGGGCTATAAATCCTGGGTAGATGTGTTTGCCGCTAGCGTCTATTACTTTTCCGGTACGGGCTATTTTCATCTTAGCATCTCCAACGAAAGTCAGTTTTCCGTTTTCGAACATAATGAGAGAATTCTCTATTACTTCACCATTTCCCAAATGCGCTGTGGCACCTTCTATAGAGATAGCTTCTGTCTGTTTGGCAGCAGGAGTTTGTTGTGCTATTCCATTAAAGGAAAGCAGTACCGCCGCAAGTATAAATATGTATTTTTTCATTTTGCTACTATTTTTAGATTGGAATGATTAAAGGCTATCACAGGTAAAATCCCGTTTTACACTTTGTTTTGGAGCCTGTGTCTTTTTACCACCTGCTTTTTCGTTCAGCATCATTTTAACCAAATCGTTACGTTCTTTTTTAATCTTAGTTCGCTGTTGTTTGTCCGTTTCCAGGTCAAAATAGGTTACGCCTTCAATCATCGTTTGTTCCGCTTTGGTATAGATGGACATGGGGTGACCGGACCATAATACCAGATCAGCATCTTTATCTACTTTGATACTTCCCGTTCGCTCATCTAAATGTAAGAGCTTAGCTGGGTTAATGGTAACCATTTTCCAAGCTTCCAATTCCGTCATGCCACCATATTTAACCGTTTTGGCTGCTTCTTGGTTTAATCTTCTAATCATTTCACGGTCATCACTATTAATAGCTACAGTTACGCCTTGTTTTTGCATGATAGCTGCATTGTAAGGAATAGCATCATTGACTTCAAACTTATAGGCCCACCAGTCGCTAAATGTTCCTGCACCTGCGCCATGTTCTACCATTTTATCAGCCACTTTATAGCCTTCTAAAATATGCGTAAAAGTATTTACTCTAAAACCGAATTTTTCGGCAACTTTCATCATCATATTAATTTCGCTCTGTACATACGAGTGGCAGCTGATGAAGCGTTCGCCATTGATGATTTCTGCCAATACTTCCATTTCCTCATCATAGCGGTACGGCTGTCCGTTTTTCTTTTTGGTGTCATACTCTTTAGCGCGCTGGAAGTAGTTCATAAACACCTGCTCCACACCCATACGGGTCTGAGGGAAACGGGAAAAGCTTTGCCAGTTGGACTGTTTTACATTTTCTCCCAATGCAAATTTGATAAACTTAGGGGAATTGTCATAAATAAGTCCGTCCGCTTCTTCGCCCCATTTTAACTTTAAGATGGCAGAACGACCACCAATTGGGTTTGCAGAACCATGCAGTAGTTGAAGTGACGTTACACCACCGGCAAGGGAATGATAAATTCCCATATGCTCAGGATCTACTACATCTTCCATCTTAACTTCTGCTGTACTGTTGTGTCCAGCTTCATTAACAGCCAAAGCTGCAATATGGGAATGTTCGTCTATAATACCTGCGGTTAGGTGTTTTCCAGTAGCATCAATAAGCTTGGCACCACCTGCACTTAGGTCTTTTCCAATTTTAGAAATCTTTCCGTTTTTAACCAGTACATCGGTGTTTTCAAGAATTCCGTCTGCCTCGCTGGTCCAAACTGTGGCATTTTTAAACAGTACATTTTCCTGTTGTGGTATAGAGGCGTAGCCATAACCCACGTTGGGGAACGTAACCGGCATAACCTTTGGCGTATCAGCATCGGTTTCCTTTTTGTCCTTTTCCTCAAAGCCCGACTTTTTAATGGCTGTAAAAAAGCTATCGGTACCATCAGGTAGCACAAGCCTACCGGAAAGATTATCCGAATCTTTTGTTACAGCTCCGGTCATACGATATGACTTTTCACCCTCGTCAGTAGCAAAGGACAATTGTATCCATTGGTCTGTATAGGCTAATTTGGATTTCAATTTTATAGTATCCTGTTTAATCTCTACTTTAGGTTTCGCAGTAGTTCCTGTAATGGAAACGTCGAATGATTTTCCTTGTAGCGCCAATGTATAGTCACCACGGATATCTTTTATATCCTTATTATTAATGATGTTTTGAGTTCCTTGTACCCAGTTTTCGTAGAGGGTAGTGGATTTATCAAAAATATCTCCAGAGGTAATCAGAAAATTAGCATAAGCACCTGCCTTTAAAGAGCCTATTTTGCCTGTTTTACCTAAAATTTCTGCAGGAACCGTGGTTAGGGCCTCCAGCGCTTTAGTTTTTGATAGGCCATAAGAAATGGCCTTCATTAGGTTTTCCTTGAATTTAGAAATCGATTTTAGGTCGTACGGTGTAAGGGAAAATGTAACCCCATTTTCTGCCAATACTTTTGGATTGGATGGTGCTTGGTTCCAGAAGCGCATATCCTTTAAGGAAACATATCCTGCTTGGTACGGGTCTGAAACGTCATAGGCCTCTGGAAAATCTATAGGGATAATGTATTTGGCATTTGTCCCCTTAATTTCTGCTATACGCTCAAATTCATTTCCACCACCTAGAATGGTATATTGTATACCATAGGCATCTCCTATTTTATCAGCTCTAAGCGCGTGTCCCTTATCCTTTGCTTCAAATATCTGAACCATACTGCTGTTTGCATTCAATGCTTCCAATGAGCGGTCTTTGGTAACAGCGTTTCCTTTGGCATACCAATCGGCATCGCTATACATTTGTCTTAACAAGGCAAGTGTGCCCATTAGCGAGGTAGGGTAGGACTGACTTTTAAGTACACTTCTATCTAAAGAAAAATAGTGTGCAGACCGGTCATCCAATATCCTATTGGCATCTGATCCTTTGCCGTTAAGTGCAATCAAGACACCTGTTCCTCTTGCGATACCGTCATGTATGTGAGAGTTGACTACACCAAAACCAGCATTCCGTAGTTCTTTAGCCGATTTGTCATCGTACTTAAATTTGCCAATGGCATCATTTTCTGGCATAATATGGTCGTTCCAGTAATATCCTTCACGTTCAGCATCATATTGTGGCGAGCGTCTGCCACCTGGCTTTCGTTTTGGTTGTTCTACGCCAAACTTGGAGTACACATCAATAAAAGATGGGTAAATAGATTTTCCTTCCAAATCTATCGCTACCGTATTCGCCGGAAGGTTAACAGAACTTCCAACGGTAATCACTTTGCCATTTTGAATTAATAAAGTTCCCTTGTTAATTACCTCCGTAGGGGTGATAAAAATTTTGGCGTTCGTAAATGCGGTGTAGTTGTTGTTGTTGGCTTTTACCCCATCGTTTTCAGGAAAGTAATCCTGTGCAAATAAAAATGCGCTACACCAGAAAAGGCATAGCGTTAGCATACTTTTTTTCATTTTAAGTCAGTTTGTATTAGTCTCTCTAAAAGTACCGATTGTTGCGGTAACCATTATTTTTTTGGCAATTTTTAACAGGATGAAGATGCTAGTTATGAAATGTGCGGGATACAGTCTATAATTATGAAAAACCCCTATAGAAGATAAGCGTATGAAACTTTTGATTCACAACTAATTATGCAGCTCGGATACTTAAATTAACTTGAGTTTAATTTTCACAACGGATATTGCTTGTGATAGGCAATCAATAACGAGACTACCGCATTGTAGCTCTGTATTCCCTGTGCTTGATTGTTCGCCTTTAAAAACGAATTAAATATCGATTTAAAAACGGGTTCTAGTGGATTTTCATATTGGTTCCAAAAGAGGGACATTTCTTGAAAATTCAATTTTACACCACCGTTGAGCTCCATTATTAATGCATCAAAAATAGCTGTGTCGCCCCTTCGTACATCATTAAGGCAATAGCCAAGAGCATAAGAATAGGCCGTATATTTAAAATATAAATCATTATGGTTCGCCGTAACTAAATAACCAATAAAGTTAGTTTCGTTCTCTGCGGAATAACCAAGTTGATGTCCTATTTCATGGCCAGTTACAACTGGAAATCTAAAATCAGGTAACAGTGCGTTTACCTGAGCCTCATTGGTAAAGGGATTAAGGTATCCAGCGTAGCCCATGTAGGTTAATGCTTTACTGAACAACGAAGTTTTTATACTAGTTTGGTGATAAGCTAAAAATGGATGTTTTTTGGAAAGTTGAGTATAACCAGACAAAACCATTTTAAACTGTTCCTCTTGAGAATAAGGGATATTAACACGTTCTGCCGTGTCTTTAGTAATTTGTATTTGGATTTCGTTTGTTTTTTTAATGAGTTCCTTTGTAAAATCAACTAGTTCTTGGTAATCTTTAGTCTCTTCCAATTGAAACTTCGCCGCTATGGGTTCCCTATAATAATTGAAACCCCACATAAAGTGAAATGTAAAATAAGCAATAGAGAGTACCATGACCAAATCTCTTAAAAACCCTAGTTTGTTTCTTAAGATATTACGCCCATTTTTATACACATAACCAAGGGCAAGTATAACCAAGGAAGTATACAGAATATCCCCAACGGAAAAAGGAATCCATCCGAACAATAGCCGAAAAAAATTAGAGATTAGCGGGTAGATGCCATTACTGTAATACGTTTCTATCCAATCCGTATGGGAGCCAAGCCATTTTACTAGAATAATCTGCGGAATTAGGGAAAGGGCTATTCCTGTCTTTAAGTTCATCTTCATTGCTTCAAAAATAGCGAAATCCTTTTTCTGGTAGTATTTTTGGTATTGATAACTTATTGCTATGAACAAAGAACTATCAGAATTGCAGCCTAATTCCGTTTGGACCAATTTTTCCAAGCTCAACGCCGTGCCACGACCTTCCAAAAAGGAGGAGCGTGTTATTGCTTTTGCCAAGGACTTTGGAAAGGCCTTGGGGCTGGAAACATTTGAGGACGAAGTTGGTAATGTCATTATAAGGAAACCTGCTACATCTGGTATGGAGCATAAGAAAATGGTTACGCTACAATCCCATTTGGATATGGTACACCAAAAGAATTCGGAAACGGATTTTGATTTTGATACACAGGGAATTCAAATGTTCGTGGATGGCGATTGGGTAAAGGCAAAGGGTACGACGTTGGGTGCAGACAATGGAATGGGTGTAGCAGCGATTATGGCGCTGTTAGAAAGTACGAATATTGCACACCCACCTTTAGAAGCTTTGTTTACTATTGATGAAGAAACCGGAATGACAGGCGCGTTTGGTCTAAAAAGTGGTATTCTTAAAGGGGAATTATTACTAAATTTAGATACGGAAGAGGATGATGAAATTGATATAGGATGTGCAGGTGGAGTAGATGTTACTGCTACTAGGGTGTATAATGAGAAAACGTCCGTTCATGGCGATGTAGGTTTTCATATTGTTGTAAACGGCCTAAAGGGCGGCCATAGCGGTATGGACATAAACAAAGGATTAGGGAACGCGAATAAAATAATGAATAGGGTTTTGTATTCAGGCATGACTTTTCACATGCGTATAGGAACTTTGTACGGCGGTAGCTTACGTAACGCAATCCCAAGGGAAAGTACCTGTTTGCTTAATGTTGCTAAAAAACAAGAAACTTCCTTTTTAGCAGCGGTTACCAAGGTTGCTGACGAAATTAAGAATGAATTAGCACTTGTTGAGCCCGATTTGGAAATAAGTTTTACCAGTGTAAAACCGTCAAAAAAGGTAATGGGACTTGGCGCTCAAGGAAAATTTATAACAGGTATTTATGCTGCGATAAACGGTGTTTACGCGATGAGCGCATCCATTCCTAATTTGGTGGAAACTTCTAATAATATTGCTAAAGTACGGGTAAAGGATGGTGTTATTAAAATTGGTTGTTTAACTAGGTCTTCCGTAGAATCTGGTAAAATGGATTTGGCAAATTCGTTAAAATCAGCCTTTGAACTTGCCGGTTTTGATGTAGTTTTTAGTGGTTTCTATCCAGGATGGAACCCAAATACAAATTCCAAAATTCTGAAGGTTGCTAAGGGAATATATCAGGATTTGTTCCACGAGGAGGCTAGGGTAGTGGCTTGCCATGCGGGTCTTGAATGTGGTATTCTTGGGCAAAACTATCCAGAAATGGATATGATAAGTTTTGGTCCTACAATTTTAGGTGCACACTCTCCCGATGAACGTGTATCTATTTCTTCCGTACAGAAATTCTGGAAATTTTTAACAGAGATTTTAAAACAGACCCCATAGTTACTATTAAATCTAATACTTCTCTAGGTGGATTCCTAAGAATTTATTCGAACTTAGGATTTTTGCTTTTGAGCTCAGCACGCACTAATTTACCACTTGCGGTAATATCTGTATCCAACCATTGTCCTGAAACACTTGTATTGGGTAGTAGAGCGGCTGAATTTTCTTGTTTGTCCGCAATAGACCAATTACACCAAGATATATTGTTTTTGTCTAAAAATTTCCACCAAGTATTACTCTCGGTCACGTCTATAAATCCGTCACCACTATAGTCAGTAGTGCCATATTCGGTAACGAATAAGGCAATATTATTATCTATTGCAGATTGTGCTATATCCCTTAAAACTTGTTTATGAGTAGCCGCGTAATAGTGCAAGGTATAAGCAACATTATCGTCTTCTATTTTATTCCCAATGACTTCGTCCACTTGTTGAGACCAATTTCTTGTACCACATACAACAATGTTATCTGGGTCATATTTTCGAATTTCCCTAAGAACGGCTTCATGATAAGGTTTTAAAACCGTATTCCAAGAAACGTCTAAAGGCTCGTTGTAGAGTTCATAAATAATATTGGGTTCGCTTCCATATTTCTGAGCTATTTCCGTAAAAAAAGCTTTTGCCTCTTCCTGATAGTCTTCTGCATGATGGCTATGCCAATCTACGATTACGTATATCCCTTCTGCAATGGCGGCATCTATGATCGTAAAAATTTTTTGCTTTTCGATTTCCGGATTCACAATATATCCTTCTGTATCCTCTACGCCCATAGCAGCCCTTACAACCGTGCATTGCCAGTCACTTTTTAACCAGGCAACTACTTCAGGAGTGTAGTAGTGTCCCATCCATTGACTCCAGAAAAAGGACATACCCCGTAATTGAATAGTCTTATTGTTTTTGTCTACAATACGATTGCCTTCTACTCTCAGTTGCCCATGTATAGAAACAACAGTTCCTGAAACTGTTGGATTTGGCACAGGGTCTTCATTTACATCAACTATTGTTTCAATGTCATCGTCTATGGTGTTGCCACTTTCATTTGATGAATCACAGGAAAAACCAACTAAAAAGAGCAGCATAAATACTGGTAAAACGGCTGTTTTTTTTAGCATAGATGCAGCTCTTTAATGTTCTGTTTGGTTTAATTTCTAATCCCGGTCACTTCTAAATCAAATACAACATCAGAATTTGGTGGAATTGGGCCTGAGCCTTGTTCTCCCCAGCCTAAATGAGAAGGTATAAACAAACGAACTTTGTCGCCTACCTTCATAGTTAAGAGACCTTCCTCAAATCCTGCTACAAGTCCGGAATTTGTAGCGTAAGTAAAAGCTGCTGGCATATAGCCACCGCCTTGTGCTCTTCTTTCGTCATATTTGCCATATTTTTTAGCTATTTCCTCGTAGTTGCTTTCAAACAAAGAACCATTAGGCAAATACCCAGAATATAAAACGTCTACTTTTTGACCTATTTTAGGTTTTTCACCGTCTCCTTCTTTCAAAACAAGCATTTTTAATCCAGACGGAAGCACAATGGCTTCAGAAGATTGTGCTGCAAGTTCTTGCGAAAATTCAGCCATCATGTTAACCATAGCAGCCTGTTCTTCTGTCTTTTCCTTTTCAAGGGCAGCCAAACGCTCTTCCGCGTTATCAAAATAATCTGTCATGATCTGTACAGCATCAAACTTTCTGGCTTCCTTACCATTTCTAATAATTTTCACCGTATGCAAGCTAATGCTGTCTACTGGTTTGTTGCCTGCAGCTACGCTAACATTAGCAATAGAGTCGACCACAGCCATGCCTTCCACAACTTCCCCAAAAACCGTATGAACGCCATCTAACCATGGAGTGGGTTTGTGGGTAATGAAAAACTGACTCCCATTTGTTCCTGGGCCTCCGTTTGCGGAGGAGAAAATTCCTTTTCTATCGTGCACTAGAGAATCATTAAATTCGTCCATAAACCGGTAGCCTGGACTGCCGGTACCAGTGCCAGTAGGACATCCTCCCTGAATCATAAAATCTTTCATTACGCGATGAAAAATGAGTCCGTCGTAGTATTTTTTATCCTTAAAGTTTTCACTTACAAATGGACTATTGCCTTCTGCTAAGGACACAAAACTAGCAACCGTTACGGGAGTTTTATCATGCTCTAAGCGCACTATAATATCGCCTTTACTGGTTTTGATGTCTGCAAATAAGCCATCTCCTAAATCTGCACGTTTACTGGTCTTGCAACTGGCCAGCGCCAAAGCGAATAAGGCTAATACATATATTTTCTTTAACATAATGGTACGTTTAATTATCTGATTTAACTTGTTGTTTTTCAATTTTCAAAATTCGTATCGTAGCTTTTAGGGGAACGTTGGTTCCTATCACATTATTATCCCCATGGAGCCCAAACCCTAAAGAGGAAGGAAATAAAAATGTTGCTTTCTCATTTTCCTTTAATATTTTCACCGAATTCCTAAGTCCAAGGAAAAGCTCTTGTTTGTCTACTTTATAGGATACAATTCCGATATCTTCCTCAGAATACAGCGTATCGTTTTTAAGCGTAAGCAAGTCATAAGTCAATATAACTAAATCATCAGTTTTTGGCGTGTAACTGGAACTGTCGTTTACAGCCAGATAATGGTACCAAGAACCGGAGGCCGTATGATTATAATGCTTTAGAGAGTCGTTCTTAATAATCTCTTGTATTTGTTGCTCTTCTATCTGTAACAACTTTTTACTTCGTTCGATAGATTCTTTAAAGAAACTACCACTTTTGGTCTGTACCGGTTTTCTGGGCTCAGGACCTCCGCAGCTTACAATAATTATCAATATAAAAACCCCAAACAATACTCTCATTGGGTAAGTTCTTTTTTGTATTGTGGTAATAAAGACTCAAAATACGTGGTAGTCTCCTCAATGGATAAATCACTTTTCCCTCCTGCAGCATTGGTATGACCGCCTCCTTCAAAAAATCGTCTAGCAAAATCGTTAACAGAAAAATCACCAACGGACCTAAAGGAAATTTTAAGGATACCTTCCTCTTTGTTTTCAATAAATATTACCGCAAAACGTATATTTTGTAAGGTTAGTCCATAGTTTACAAAACCTTCTGTGTCCCCTTTTGTATACTTGTATTGGTCTAATTCTTCTTGGCTCAGGGTTATATAAGTGGTATTGTAGTCTTCTAAAATAACCATATTCTTTAGTGCGCATCCCAAGAGATGTAACCTGCTAGGCGAATTGGTATCATATATGCGACTATGTATGGCCGTATTATCGGCACCTTTGTCGATAAGAGCAGCAATTATCTTGTGTGTTGTACTCGTAGTGGCCTTGAATTTAAAAGAACCTGTATCTGTCATAATACCGGTATAGATACAATTTGCCATTTCAGCAGTTATATCATCTGTAGCTCCTAAATAATCTAAAAGATGATAGACCATCTCACAGGTAGAACTCATGCTAACATCGGAATACATGATTTTAGCATAGTCCGAAGGTTCTTGATGATGATCCACCATAACAAAGGTTGCCGTTGCTGTTTCCAAATTTTTGGTCATTTGGCCAACCCTGCCTAAGTGATTGAAATCCAATGTAAAGATAACTTCAGCATGCTTTAGAATATCCTTAGCCTGTGAATTTTCCTTTTCAAAATTCAGTATAGTTTCGGATCCAGGCATCCATTTTAAAAATTTAGGAAAATCGTTGGGTGAGACGACTACGGCTTCATGACCTTTGTTTTTTAGGTAATGATAAAGTGCCAAAGTGGAGCCTATTGCATCACCATCGGGATTTTTGTGTGGAATAATTGCTATTTTCTTGGGTAATGAAAGTAGCGTTTTGAGGGCATTTATGTGCTCTAAATTCATGGCGGCAAAGATACAATTTTATACCACATGCATAAAAATGAAAGCTTATTTTTGTGTTTGTAATATTATGTAACATGAGAAAAATATTAGTATTCCTTTGTTTGACCCTTACAATATCTTGTTCTACAGGAAAAAAGAGCACTAAAGCGAAAGCAGGAGATGAATTTACCATAGCCTTTGGGTCTTGCAATAAGGCGTCCTTACCAAACTTGTTATGGGACGATATTCTAAATACCAATCCAGATGTATGGATTTGGGGTGGCGATAACATTTATGCTGATACGGATGACATGCAAAAGCTTAAAACCATGTACGACGAGCAAAAGGCTATTCCTGGTTATAAGAAGCTAAGAACTACTGTTGCTGTTATAGGAACATGGGATGATCATGATTACGGCCTAAACGACGGAGGAACGGAGTTTTTAGCAAAGCAGGATAGTCAGAAAGAATTTCTTGATTTTATGGACGTTCCTTCCGATAGCCCAAGAAGAAAACAGGAAGGTGTTTACGCATCTCATGAGTTTACCACTAAGGGAGGTAGCATAAAGGTAATCGTGCTGGATACACGCTATTTTAGAACACCGTTAACTCCGGATACCGAAACAAGCAAAAGAACTAAGCCTAATGCCTATGGCGAAGGAACCGTTCTTGGGGAGGAGCAATGGTCTTGGTTAGAAAATGAATTGACCAACTCTAAGGCCAATTTTAATATAATCGTTAGCAGCATCCAAGTCCTTTCCAATGAACATGGATTTGAATGTTGGGGAAATTTCCCACATGAAGTAGACCGTTTGCAAAGCACTATAGCAAGCACTAAGGCAAAGGGTGCCATCATTCTTTCTGGAGATCGCCATATTTCAGAAATTTCTAGAACCGACGTGTCAGGTTTGGGGTATTCCTTGGTAGACTTTACCAGTAGTGGACTAACCCATGCCTATAGAGGTTTTACTGGGGAGCCTAATCCTTTTAGGGTTGGGGAAGTGGTAAGTACCGAAAGTTTTGGAACGCTGCAGTTAAATTTTAAAACAAACACGGTGCTATTAAAAATGATAGGTGATAATGGTGTTGTCTTGGGAGAACAACGACAAACCTATTAATGGTTGTAGGTTTAACGGAAAACCGTACTTTTGCGCAAAATTTTAGATTATGAGTACACATAGAACGTTTACGATGATTAAGCCTGATGCCGTTGAAAATGGACATATAGGGGCTATATTGGAAAAAGTTGCTGCATCTGGATTTAAGATTGTAGCCATGAAATACACGCAACTAGGTCTTAGGGATGCCCAAGAGTTTTACGCCATTCACAAAGAGCGTCCTTTCTTTGGAGAGCTAGTGGAGTTTATGACTAGAGGGCCTATCGTGGCTGCTATTTTAGAAAAGGAAAACGCAGTTGAGGATTTTAGAGCGCTTATTGGCGCCACTAATCCTGCAGAAGCTGCAGAAGGTACGATACGAAAAATGTTTGCTACGGATATTGCTGAGAATGCGGTTCATGGTTCCGATAGCGATGAGAATGCCGCTATAGAAGGTTCTTTTCACTTTGCTGGCAGGGAAATTTACTAAGTAAAAAAAGGAATACGCTTAAAAGGACCAATTCATAATTACTTGAATTGGTCCTTTCTTATTTTTAGAATGAAATGGTTTAACGAAGTACTAGTTTTTTAACCAAGTCTTTGCCTAGTTCTTCATTTAACATGGATATGATTTTACTTTTACCTAAGCTTAGTTCCTCGCGCAGCACGGATGATGAAAGAGAAACGAAGAGGGTGTCGTTCTTTAACTCAATGGCGGTAGTATAATTATTTACTCCATTTCCCATAAGCCTTGCCCAAGCTGCCCGTGTGTCTACCTTATCCATTCCACTCTGTAATTTGTTTTTTTGGATAAATGCTGAAAGCGCATCTTTCATATTCAAGTTGTCATTTTCTCGCTTTGCCATGTTAAGGAGTTAGGTTAATGGGTTCAAAACGTTTGTAATGGTACTGAATGCCGTCCGCGTTTTGTACGGAAAAATTATCTTTGGATATCGCTGTAAGTGTTTCCTGCCATTCACTTAAATCATTTTTGTACATAATGGTATACAAGCCATCATTAATTTGTATTTCAAAAAGTTCTGCATCATCTGAAGTTTCATAACTGCCGTCAAACTTAGGGTTTACTTTTTTTCTAAATCCCTTTAGATTTTTCAACTGTATATAGTCTATATTCTGACTCATTTTGTATTGCTTTTCTCCTCCGTTGGGGAATTCTACACGGTCTATTTCCCAATATCCGTTGAGCAGCGTCAGTTTAGCATTGCTGACTGAATTGCAGGAGATTAATACGGTAAAGCACAGTAAAAGAATAAGACTTCTCATATTATAATTTGAATATTTTATAGGTTTGATGTATTTTTTTCACAACGCTTTCGGTTCTATCGGCATGGGTGTCGCTAACGAAAATCTGTCCAAAATTTTCATTATTTACAAGCGTAATTATATGAGCCACGCGGTGTTCATCTAGCTTATCAAAAATATCGTCCAACAATAGAATAGGCGTGGTTTTAGATACGTCTTGCATAAATTGAAACTGAGCAAATTTTAACGCAATCAAGAATGATTTCTGTTGCCCTTGGCTTCCGAATTTTTTAATAGGATACTCGGCAATGGTGAAGCTGAGGTCGTCTTTATGTGTACCAACGCTGGTGTATTGTAAGGCTCTATCCCTTTCGATATTTTTTTCAAGTAAGGTCGCCATATTCATAAGGTTCAGTTTGGTATCGTAGCTTAGGTGAACTTCCTCTGTGTCGCCTGTAATGGCCTTGTATTGGGTTTTAAAAATGGGAATAAACTGTTCTAAAAACGAGGTTCTTTTGGTGTGTATTTCCGTTCCGTACGTATGCAGCTGTTCGTTATAAATAGCCAATGTGGTCTTGTCAAAGGTATGATTAGCTGCGAAATACTTCAACAAAGCATTTCTTTGTGATAGTACTTTGTTATAGTTGATTAGGGTTTGTAAATATGATTTATCCGACTGAGAAATGACACCGTCCATAAATTTTCGCCTCACGTCACTACCCTCCACAATCAAGTCGCGGTCTGCAGGTGAGATAATGACTAAGGGTAATAGTCCTATATGGTCCGCAAAACGGTCGTACGCCTTTCCGTTTCTTTTAATTATTTTTTTATTGTTTCTTTTTAGACTACAAACGATTTTTTCTTCTCGGTCTGCTTTTTCGAAACGCCCTTCGATCACAAAAAAATCTGCACCGTGTTTTATATTTTGGGAGGCAATTGGATTAAAGTAGCTTTTTCCAAATGAAAGATGGTAAATTGCATCCAGTACATTGGTTTTACCCACCCCGTTGTCTCCAACAAAACAATTGATTTTTGAATCGAACTTGAAGTCTTCCGATTCAAAATTTTTGTAATTAAGAAGCGATATCTTTTTGAGAAACATTAAAATTACCTGAATTTTTGATTTGGATATAGCAATTTCACTTGAATAATTCAAAAATAACGAATAAATACGCCATAGGATTTCAATAAAAACTTTATTTTTGCGCGACCAATAAATTTTGAGATGGCAACATATAAGAAAAGAGGATTTAAACCTAAAACGAAGGCTGAGATTCAGGAGTCTGACGAACAAGAGAGCACAACAGCAGAGGTGTTTAGTACCTTGGACGAAAGCGCTTCCAAATCGGAGGAGTGGGTTTCCAAGAACCAAAATTATATTTTGGGGACCATTGGTGTTATTGCTATTGGAGTATTGGGGTATTTGGCGTTTGTGCAATTTGTACAAAAACCAAAAGAAACCAATGCAGCAAACGAAATGTATTATCCACAGCAATATTTTGATCAGGCCCTAACAAGCGCAACGGAAAAGGACTCTTTGTTCACTTTAGCACTAGAAGGCGGAGAGGGTAAGTATGGCTTTTTGGATATCATTGAAGAGTACAGTGGAACCAAAGCTGCAAATTTAGCGAACTATTCTGCTGGTATGTCTTATTTGAATATGAGCAAATATCAGGAGGCAATCGATTATCTAGAAGATTTTAGTTCTGATGATGAAATCCTGGGAGCTTTAGCTAAAGGAGGATTAGGAGATGCTTTTATGCAGTTAGACCAACCATCAGACGCTTTAGGATACTATGAAGCCGCTGCTGCTCATAGTACCAATGAATACACTACACCTAAATTTTTGTATAAAGCTGGGGTTACTGCGCTTGAAATGGGAGATAATTCCAAGGCGTTAGGATTTTTCCAACGCATCAAAAATGAGTTCTCTGGTTCTGAAGCAGCTGTATCCATAGATGCTTTTATTGGAATGGCAAAAAGTGGTGCGTAATGGCAACTGCGAATAAAAATTTATCTACTTATAATAAGGAAACAATCCCAAACGCGAATAAATTTCGGTTTGGGATTGTTGTTTCTGAGTGGAATCCTAAAATTACGGAAGGCCTTTATAACGGAGCTATGGAGGCTCTGTTGGATTGCGGTGCTTCTGCTAAAAGTATTGTTCGATGGAACGTACCCGGCAGTTTTGAGCTTGCTTTCGGATGTAAAAAAATGATTCAAAAAGGAGGTTTTGACGCTATAATCGCCATAGGAAGTGTGATACAGGGCGAAACCAAACATTTTGATTTTGTATGTGCAGCTACCGCACAGGGCATCATGGATTTAAATGTGCAAACAGAGGTTCCCGTCGTTTTTTGTGTTCTTACGGACAACACACTGCAACAGGCGATAGACCGCAGTGGAGGCAAGCATGGTAACAAAGGCACCGAGGCTGCAATAGCTGCTATTAAAATGGCTGCTTTGGATAATAAGGGTTAACCCTTGTGTTATTTTCTTTTACCACCACCAATTTTAGTAGAAAGATTGCAGCAAGTCATGTTCTAGATTGGACTGTTAACAAATTTTGGCACTTCTTTATACGGGCAGTTTTTGGTTTTTAAGTAACTTTGATGTTATGGGAATGCTTAGTAAAATAACCCGGTTACGTAAAAATAGGCAGTACGACTATAATCCAAGGTATTATGATGATAAAGGCAAGGGGAACCCCTATAAGCTAGAGCCTAAATTTGACCAATACAGAAGCACCTTAGATAATCAAAGAGGGTTAAAGAACAAAATTAACAATGTTGTAGAAGATACACATAGAGAGGGGGACCGTAATCTTAAAATTCGTATGGCGGTAATCATCTTAGTTTTGGTTTTAATTTTTCTCATTATTATCGATTTTGACCTTTCAATATTCTTTTCCTGATAATGGCGGATATTATTAGACTTTTACCAGACCATGTAGCTAATCAAATTGCTGCTGGAGAAGTGGTTCAGCGTCCCTCGTCTGTTGTTAAGGAGCTGTTAGAAAACGCCATTGATGCAGGTTCCACTGAAATTAAGCTGATTGTAAAAGACGGAGGTAAGACCCTTATACAAGTAGTCGATAACGGAAAGGGAATGAGCGTTACCGATGCACGATTGAGTTTTGAGCGCCATGCCACATCCAAGATTCAGAAAGCTGAAGATCTTTTTAATTTGAATACTAAGGGTTTTCGCGGGGAGGCTTTGGCATCTATTGCGGCTATCGCTCATGTAGAAATGATGACGAAAACTGATACAGATGAGGTTGGTACGCATATAAAAATCGAAGGGAGTAAAATTAGTACCCAAGAAGTGGTTGTCGTTCCTAAAGGGACTTCCATGTTGGTGAAAAACTTATTTTTTAATATTCCTGCCCGAAGAAATTTCCTGAAATCCGACCACGTGGAGTACCGTCACATAGCTGATGAATTTCATAGAGTGGCTTTAGCACACCCACAGATATCCTTTAATTTTTATAACAACGGTAGTGAAGTATTTATTCTTCCTTCCAATGATTTTCGCAAACGAATTGTAAATATATTCGGTAGAAAGACAAATGAGAAATTGGTACCCGTAAACGAGGAGACCAAAGTTGTTCGTATTTCAGGCTTTGTGCAAAAACCGGAATTTGCCAAAAAAAGCAGAGGCGAGCAGTTTTTCTTTGTAAATAATAGATTTATAAAAAGCCCGTATTTGCATCATGCCGTGCTTGGTGCGTTTGACGGATTGATAAAGCCTGGAACACATCCAGGATATTTTCTTTCCTTGGAAGTAGACCCAAGCACTATAGATATCAATATACATCCCACTAAGACCGAAGTTAAATTCGATGATGAACATACTTTATATGCCTATTTGAAATCAGCCGTTAAGCATAGCTTGGGACATTTCAATGTTGTTCCGGCCTTGGATTTTGAACAGAATCCGAATTTAGATACCCCTTATGGGTATAAAAACAAACAGGTTCCTGCGCCAAATGTTTCTGTAGATGCAAGTTTTAATCCTTTTAAGGAAGGACAATTAGGAGTTTCCAGTGGGGTTAGATATACAAAGGCCAGTGCTAAAGGATGGGAGAATCTTTACGAGGGATTAAATGTAAACAAGCAGGACTTTAAGCCAAGCACGATTGCTTTTGAGTCGGAAGAAATAAATAGTACTATTTTTGATTCGCAGAAAGAACAGGTAGATACAGTAACTACCACATTTCAACTTCGGAAAAAATATATTATTACAACGATAAAATCTGGTATGGTAGTCATTAACCAAAGCAGGGCGCATCAAAGAATACTTTATGAGAAATTCCTCAAAAATATTACGATTAAGGAGGCTGTGAGCCAACAATTATTGTTTCCACTTTCTTTATCTTTTTCGAAATCCGAATTGGATATTTTAAAGGAGATAAAGGAAAATCTATGTGCAGTAGGTTTTGTATTTGGAACGATAGGTTCTGATATAGTTGAAGTAAAGGGAGTTCCTGTAGTGGTTGTGGAAAGTGAGGTGCAAATGGTCATGGAGCAATTGATTTCCGATTTTCAAATGGAAATTTCCGCTGATAGTTTTTCGCAAAGCGATATGTTGGCCAAAACCTTAGCGAAGACCCTTTCCGTTAAAACTGGAGAAGTGCTGGACGAACTGTCCCAACTTGCCTTGGTGAACGATTTGTTTGCTTGTAAGGAGTCTACATTGAGTCCTTTTAACAAACGTACCTACGTTATGATTACAGAAAACGATATTGATAGAAAATTTATATAGATGGGCAGACTAACAGACGCTATAAAGCACTTATTAATTATTAACGTATTATTTTTTATTGCTACCCAGTTGTATGGGGAACAGATGTACGATTGGTTTTCATTATGGTTCCCTAAGAATGAAAACTTTGGACTTTGGCAAATTGTTTCCCACATGTTTATGCATGGAGGCTTTATGCATATTCTTTTTAACATGTATGCGTTGTGGGCCTTTGGAACCCCATTGGAACGAATGTGGGGCAGGAATAAGTTTTTTTTCTTTTACTTTTCTGCCGGTCTTGGGGCAGCCCTTATCCATACAGGGGTAAATTATTATCATTTTAATGAAGGAATATCTGCTTTGGTCGATTCAGGAATCCCCGAAAGTTCAATAATGGATGTTATTTCTAGTGGTCAGTACAGTCCAGATTGGTATAATATTGCAGGAAAATCTACAATTGATAATTTTCTAAGTGCTTACAATACTCCGGCAGTTGGAGCCTCTGGTGCTATATATGGGGTGTTGGTAGCCTTTGGTATGTCTTATCCCAATAGCGAACTATTCCTTATGTTTATTCCTGTGCCGGTAAAGGCTAAATATTTTATTCCTGTTTTGATAGGGTTGGACTTGTTTTCTGGTGTAACAGG
>CAZDOW010000064.1:0-18746 GCA_964507115.1 uncultured Maribacter sp.
ATCAGTAATCAGTAATCAGTAATCAGTAATCAGTAATCAGTAATCAGTAATCAAAAATAGAATTTCTTCTTACGATAGTAATGTTTTAAGATAATTTGTTTTTAACAAAAGCTGAAATTGTTTTCCCATCCGCTTGTCCAGCCAATTCTTTTGACACCATTCCCATGACCTTACCCATATCCTTCATTCCAGAGGCTCCTATGGCCGCTATGGTCTGAATGACTACTTTCTCTATCTCCTGGTCTGTCAACTGTTCTGGTAAAAACTGCTCTAAAACCGCAACCTGCGCCAATTCTGGCTCCGCTAGGTCCTCCCTATCTTGCTCTTTAAATATGGTAGCACTATCCTTCCGCTGTTTAACCAATTTTTGCACCAGTTTTACCTCATCATCTTCAGATAGTTCTCCATCTCCACTAGTCTTTGCCAATAAAAGC
This sequence comes from uncultured Maribacter sp., assembly GCA_964507115.1. Lineage (GTDB taxonomy): Bacteria > Bacteroidota > Bacteroidia > Flavobacteriales > Flavobacteriaceae > Maribacter. Next base: position 435 of record CAZDOW010000064.1, read on the forward strand.
TCAGATTTGATAGCACGTAAGGATTCCAAAGCCACGGTGTCTTTAGCTTTCATCGCCGTTTTCATTTGATCCATTACCAACTGCTGCAATCCCATATAGTTGTTATTTTAAAGATGCGAAGATAAAAAATAAACCCGAAAACAAGACTTGTTTTCGGGTTTAAAACTTGTGATTTAGGGCAATCCTAGTCTACATTATCATGTAAGAAAGAGTTATTAGATCGTAGTTGAATATCATTATTACTATCATCACTTAGGCTGGTTCTAGAAATTTTTTGCTCTCTAGCATTTTCATTTAAATCAACCCCTTGCCTTTTGTATGCAGGTTGCTTTTCAAATTCGTCTAAATTGTTTACGCTATTTTTAAACTTATAATTAAAATCTTTCAGTTTTCTTCTACGCTCATCGGCCCGTTCTTTTAACAACTCCTCTATGGGCGTTTCCATTGGGTCTGCTTGTTCCCATGGTTGTGCAACTTGCTGTTTAGGAGCAACAGTCTTTTTTTCAAAAACCAACTCGTCCTCAATTATTTTTGGCTCAAATTCCTCTGCCTTAGATTTTGCTCCTGTTAACTTATTCTCCAGTTGCATATAATCATCAAGACTATACCGTGTTTCTCCCTTATTATTGTATTCCAATACCGGGATAATTTCAACACTATCGTTTACGTCCATATCCTTAACTTCCTCATTAAGGTCAAACATAATTATATTTTCCTTTTCCTCCTCTTCTGTTACCAGTGGCAAATCAAAACCTATTGCGAATTGATCTTCTTGTTCCTGAATTTTTAACTCTTCTGGTTCAACTACCTCTATCCCGTGTAAAGCGTCTGAAGATTCGATTATAACAAAATCTTCCTCTGCAACATTTTCAGCGACTACTTCTTCGTAAAAAACATTAAAATTCTTGATGTAGTTTGTACTGGGTATCAAATCAAAATCGTCTTGATCTATTAGCTCGTATCTAGTCTGTGGTTCCTCTTCTTTTTCGTCTTCTTCTAAAACGTGCACCTTCTTATTGGAAGACATTAATTCCATTTCCGCCTTCTGTCCTTCCTCTAAATTATGAATGATTTTTTTTGACTCTGTATTTACAATATCGTCCTGCTGCTCAATGTTAAATCCCGTAGCAATTACGGTTACGGCAATGGCCTCTCCTAGACTTTCGTCCTCACCAACCCCCATAATAATATTAGCTCCATGACCTGCCTCAATTTGAATGTGATCATTGATTTCACCGATTTCATCTATTGTAATTTCCTGAACACCTGAAACAATAAGTAGTAACACATTCTTTGCACCCTCAATCTTATTATCGTTTAACAATGGGGAATCTAGCGCTTTCATAATGGCTTCATTGGCCCTGGCAGAACCTGAAGCAATTGCAGAACCCATTATGGCCGTTCCACTATTGGAAAGCACCGTTTTCGCATCACGTAAATCTATATTTTGCGTGTAGTGGTGTGTAATTACTTCCGCAATTCCTCTTGCAGCGGTAGCTAAAACTTCATCTGCTTTTGAGAAACCGGCTTTAAAGCCAAGGTTCCCATACACTTCTCGCAGTTTATTGTTGTTGATAACGATTAAAGAATCTACATTTCTACGAAGCTTCTCAATGCCCTTTTGAGCCTGCTCACAACGCATTTTACCCTCAAAATTAAAAGGCATGGTAACAATACCAACGGTGAGAACATCCATTTCTTTCGCAAACTTGGCAATAACGGGAGCAGCACCAGTTCCTGTTCCCCCACCCATACCTGCAGTAATAAATATCATTTTGGTGGTAGTATCAAGCATTTGCTTGATATCCTCCATACTCTCCATAGCAGCTTCCTCCCCAACTTCTGGATTAGCACCTGCACCTAAACCTTCGGTTAACGAAACTCCTAATTGAATCTTATTTGGCACCGAACTATTATCCAAGGCCTGTGAATCCGTATTACAAATAACAAAGTCCACTCCGTTTATTCCTGCCTGGAACATGTGGTTGATAGCGTTGCTACCGCCACCCCCTACTCCAATTACCTTAATAACGTTGCTTTGATTCTTTGGAAGATCAAAAGAGATATTTTCAAATTCGCTGCTCTTGCTCATATTCTTCTTATTACTGGTTATTGTATGCTATTTTATATGGATTGTTCTACTCTGCGTTGTCCAAAAATTCTTTCAATTTTTCAGACCATTTATCAAACACCGATTTTCGTTCCTTTCTTGTTTCTTCGTTTGCATCTATTTCCGCTCTAGGTTGTTTTTCACCTGTTGCACTATCCGGGTTATGTTCCAAAGCACCGTTAACTTCTATTTTGGATTGATTCTTTACAGCGTTCATTAACAGACCCACAGCAGTTGCATATAAAGGGCTTGCTATTTCTGCGTCAGAATCACCTGCCAAATGTTCGTTAGGGTATCCAATTCTTGTATCCATTCCAGTGATATATTCCACCAATTGCTTCAAATGCTTCAATTGACTTCCACCACCTGTAAGGACTATTCCCGCAATCAACTTTTTCTTTTGTTCGTCGTGTCCGTAGTTCTTAATCTCTACATAAACCTGCTCAATAATTTCCACAACCCTTGCATGTATAATCTTTGAAAGATTTTTTAAGGAAATTTCCTTTGGTTCCCTTCCTCTTAGACCAGGTATGGATACAATTTCATTATCCTTATTTTCCCCAGGCCAAGCCGATCCAAACTTCATCTTCAAAAGCTCTGCCTGTTTCTCAATAATAGAGCATCCTTCTTTAATATCCTCGGTGATAATTCCCCCGCCAAAAGGTATGACAGCTGTATGCCTAATAATACCGTCTTTAAAAATGGCTAAATCTGTAGTTCCGCCACCTATATCGATCAAGGCAACGCCTGCTTCTTTTTCTTCCTGACTTAACACGGCATCCGATGATGCGAGAGGCTCCAGTGTAATATTCCCTAAACCAAGGCCAGCGCTCTTAATACACCTACCTACGTTTTTTATTGATGTTACCTGACCTACTACTACATGAAAATTAGCTTCCAAACGACCACCATACATTCCTATAGGTTGCTTAACCTCTGCTTGTCCATCAACCTTATATTCCTGAGGCAATACGTGTATAATTTCCTCTCCCGGCAACATAATCAATTTATATACCTGATTGCAAAGCTTATCCAAATCCACATCACCAATGACCTCTTCCGAATCTGCTCTTGTAATGTAATCGCTATGCTGCAAACTTCTTATATGCTGCCCAGCAATCCCGACCACCACATTACCTATTTTTAGACCAGAATTACTTTCTGCCTCTTCAACGGCCTGTTGTATAGATTTAATGGTCTGCGTAATATTGTTTACTACGCCGCGATGCACTCCAAGGCTTTTGGACTTTCCAATTCCTAAAATCTCAATCTTCCCATATTCGTTCTCCTTACCAATGATGGCAACGATTTTAGTTGTTCCGATGTCTAGACCGACTGAATAATTAGCTTGTTCCATTCCCTTTTAAATTTTAGTGCACACTACCTGATTATTGAATTCTAAACTTACCACCGCAAAATTCTCCAAAGTTTTATCCTTGTTTGCCTTTGTATAAAACGCTTTAAAATTGCTAAACTTTTTCTCCAAATCATCTATACCTCCCAAGTTCACTACAAACTGGTTCAGTCTAAATTTTAATTTATAATTATCCTTTGCTTCTACATGGATACCTATTACATTTTTCTGCAAAAAACTGTCCTTATTTATAAATTCTAATATTACATATACGTCCTCTAGACTCGCACCGGTAATAGCACCGGTAATTATTGGCACCCTAGCCGAATGGTTAGCGGAAAACGGCATACGCTTACCTTCGTCATCCATATAGAATTTCAAGTTCCCTTCTATGCGACCGATTGGTTTACGTTGAATAATCTTAGACGTAAGCTCACCATCTATAGTAAGATATACTTGGGCACTTTTCACCATTTCATTAGCCTCAATGACTTTTTCCATAGTATTCAAAACTAATTTTTCTTTAGGGACATTTTCCAACCCTCCATAATTTTGTATTAACAATTTATTAACCGACCCCTCGGTCAGGTATAAATTTTCCTCCCCATTGAACTCTACCTTCATTTTAACTACATTCTTTCCTTGATTTCTTTGGTTGGAAAATGCATATAGTCCCAATATTGACAATACCAGCACCCCCAATTTAATCTTGCTCCAGTTAATTCGCATATTCTAGTTCTTTTTTAATATTTTCAACCTCTAAGCCTATATCCCCTGCGCCCATTGTAACGAGTACCTGAGGGTTTTGCTCTCTTATTTCTTTAAGCAACTGCTCCTTTTTTACGATTTTTTTATTCGAATTAGACATTTTACTCAATAACCAATCCGAATCAACACCTGGAATCGGAAGCTCACGAGCAGGATAAATATCTAATAAAAGAACGTTGGTGAATTGTGATAGACTCTTTGCAAACTCGTCTATAAAATCCCTGGTTCTAGAAAAAAGATGCGGCTGAAAAACAGCAAGCACTTTTTTATTCGGATGCATTTCTGTAACGGCATCAAACACAGCCTCTATTTCTGTAGGATGGTGTGCATAATCATCAATAAACACAAATTCCTCTGTCTTTATTTTATATGAAAATCTACGCTGAACTCCCTTGAATGTACCTAAAGCATTTACCAGACTGTCCATTGGGGAGCCTGCTTCTATGGCCATAGCAAAAGCAACTAAAGCGTTTAGCAGATTATGTCTGCCGGGTTTACTAAAACTAACATCGGTTAAAACTGCGTCCGGAGTCACCAAATCAAATATGTAGGTACCTTGTTCTATTTTTATATTTCGGATACAAAAATCCGAGTCATCCTCTATGCCGTAAGTAATACCCTCCAAAGGCAGTCCTTTTCGAATAAAGAGTTTTCCATCTGGTTTTATACGTTGTGTAAAATGAATAAATGATTCTGTTAATTCCTTAGCATTACCATAAACGTCCAAATGATCTGCATCCATAGAAGTTATGCAGGCCACACTTGGAGTGAGTTGTAAAAATGACCGATCAAACTCGTCTGCCTCTACTACAGAAAATTCTGTACCTTCTAAAAGGAAATTACTGTGAATATTTTCTGAAATACCACCTAAAAATGCGGTAAGCGGCGTACCGCTATCCTTTAATAAATGTGCAAGTATACAGGACGTAGTAGTTTTTCCATGTGTTCCAGCTACGGCAAAACAAAAGGAATCTTTAGTAATAAGCCCAAGCACCTCTGAGCGTTTCTTAATCACAAAATCGTTCTTCGCAAAGAATTGATATTCGCTGTGAGTTACAGAAACAGCAGGCGTATATACGATAAGCGTATTTTTAGAATCCAAGAAGGATTTGGGCACCAAGGCCAGATTATCCTCATAATGAATAGTAATTCCAGCTGCAGCTAACTCCTTTGTTAAAGGAGTTTCTGTTTTGTCATATCCGGCAACCGAGATATCTATAAACCTGAAATACCGCGCCAAGGCAGACATACCTATGCCCCCTATGCCTATAAAGTAAACGCTATGTATATTTTTCAAGTCCAAAACCCTTATTCTTAAAATCTAACTTTCCCATCCAAAGGCGGGGAAATACTATCCTTATTTATGCCATATTTTCTTTAAAAAAATCCAACCGTCTGATACATCCATATGAGTTAGTATTATTAACTTAATTCACATTATGGACTTTCAATAATTTTTCAACCTCGTCACAAATATCACTTGTGGCATTTGGTAATGCTAGTGCTTTCATATTTCTTGATAGCTCCCCTTGTTTTTCTTCGGAATTAAAAACAGATACAAAACGCAATTCAAATTCCTTATCCAAATCCTGCTCACTGATTAAAATCGCTGCCGACTCCTTTTCTAAGGCCAACGCATTCTTAGTTTGATGGTCTTCGGCCACATTTGGCGAGGGAATAAAAAATGTAGGTTTCCCTACAATACACAGTTCTGATACAGAGCCAGCACCTGCTCTGGAAATAATAATATCCGCAGCTGCGTAAGCCTTGTCCATATTGTTTAAAAAGGCATGCACTTTTACACCTTCTTTCGTATGCTGCTCATATTCTTCGACGTAACCCTTGCCACATTGCCACAACACCTGGATATCTAAACTCTGGAAAAATGAAAGCTTTTGCGCGATAAGTGAATTGATACGTCTGGCTCCAAGACTACCACCCAAGACCAACAAAGTCTTTTTAGACGGATTAAGCTTAAAGAAATCCAATGCATCATGCCTATTCACCTTAAGGCGAACCAAATCGGCTCGAACGGGGTTTCCGGTTTTAACTATTTTATCAGCAGGAAAAAAACGTTCCATTCCATCATAAGCCACACAAATTCTCTGCACTCTATCCTTGAGTAATTTATTGGTAATGCCTGCATAGGAATTTTGTTCCTGTAACAGACATGGAATTCCTCCACCAGATGCAACACGCAACAAAGGCCCACTAGCAAAACCACCGGTACCAATTACGGCATGAGGCTTAACCCGTTTTACTATATTACTTGCTTTTATCAAACTACTCATCAATTTAAAGGGAAACATTAAATTTTTAAAAGTAAGTTTCCGTTGTATTCCCGTAATCCACAAACCCTCTATTTCGTACCCTGCTTGAGGCACCTTTTCCATCTCCATCCTATCTTTTGCTCCTACGAATAAGAACTCCGCTTTTGGATACCTTTGTTTCAATTCGTTAGCTATAGCTATCGCCGGATATATATGTCCGCCTGTACCTCCTCCAGAAATGATAAACCTATAATTGCCCACTCAATATTTCTAAAGGGTTACTCTCATCAAAATCCGTCGGATTTTTAGTGTCTTGTACTAGACTCTTATTGCTCGCGCTCAAAATAATACCTATAGCCAAACAAGTCATCCAACTAGAAGTTCCACCGCTACTGATCAATGGTAAATTCTGACCCGTTACCGGAAACAACTCTACCGCTACTGCCATATTGATCAAAGCCTGAAAAACGATAGGTAAGCCTACGCCCAATACTAGCAACTTACTGAAAATTGTGCCTGCTCCATTAGCGACCACCACGATTCTAAATAGCAGAAACAAGTAAAAGAACATAAGGGCAAAACCACCTAACAGGCCGTACTCTTCTACAATAATCGCATAAATAAAATCAGACGAACTCTGGGGTAAAAAATTCTTTTGAACACTTTTTCCTGCGCCTTTGCCTACAATACCTCCAGTAGCAATAGCAATTTTTGCTTTTTCTATTTGATAATTTGCCTCTGTATCTTCTGGATTACTAAAACTATCAATTCGACTCATCCAAGTATCCACTCGGTTAGGAAACAAATCCGGAAATGCTTTGGCGGTGACAATAAACATCGTGAGGCAAACTAGCCCAGTAGCTACGATACCAATTAAATATTTTATAGGATATCCGCCTAAAAAACAGAGCACAAGGACCATTGAAAATATAATGCCTGCTGTGGAAAAATTTGCAGGTAAAATCAAGATAACAACTAAAAAAACAGGCAGCCATAGGGGTAATATACTTTCTACAAAACCAACCTTGATAGCTCTTATTTTAGAAAGATAGCCTGCAACATATACCATTAATACGACTGCCGCCAAATTGGAAGGCTGAAATCCGAAACCTACAAACGGAATACGAATCCAACGACTAGAATTTGTCTCACCACCGCTAGTTCCTTGGGCTAATACAAAAACCAACAACACCAAGATAATGGGTAAGGCAATCATGGATAGTCCCTTAAAAAAATGTGTTGGTATTTTATGAACACCATAAATAATTCCAAAACCCAAAAAGAGAAGTAACGCATGCTTTACCAAATGCCCAATAGTAGTGCCATTGCCGACTACATAAACAAGGTTACTACTAGCACTATAAACAGGTAAAAAAGAAAATAGTGCCAATAGGGCAGCAATTGCCCAAATAGCCTTATCTCCATTTATATGTTGTAAAAATTTCAACACTTATAAATTTTTTATACAGTTTTTAAATTGGTTACCACGGTCTTCATAATTTTCAAATAAATCAAAACTAGCACAAGCCGGCGATAGCAAAACGGTATCTCCACGTTCCGCTATTTTGTAGGCCACTTTTACCGCTTCTTCCATTGCAAAAGTCTCGACCACAAGATCCACCACATTACCAAAAGTTTCCTTAATCTTAGTGTTATCCATTCCCAAACAAACAATGGCCTTTACTTTTTCCCGTACCAAGGGCATCAATGCTTTGTACTCATTTCCTTTATCAACACCTCCAACGATCCAGACCGTTGGCGTCTTTAAACTATCCAAGGCGTAATAGGTAGCATTTACATTAGTTGCCTTAGAATCGTTTATATACTGTACGTGATTAATTTTCAACACCTTTTCTAAACGGTGAGGCGCACCCTGAAAATTAGAGATGCAATCCCTGATAGTCTCCTTTCGGATACTAACTAATTTTGCAATGGTTGCCGCTGCCATCGTATTCTTTACATTGTGTTGTCCTTCCAGTGCTAATGCGTCTGTCGTCATCGTTATCGTATCTATTAGTGTTCTTATTGTAATATTTTTATTTTCTAAATATGTTCCTTCCCTAAAGGTCTCTTTTAGAGAAAAAGGCATTAATTTGGATTTGACCGGATTGGCTTTGAGCCAAGAAACAATTACCTCATCATCTGCATCATAAATGAGGTAGTCTTCTTCCGTTTGGTTCATTGCTATCCTAAACTTGGAAGCGATATAATTCTCAAACTTATAATCATACCGATCTAAATGATCTGGTGTAATATTTGTGATAACAGCAATATCTGGTCTAAATTTTTGAATACCATCCAGCTGAAAACTACTAATCTCCAGTACGTAATACGCAACATCCTGTTCCGCTACCATTTTCGCAAAACTGTCTCCAATATTACCCGCCATACCCACTTTTAATCCCGACGATACCAGTATATGGTTCGTTAGCATAGTGGTTGTGGTCTTACCGTTACTGCCTGTGATTCCAATAATCTTGGCATCAGTGTATTTGCATGTAAATTCTATCTCTGATATAACAGGGGTTCCTTGTTTCACTAATTGTTTCACCAAGGGTATTGTATCCGGTATTCCCGGACTTTTCATTACTATATCAGCCTTCAAAATCCGGTTTTCGGAATGGTTTTCCTCTTCCCAATCAATTCCATAATGTGAAAGAACGTTCTTGTACTTCTTTTTTATTTTTCCTTTATCAGACACAAAAACATCGTATCCTTTTTTTTGACCCAAAATGGCCGTACCAACACCACTCTCGCCTCCACCAAGTACTACCAAAAACCGCATTTACCTAAGTTTTAAAGTCACTATAGTTACAATGGCTAGTAAAATGCTAACAATCCAAAAGCGGGTTACAATCTTACTTTCATGATATCCTTTTTTCTGATAGTGATGATGTAAGGGAGCCATTAAAAAAACACGTTTCCCTTCTCCATATTTCCTCTTAGTATATTTAAAATACCCTACTTGTACCATCACTGAGATGGACTCTGCGAAGAATATCCCGCATAAAATAGGTATCAATAACTCCTTGCGAATGATGATAGCAATTACCGCAATGACACCACCTATTGTTAGGCTTCCCGTGTCCCCCATAAACACCTGAGCAGGAAATGCATTATACCATAAAAAACCTACTAGGGCACCGGCAAATGCTGGGATAAACACTACTAATTCCTCTACCCCTTTTATATACATGATATCCAAATACTCAGAAAAGATGATATTACTAGATACCCATGCGAATATTCCCAAGGTAATGGCTATAATAGCGGAACTACCGGCAGCGAGTCCGTCTATACCATCCGTCAGATTAGCACCATTGGAAACCGCAGTAACGATTAGAATAATAATAGGAATGAATATTAACCATGAATAGCCAGCGACCCCATCTCCCATCCAAGAAATAAAACTGGTATAATCCAATTCGTTGTTCTTAAAGAAAGGAACCGTTGTCATGGTTGATTTTACATCTGCTCCTTTCACTTCTTCTACGGTGTAATTTTCTGTAATAATCGTTTTGGTATGCTCACGCATCGTCACTTCCGGATGAAAGTATAGCGTAGCTCCAACTACCAAACCTAAGACCACTTGCCCAAGCACTTTGAACCTACCTTTAAGACCTTCCTTGTTTTTCTTGAAAATTTTTATGTAATCATCAATAAATCCGATAGCTCCCATCCATAGAGTAGTTACAATGAGAAGAATGATATAGATGTTGTGTAATTTAGCAAAGAGCAACACTGGAACAAGTGTCGCGAATATTATGATTAAACCTCCCATGGTTGGCGTTCCTGCCTTTTCTTTCTGACCGTCTAGACCAAGATCTCTAACCGTCTCCCCTATTTGTTTTTTTTGAAGAAAGAGAATAATTCTTTTACCGTAGATTGTAGCCAAACCCAAAGAAAAAATAATAGACAACGCAGCCCTAAAAGTCAAGAACCCAAAAAGGGAGGCTCCAGGGAACTGGTATTCATTCTCTAAATATTCAAACAGGTAGGTTAACATATATTTTCTCTATTGGCCCATTGGTAAGGGACCTTTGTTATTTATTTAAACTTTGTAATACGTCTCTTATAATCTTAAAATCATCAAAATCTATGCGTTCGCCATTGGTTTCTTGATAGGTCTCATGACCTTTACCAGCCACCAGTATGATATCATTGGAAGAAGCTAATTGGCATGCTGTCTTAATTGCTTGCTCCCTATTTTCTATTGAAAGTATTTTGTTAGTATGTTGTGGTTCAACACCCGATTCCATTTCTGAAATAATTTCAGAGGCTGATTCGGTTCGGGGATTATCCGATGTGAAAATAATCTTGTTACTCATTTCTGAAGCGATATTACCCATTACCGGACGCTTTGATCTGTCTCTGTCGCCACCACACCCCACAACGGTGATGACGTTTTCATTTCCAGTCCTTAATGTGTTGATTGTCTCAAGCACATTTTTTAAAGCATCCGGCGTATGGGCATAATCAACAATAGCCGTAATTTTTTGTTTTGATATAAAATATTGAAATCTGCCATCCACATTATCTAACTCGCTTAATAATCTGAGCGTCTCTAACTTCTCTAGGCCAAGAAGATCTGCAGTTGCATAAATAGCAAGGATATTATAAGCATTAAATTGACCTATCAATTTTGTCCAAAGCTCGTTGTCATCCACCTTCAACAATTGACCATCAAACTGATTTTCCAAAATCTGAGCCCTATAGTCCGCATAGTTCTTTAATGCATAGGTATATTTCCTCGCCTTGGTATTCTGTAACATGACTAAACCGTTCTTATCGTCTATATTGGTAAGTACAAAAGCTTTCTTTGGCAAGTTGTCAAACAGCATTTTCTTGGTATCCCTATATTCAGCAAAGGTGTTATGATAGTCTAAATGATCATGTGATAGGTTTGTGAAAATAGCCCCTTCAAACACTAAACCTTCTGTCCTTTTTTGGTGTATTCCATGGGAACTGACCTCCATAAAACAGAATTCCACCCCTACGTCATTCATTAAACTAAGGTGCTTATTAATAACAAGTGCGTCCGGTGTAGTATGGGTAGTTTTGTATTCCTTATCGTTTACCATAATTTTTATGGTAGACAATAGACCTACTTTATAACCAGCCTTTTTAAAAAGCTGATACAGCAAACTAGTGACCGTAGTCTTTCCATTTGTACCCGTAACACCTATTAATTTTAAATTCTTAGAAGGATTTCCATAAAAATTAGAAGCCATAATCGCTAGGGCCTTATTCCCGTTATCTACCTCAACGTAGGTAATTTCGTTGATCATAGCCTCGGGAAGCTGCTCGCATATAATGGCTTTAGCTCCTAAATCTATTGCTTTTCTTATATACTTGTGGCCATCTGTAAGGGTACCCTTTATCGCTACAAATACATCGTCCATCTGAACCTTACGCGAGTCAAAACAAACGGAGTTGACACTACAATTAGTAGTGCCACTTACCGCTGTCAGGCTAACTCCAAATAATATGTCCTTTAGTAACTTCATGAAAGTTCCAATACTATTTTTTTAACTTTTTTTATATCAGTCCCTTTGGATATGGATTGATAATCCACTTTTCCATTTCCTTTAAGCTCTACTTCAATACCTAAATTTTCTAGAATGGAAACTGCATCCATCCCACTCATACCTTTCAAATTAGGTATTTGACTATACTGCTTTTGTGCATGTGTGAAATAACTTTGATACGCCTTTTCTAAACCATTCCCAAAGCCTTCCTCCATATCAATTTCGTCAGTCAATGGAGAAGTAGCGTATACCTTTTTCGCCACCGACTTAAACACTGGTCCAGAAACATCAGCACCGTAATAACCGACACTCTTATCTGGCTTATGAATTACTACAATACAAGAATACTTAGGGTTGTCTGCCGGGAAATATCCAGCAAACGAAGAAATATATTCATATTTATCCCGATTCTTAGACACATAATTGGTTTGTGTAGTTCCTGTTTTCCCAGCCATGGAAAAGTTTTTTGAATACATACCGTTACCGGTACCACTCTTTTTCTCAACAACATCTTTTAAAATCTGCTGAACCTTTTTTACGGTCTCTTGGGAACAAATAGCAGGGTTCAACACTTCTTTTTTAAACTTTTTTACACTCTTGTTCCATTCTTTAACTTCTTTTATAAGTCTTGGTTTTAGCAATTCCCCGTCATTAGCAATAGCATTGTAAAATGCCAATGTTTGTAAAGGGGTCATAGACACTTCATAACCGTATGCCATTTGAGCCAAAGACAGCCCTGACCAACCTTTATCACCAGGATATCGTAAAACAGGAACACCTTCACCTCTTACTGGTAGCCCTAACTCTTTATGAAGACCCATACTCATAAGTCGATTCACATACTTTTCCGGATCATCCTTGTAACCATTATGAATCATCTTTGCAAATGCTACATTTGAGGATACCTCAAAAGCTTTCGCTACAGATATCTTACCATGTCCACCGCGCTTTGTATCCTTTATTCTATGATTGTATAATTTCCAGACACCATTCTCGGTATCTATTACAGAGCTTGTATCCACCACTTTATCCTCTAAGGCCGCAACAAGATTCATTAATTTAAAGGTGGAACCTGGTTCGTGAGACTCGCCAATAGCGTAATTTAAACGCTCGTAGTATTTCCCTGCTTTTGTTCTACCAAGATTGGAAATTGCTTTTACCTCACCGGTTTTGGTTTCCATTACAATTACGGTTCCATGATCGGCCTTATAATGCTCCAACTGTTTCAGCAGCGCGTGGTGGGCAATATCCTGAATATTAATGTCGATGGTAGAATATACATCATACCCATCCTTTGGCTCTATAATATTATCTGAACCAATAGGTTTCCATTGATTCTTTGCTATCTTTTGCTTCAAGCGCTTCCCTTCAACACCACTCAAGTATTCGCCAAATGCACCTTCCATTCCTACTCTGGTATGGTAGCCATTCGCATCCACGCGCTCATATCCAACACTTCTCTCCGCAATCTTGCCTAAGGGATGCTCTCTTTTTGTTTTTTGTTCAATGATGAGACCTCCTTTAAACGGCCCTTTTTTTAACAACGGGAATCCCTTTACGGCAATATATTCGGAGTAATCCAAATTACGAGCGATAAGAGTGTACCTGTTTTTATTCTGTTTTGCCTTTCTTAGTATTTGCTGATAATGAGAAGATGTTTTTCCAAAAAGCTTGGCAAGAGCATCTGATAATGGTTTTACATTTTCCTTGAAATCAGCATCAGAGACGGTAACTGCATCAAATCGAATAGTGTATTTGGATACCGAGGTAGCCAAAAGACTTCCATCATCAGAATATAGGTTACCTCTATTTGGGGCAATAGTAAACATCCTAGTCGTACGCGTTTCAGCCAAAGCCATGTACTTATCACCGTCTACCATTTGAATGGAAACCAGCTTAAAAAGGACAGTACCGGCAAACAGTACGAGTGCACCTGCCACAAAATATAACCTTATTAATATGCTCTTGTCCGTTGCTGGCATAACTATTCCTTATCCTTTATAGATTTGACCTTTATTTTATGTGGGGGAGTTTCCGATGGAAAAAGACCTTTTTCCTCAACAGTATTGGTAATGGTAGATTCTAGCTTTAGTTGCTGAACAGCCGAACGGGCATCAACAAATTCGCTCCTTAACTCTCGCACATCCTCGTTTAACGCAGCAATCCTGTGCACTTTTTTATCTGCACTGTGGGAGCTACTAATCATAACTGCAGCCAAAAAGGAAGCGAAAATGATAAAAAGCCAATTCTTGGGTGCATCTCCGCTGATCAGAAACTTACCCTTTAAAATATCTAGTATGCCTTTTTTTACTTTCATCATTGCTCCTACAATCGTTCTGCTATTCGCAATTTTGCACTACGCGCTCTATTATTTTGTCTTATTTCTTCTTTAGATGGCACGATTAACGGACCAACCTTTTTTAAAGGAACCGAAATATTCCCATAAAAATCCTTCTCTGGCTCCCCTTCAAACTGGCCTGCCCTTATGAATCTTTTCACCAACCGGTCTTCCAAAGAGTGATAGCTTAACGCACTTAATCTGCCTCCTTTATCTAAAAGTTCTGGAACCTGCTCCAAGAACTCCTGGATTACTGCTATTTCTTGATTTACTTCTATACGTATTGCCTGATAAATCTGTGCTAATATCTTGTGCCGTTTGTGTTCTGGAAGAAATTGCGTTAAAGCCGACTTTAATTCCTCAGTGGTTTTTACTCCTTTACCTTCCCTACTTTCAACTATGGCCTTAGCTATAGCATTTGCATTTCGCAAATCACCATAAGCAAAAAGCAACTTTCTTAAGTCGTCATACGAATAGGTGTTTACCACATCGTAGGCTGAAAGCTGATTTCTCTTACTCATTCGCATATCCAAATCAGCATCAAAACGTGTAGAAAAACCTCGTTCAGCTTGATTAAATTGATGCGATGAAACCCCAAAATCTGCTAGAATACCATCTACTTTCCGAATGCCATAGAACTTTAAAAACTGCGTGATGTACCTGAAGTTTTCTCCAATTAGCACAAATCGCTCATCTCCTAAGGCGTTGGCCTGCGCATCTTCATCTTGATCAAAAGCGAAAAGCTTGCCGCCGCTTCCTAAATTTTTTAATATCTCCTTGGAATGCCCTCCTCCGCCAAAAGTGACATCAACATACACTCCGTTTTCTTTTATAGCCAATCCTGCCACGGACTCCCTTAGCAGTACTGGACTATGGTAGGGATCACTCGTCTGCATTCAAAAATCTTTCCGCCATATCCTCATATTCTGCATCGGACATAGAATCCAGTACTTGTTCGTACTTGTCTTTATCCCAAATCTCTATTTTATCATGCTGTGCATTTAGCACCACTTCTTTACTTATTCCAGCAAACTCAAAGAGGTTCTTAGGTATCTGTAAACGACCTGTATCTGCATCAATAGGAACTTCCTTTAAACCGGCAGTAAACTTCATCAAGAATAAATCAAACTGCTTACCACTTGCTCCTTTCCGCATTATGTTTTCCATCACTTTGTCAAACTTCACTTTTGGGTGTAGTTCTAAACAAGGCTTAAAGACAGCACGCTTTACCACAAACTCATCGCCCATAAACGGGAGAAGTTTGTTTTTCAATGCCGTAGGGATGTTTATCCTTCCCTTAGCATCTGCCTTACATTCATGTTGTCCTACAATTGTAATCACGGAAATAGTCGTTATTTGCTAATAATAACTCAAATATATAGAATTTATTTGCAGAAAATTCCACTAATTTCCACTTTGTTAATAAATTCTCCACTTAATAAAATTTAAAAAATAACTTTTCAACAAGGAAATAAACTCCAAAACCAGCCTATAAATATTAAAAGAACCAGTTGTTTTAAACTGATTATTGCAGATTTCGAATGATATGAATTGCCTATATTTGCCCAAAGACCAGCGCCCTACTGAATGGAAGATGAAATAATTAAGGAAGGAAAATTCAGGTACATAGAAAAAGGAGAAGGCACCCCGATAATCATCCTTCACGGTTTAATGGGAGGTTTGAGTAATTTTCATGGTGTAACAGACTATTTTCCCAAGAAAGGATACAAAGTTTTGGTTCCCGAGCTACCTATCTATGATATGCCAATGCTCAAGACCAACGTTAAGAATTTTGCCAAATATTTAGAAAAATTTATCCGATTTAAAGACCTAAAAGATGTGATTCTATTGGGAAATTCTTTGGGTGGACATATAGGGCTATTACATACCAAAATGTACCCAGAACTGATAAAGGCCTTGGTTATTACGGGAAGTTCTGGTTTGTACGAAAGTGCCATGGGAGATGGGTATCCTAAGAGAGGAGACTACGAATTCATAAAAAAGAAGGCACAGGACGTTTTTTATGATCCTGAGGTTGCTACGAAAGAAATTGTAGACGAAGTTTTTGCAACAGTAAACGATCGGGTTAAATTGGTTAAGACATTAGCAATAGCAAAAAGTGCTATTCGCCATAATATGGCACAAGACTTACCGAGCATGACCACGCCTACATGTATTATTTGGGGAGAAAACGATGAAGTTACTCCACCTGACGTAGCAAAGCTTTTTCATGAACTTTTACCTGACTCCGATCTGCATTGGATTAAAAAATGTGGCCATGCGCCTATGATGGAACATCCTGAGGAATTCAATTCTATTTTAGATTCTTGGTTGGAAAAAAGGAAATTTTAATCTTACTTTTTATAAATCTGTACGTTACTAATTCTTAGAAACTATTCCCCACTTTTTGCCACTAAGGAACCCAAATCAACATTAAAAACCTAGCTGCTTACTGTCAAATATCTTTAGTCTATTCCTAGTTACTTTAATATATATCGCTTTGAAAATTAAGTCCGCTGAATTTATAATGAGTAACAGTAATGTTGCTAAATGTCCCATGGAGCCTATTCCCGAATATGCGTTCATAGGCAGATCTAACGTAGGAAAATCTTCTTTGATAAATATGCTAACAGACCGTAAAAGTTTAGCAAAAACGTCAGGAAGGCCAGGCAAGACACAACTTATCAACCATTTTAAAATAAACGGAAATTGGTTTTTGGTAGATTTACCTGGATATGGATATGCTAAAGTATCCAAAAAAGACAAAAACACGTTTCAAAAGTATATTACCAACTACTTCTTACAACGCGAACAGCTGGTATGCTCTTTTATATTGATTGATATACGGCATGAACCCCAAAAAGTAGATATGGAATTCATGGAATGGATGGGTGAGAACGGGATACCGTTTGCCATTATTTTCACAAAGGCAGATAAACTGAAACCAAAGGCCATTGAACGTAGTGCTCAAAACTACGTTGATGAATTACTAGAGGGGGTTTGGGAAGAAGCTCCGCAATACTTTATCACTTCTTCCAGTAAAACCATAGGTAGAGATCCAGTATTAGAATATATAGACGCGATAAATGGAGATTTTTTTGACGCTACGAAAAAGAAAGGATGAATTTGATGTATCATTTTTAACCTTCTTATTAAAAGTGACAAAAACAAAACTATTCACTGTTCACCAAATACTCTTAATTCCTATATTGACTACTTAAACTCTAAACTCTATTCCTTACCAAGGAAATAAGTTGCTCAGGTGTCTCTAAGGAATCTAATTCATGGGTGTGTATCATGATTTCTAAATCATTATCGCCCAATGAAAGCACAATAGGAAACGTAAATTTATGCCCAAACTTGGAACGGTAGACCTTTCTAAATTCATCTTTATGCAAAAATTCCAGAGTTGCTCCTTCCTGCGCTAATTCCTCACGGAATGCTGTCCAGCTCTTTTTCTCCGTAAGAGCACCGTGAGTAAGTTTACATAAACTGCAATCGTAAGTAGCCGGACTTAAAATTTTATGTGCGCCATCCAATATGCTATTGCGCAAGCCAGAATCAGCATTATAAATGAATACGATATTTTGAGACATTTCTTTATTAGCTTTTGTGATTACTCTGTATATAAGCATCTATAACGGTACCTTTTTCTGATAGTGCAATAACCAAAAATGGTACAGACAGATATTAGGCAAGTCAAAACACTACTCCTTCAACTCCATTTTTTCAGCAAAATAATCACAAAAATCCTTCATAGTAGCCGTCATCTTTTCATCCTGCGTGGCTTTCATAAAAGTTTCCGACAAAGACACCAAGGTTTGATGAAAAAAAGTCTTCATTTCATCAACGGGCATATCCTTGGTCCATAAATCTATCTTTAAGGATTCCTGGTTTTTGCTATCCCAAACGGAGAGTAGCATTGCTTTGGCATCTTCATTATC
>CAZDOW010000065.1:0-18712 GCA_964507115.1 uncultured Maribacter sp.
TTACACCAGCCGTAAGGCTTCGTCCTCCTAAAAAGTAGCCATCCGATGATGCTTCGTTGGTTGAACGGGTTGCATACCATGCAATAATGGCCACTAAAGAGGTGAAACCTACAAAAGAAAAGATGGCTAAAAAATCCATAAAATATTGGTTGTTTGGTTATCGGGTATTACCCCTATCCTATTATTTATTCTTCAATCCCAATGCAAAGAAGGTTAAAAATAAGTGTATGAAAAATATTGGTGGTCTAATATAGCACATACAGAATAAGAAGACCAACTTTCACTTGAATAAAAATACTAAGTATTACGCAGTAACGACAAGTCGCTTTTTAATATACCCCTAGGGCTAGAACGCTTATCGCACTGATTCTTTATTTTTATGCAACCAATAAATCTTCATTTATCTTAATAATCCTATAATCAAAGTCGTTCGTTGAAGAAAGATTTTCCTACTCTTCCAACAGATACAATCCCAACTTAATTTTCCAATACGGTACGTTCTCCTCAAAATGTTCAAAATAAGCTTTTAACCCTTCGGCTTCGGGAAGTGCTTCTCTTGCCGACTCAATAGTGTCCAGTTCTGCCAGACTTATAAATTGATGCATATCTAACTCCTCCCCTTCTGCGTGTATTTTCATCAGGTGTCCGTAAACGGTATTTTCTGAAAGCGCTCTTTTTTCTGCTATCTCTTGAATTGTACAACCTTCGTTAAACAACGTAAATGATTGTTTGTGGGTTGGTGTTTTATTGCTTTTTTTCTTGGTGGGCTCATATGCAGCAATCTCGGCAATGAAAATAGTGGCATATTTTTCTAGCTTGGCTTGGCCTACACCTGTAATGTTCATAAACTCCGTTTCGTTCTGTGGTAATTTTACCTCCATATCCTTAAGACTGGTATCACCAAAAATCACGTAGGCTGGGACGCCTTGTTCCGTTGCAAGTTGTTGTCGCAATAAGCGTAGCTTCTCAAATAGTCCTGTTTTACTTCCTCCTTTTTTGCGTGCGGATTTTTCGGTCGCTACAGCTTTTTCTAATATGGCCAATTGAATCGATTTCTTAGAGAATAAAACCTCCTTCGCTAAAGGGGTAAGCCCCAAACGCGCACCCTCCCTAAAATTGATACTCAAAACCCCTTGATTTAAGAGTTGTATGACATACTGTTGCACGTCCAACCACGAAATATCCTTAACGGCACCATATGTCTTTACATGTTGATATCCCTTATCGAAAACTTGCGCGTTTTTCGCCCCCCGCAACACATCGATTACCGTTCCCATAGGTTCTTTCTCCTTTAAACGAGCCACCACAGAACAGATTTTCTGGGAGAGTACCGTACCGTCAAAATAAGCAGGCGGGCGTTTACAGATATCGCAATTCCCGCAGTCTTTGGTCACGTGCTCTCCAAAATAATTCAGTAATGCTATACGGCGACAACTTAAAGCCTCAGCAAACTGTTGCATGCGTTCCAGTTTTGCATATTCCACCTCAGCATTTTCGCTTTCTGAAATAAACCGTCGCAACTGAGCAACATCGCCAAAACTATAAAACAGAAGAGCATGGGCAGGGAGACCGTCTCTACCCCCACGTCCAATTTCCTGATAATACCCCTCAACATTCTTCGGTAAATTATAATGAATAACCCAACGTACGTTGCTCTTATCAATGCCCATTCCAAAAGCAATGGTAGCTGCAATGATAGGCACCTTGTCCGTAATAAATTCCTCTTGTACTCTGGTGCGTTCCTCGGCAGATAACCCTGCATGGTACGCTTTTGCCTTAAAACCTGCGTTGCGTAATTTTTCGGCAACCGCTGCGGTACTTTTTCTGCTCAAACAATAGATGATACCGCTCTCATTAGGTCGATTCTCCAAAAACTCTAGAATACGCTTTATACGATCTTGGGCCGGCTTTACTTCTAAAAAAAGATTGGGCCTATTGAAAGACGCTAAATGACGGGTTCCATTGGATATTCTTAACTGGTCCGCAATGTCCTCTTGGGTGGCACCATCTGCTGTGGCGGTTAAAGCAATAATAGGAATGTTAGGAAAACGCTCCTTTAAATTACCTAGTTGGGTGTACGCAGGTCTAAAATCATGTCCCCAAGAAGAGATACAATGCGCTTCGTCTATGGCAAAAAGACTTATCTGGATATTCTCGAATATGTTATGAAAAGCCCCCAAACTTTCCGGTGCTACATAAAGAAGTTTAAGCTCGTCTTTAGTGAGATTAGAAAGAATCTCTTGCTGTTCCTCCTGCGACTGTGAGCTATTATAGTAGGCTGCAGCAATACCGTTGGCCTTAAGTACATCTACCTGATCTTTCATTAAAGCAATAAGAGGTGATATTACAATGGCTGTACCCGGCAAAGCTAGTGCTGAAAGCTGAAAGCAGAGTGATTTTCCCCCACCTGTAGGCATTATCGCAAGCACATCTTTTTTCGCCAGTACGTCTTCAATAACAGCCAACTGGTTGGGCTTAAAGGTGTCGTAACCAAAATGGGTTTTTAGTAAAGGGAGTAAGGTTTCTTCTACAGTACTTATCATGGTTGCAAAAATAAGAATTGTGCAGCTGTCTTTAGGAGCAGCGCAAAGCAATTTGCTGAATCCCTGTCTTAATAGAACAAATCACTTCGTGGCACCTGATTAGGAAGACGGTTCTAATCTGAACAAGTCTTCGATTACGCTTAGGATTACATTTTACAAATTACAGTCCTGAGCGTCCTCGAACGACTTGGGGTGTATACTACTTCCCCAACATCAATAATTCATTACAACGCACCTCAGTAATATATCTTTTTTCGCCTTCTTTAGTCTCATAGGAGCGATGTGTTAGTTTACCCTCTACCACTACTTGTTTTCCTTTAATTAAATAATTCTCAACAATCTCGGCAGTCTTGCCCCAAGCCACCACATTATGCCATTGTGTATCCTCTACCTTTTCCCCCTTTGCATTTTTATAATTTTCGGTTGTGGCAATCGAAAACTTAGCCAATTTAGCTCCACCATCTAGGTTTACAATTTCTGGGTCTTGACCCAAGTTTCCAATCAACTGTACTTTGTTTTTAAGTGCATTCATAATAGTAAATTTTAAAGTGAAATAATTTAGTGTATCACGCCTCCTTGACTTGACGCTGCAAACATAGAACCCTCTTCAAAAGTTATTCGGTTACAAAATATTTACTTTCGTTTGTAATCGTTTATTGTCATTTGTAATCTTTTTTAATACTGATTGGTAGTTGTTTACATTAATTAATAGTAGAACAAAATCAAGAATTTAATTAGATACAGATTCGTGTTTGTGGGCATCTATATACTTTCTTCTGCTGCCTATAGTGTAAATAGAGGCTGAATAGCGATAGAAATATTTGGTATATTGATTTTATAATTGACTCTCAAAATATAGGTACAAATTGCACCTACTCTAAAATTAAAAAGCCCCTAATTTAGGAGCTTTAAAATACAGTTGATTCCATCACTAGAAATCACATAGACTGGAAAAGTGCAAATACAGCGTGTCATGTTCTAACCACCTAAATTGCGTAAAGTCGTTAAGTATTACTTATTCTTTGGCTTTATTGGATTTGTACTTTGTGTACAATAATCCAGCGATCAAGACGAATATGACTAAAATTCCATTTGCCATTACTATTGTCATTTGGCTATAATTTTTAAAGTTTTATTTTGCATCTACTAAGATAGAAAATATTTAATATCTCTATATTTTTACCCTCTCGCCCACATTTTATATAGGTGCCACTTAAAAGATAAATTACCTGTTTAATTTTTGTCGAAAATAACAATCGGAGTGCGATTGAAAAGTGATATAACTATTTGCGATTTACGTAGCGGTGCTAGTGGTTTGCACAATGGTATTCTACTAACCAACCTACCATATCAGCCCTCGGATTCTCTATTGGCTTTCTTGGACTTATAAGCTCTATACAACCAGACAAGGACTAAGGATAGAACTATTAAAATTGCACTTGATGCTATAGTTGTGATTTCAGTATTATTTTCCATTTCTGATTTTGTAATTACTAAGATAGCGAATATCTGATACTTTTACATTTTGGAAATAACCGGCTACATTGAATGTAGATGTCAAGTAAACTAAAAATAGCCTATCTACTGGTTTCTATTATTTTAGTAGCACATTAAAAAGTCATTTTATCCCTTAATCTACATAGTATCTTTTTAAATTGTTGAGAATTTTTTCAACTTCTAATATGAAATATCTTTACCTATTAACGTTTCTTCTTGGATGGATAACTGCATTTCTAATAGGATAGTGTTAGGGCTTTCCGAAACCGATATAATACCAAAATAATTCCACCTTCACCCTTTATTCATTATCTTGTTCGCTAAGAACGAAAACCTTAAACAAATGAAAAAATTACGTACCCCTTTAGTCCTTTTACTATTATTTATCTGTACTATTTCTTGGTCGCAGACCACGTCCGATATCGTGGCCGCCATAGAAAAAGAGGCAAATGAAAATTCACAGTTAGAACGCTTAGCCCACGAGCTAATGGACGTTAATGGCCCTAGATTGGTGGGTACGCCACAGATGAAAACAGCACATGATTGGGCGGTAAACGAATATAAAAAATGGGGCATTAAAGCAGAAAATCAAGAATGGGGTACATGGCGCGGCTGGGAACGAGGCATTACCCATGTTGATATGGTTTCTCCACGCATTGCTTCCTTGCATGCCACTCAGCTTGCTTGGAACCCAAGTACAGGCAAGAAAGGAGTAACCGCTTCTTTGATTACGCTACCAAAAGTTAACGACTCCACTGCCTTTGCAAAATGGCTGCCAAATGCTAAAGGGAAGATTGTAATGATAAGTATGTTACAGCCTACTGGAAGACCAGATTACAACTGGGAAGAATTTGCAACCGAGGAGTCTTTTGAAAAAATGAAAACAGAGCGTAGCGCCCAGGAAAAAGCATGGCGTGAAAACATAAGAAAGACGGGATATACTAGTAGCACCTTAAAAAAGGCTTTGGAGAAAGTAGGAGCTGTAGGAATAGCACAATCTCGCTGGTCCAACGGGTTTGGCGCAAACAAAATCTTTAGCGCCGGTACGGACAAGATCCCAGTAGTAGACCTATCTTTAGAAGACTATGGCATGTTATATCGTATGGTAGAAAGTGGTAGCCAGCCACAAATAAAGATTGTAGCGGAATCCAAGGAATTGGGAGAAGTGCCCACATTTAATACCATTGCCACCATACCAGGAACCGAGTTCCCGGATGAATATGTAATCCTTTCTGCTCATTTTGACTCTTGGGACGGTGCCACTGGTGCAACGGACAACGGCACGGGAACCATTACCATGCTGGAAGCGGCTCGTATCTTAAAAAAAGTATACCCCAATCCTAAACGAACTATCTTGATTGGACTTTGGGGTAGCGAGGAACAAGGATTAAACGGTTCACGGGCCTTTGTAGAAGATCATCCAAAAATTGTTGATGGTGTACAGGCTGTTTTCAACCAAGATAACGGTACCGGAAGGGTAGTACGACTATCAGGGCAAGGTTTTTTGCATGCTTATGACTATTTGGGCAAATGGCTAGAACCGGTCCCAAACAACATCAAGAAACATATAGAAACGACGTTCCCGGGTAGTCCTGCTGGAGGCGGATCTGACTATGCTTCTTTCGTAGCAGCAGGTGCTCCCGCATTTTCCTTAAGCTCCCTAAGCTGGAGTTATTGGAACTACACGTGGCACACAAATTTGGACACCTATGATAAAATTGTTTTTGACGATGTACGAAACAATGCCATTCTTACCGCTATTTTAACCTATATGGCCTCCGAAGATCCAGAAAAAACTTCTAGGGAAAAATCGGTCTTAGGTATCAGCAGACGCACCGGCGAACAAGCTACTTGGCCCACGCCTAGAAGTCCTAAACGTAAAGGAGGACTCGATTAGACCCAATTTCAAATCACCAAACAACCAAACCATGAGAAGCCTTACATACATTTTAATCGCCTTACTAGCGTTACCCCTGTCCCTGCAATCCCAACGGCGTAAAAACAAAAACGCCACCCCTGTGGTAAAAGTAGAAGACTCCACTTTTAACGGCCTAAAATGGCGAAATATTGGGCCGTTCAGAGGCGGCCGAAGTGTAGCTTCCTCAGGAGTTGTGGGTGAACCCATGACCTATTACAACGGTACTGTAGGCGGTGGCGTATGGAAAACAACGGATGATGGCATCACATGGAAAAATGTTTCCGACGGATTCTTTAAAACAGCAACCGTCGGTTCTATTGCCGTTTCGGAGACCAATCCCAACATTGTTCTTGCCGGAATGGGTGAACATGCAGCACGTGGGGTAATGACCTCTATGGGAGATGGGGTTTACAAATCTACCGATGCTGGAAAAACATGGAAGCATTTAGGCCTTGAAGAAACCAGACATATTTCTGACGTAATCATACATCCTACCAATTCCGATATACTTTTTGTTGCCGCTCAGGGTGCACAATATGGCTCAAGTGCACAACGGGGCATTTATCGTTCTTTGAACGGTGGCGCAACTTGGGAAAATGTGCTTTTTGTAGACAGCGACACAGGAGCTTCAGACCTAACAATGGACATGAAGAATCCGTTAATTCTATACGCATCCATGTGGCAACACCGCAGGTATCCATGGATCATGGAATCTGGAGGTAAAAGTTCAGGGCTTTATAAATCTACCGATGGTGGAACAACATGGAAACAATTAAAGGAGGGCTTACCAAAGGAATTTGGAAAGGCAGGCATTTCTGTCTCCAGAGCCAACCCAGAACGGGTCTTCGCCGTCATAGAGGCTGAAGACGATAAAGGAGGAGTCTACAGGTCTGACAATGCAGGTAAAAAATGGACCCAAGTAAATAAAAACCGTATCAACATTGCTCGGTCATGGTATTACATGGAGATTTTTGCCGATACCCAAGATGAAAATGTGGTGTATGTGCTCAATGCACCGGTGACCAAATCTATTGATGGTGGAAAGACATTTACACCACTATCCACACCTCATGGTGACAATCATCATTTATGGATTCATCCACATGACAATAAGAAAATGATTAATTCCAATGATGGGGGTTCTAACGTTTCAAACAACGGAGGTCGCAGTTGGAGTACACAAGAAAATCAAAACACGGCACAATTTTACCGCGTAATTACGGACAATCTGTTTCCCTATAATGTATACGGAGGTCAGCAAGATAATTCAACAGTTGCCATTGCATCCCGTACCAACGGAAGAGGTATCGGCTGGAAAGATTGGGACGCTTCCGCTGGTGGGGAAAGTGCCTTTCTTGCTTTTGACCCTGATAATCCGACCATTATATTTGGAGGAACCTATCAAGGAAATATTGATAAATGGGATGCTGCTACTGGCGAATCAAAACCAATTAAACAATATCCCGAATTAGGTCTTAGTGTAGCGCCAAAAGATGCCAGATACCGCTATAACTGGAATGCGCCCATTATTTCATCTTCTCATGACCGTAATACCATTTATCATGCAGGGAATGTTGTATTTAAATCTACCGATGAAGGTCAAAACTGGACGCCAATTAGCCCAGATCTAACCCGAAATGAAAAAGACAAGCATGGTCCAGGTGGCGGTCCTTTTACTAACGAAGCTGCCGGAGGAGAAAACTATAACACTATTACCTATTTAACAGAATCGCAACACGAGGAAGGCGTACTATGGGCTGGCACCGACGATGGTCTATTACACCTTACACAAGACGGCGGAGACAACTGGAAAAATGTTACTCCTGAAGGCATTAAAGATGGAATAATTAATACCATTGAGGTATCGCCCCATGATGCGGCAACTGCTTATATTGTGGTTATGCGCTATAAATCATTGGACTTAAAATCTTATATATTTAAGACATCTGATTATGGAAAAACATGGTTGAAAATCACCAATGGCATCAAAGGGGAACATACGTTTACAAGAGTAGTTAGGGCGGATCATAAACAAAAAGGATTACTCTATGCCGGCACGGAAACCGGACTCTTTATTTCCTTAGACGATGGCCTAAACTGGCAATCATTTCAGCTGAATCTGCCCGTAGTTCCCATAAACGATATCACCATACAAAATAATGATTTGGTCATCGCTACTTCTGGTCGTGCATTTTGGATTTTGGATGATGTGACGCCCATTCAGCATATAAAATCTCCTAAACAAGACCTCACTGTTTTCCAACCCAAGGACACTTATCTCTATTTTGGCGGACATACGGAAAAACCCGTTCCCGGACTGGGCCAAAATCCTAAGAGTGGTGTAACTTTTGATTATTATTTAGAACGTAAATTGGATACTACTGCGCTCACATTGGAAATCTTGCAGGATGGCAAGATCATACGAACCATCAGCAACCAAAAACCAAAAAAGTTTAAGTCGTGGCCAGGTGGCCCCTCCAAACCCCAAGTACTTCCTTCAAAACAAGGATACAATCGCTTTACTTGGGATTTCAGAAAAGATGATTTACCTAGTATAGACAAGGTATTTGTTTTTGGAGGACATGAGGGCTCCACAGTGGGACCTGGCGCGTATACCTTGAAATTAAGCACTAAAGAGTATAGTTCTGAAACAACGGTCAACATTCTACCCAATCCTAAAGTAAAAGGCAGTATGGACGACTACACAGATCAACAAACAGCACTTAATACCATAGAGCAAACGGTACTGGAAATTCATTCGGCCGTAAACGCAATGCGTTCAGCAAAATCACAATTAGAACAATACGGAAAATTATTAGAAGGAAATGAAGAAACTTCGGCACTACTAAAAAAAGGGGATACCCTTATAAAACGTATTACCACTTGGGAAGAAAACCTAATACAGCCAAAGCAAAAGACTTTTCAGGATGTTATTAATTTTACGAACAAGCTCAATGCGCAATTGCTCCATTTGCGAGGGTATGTAGCTGCTATTGAACCCAAAGTAACCGCTGGAGCACAGGAACGACTTCAAGACCTTCTAAAGCAATGGCAGAACTTTAAAAGAGAACATGATGCCATTGTAAACGAAGAAATGAAGGCCTTTAATACACTTTATAAGGAGTTGGATATTCCTGCAATTATTCTTAGTAAGGAGTAAATCACATTTAAAATCGAATCTAGAACATGAGCGAATTTATTTCTGATAAAACGTACAAGGGGTCCGATTTTACTACGAAACGTCTGCCTAGAGCGGAGTATGAAAATTGTGTTTTTGAAGCATGTAATTTCTCCGATGGATATATTGACGGTCAGAACTTTATGGAGTGTACGTTTACAGATTGTAATTTAAGTAATGCGAACATAGCGAATACCACATTTAAAGAGGTAAGCTTCCAATACTGTAAAATGATGGGGCTTCGCTTTGAGACCAGTAATACATTCCTTCTGGATTTTACTTTTCTCGATTGTAGATTGGATATGGGTTCTTTTATAGGGATGGAACTAAAAAACCAACGTTTTACCAACTGTAGGCTTATTGGTGTAGATTTTACGCAGGCCAAATTAGCTCACGCTATTTTTGATACTTGTGATATGGACAAGGCTATTTTCTACAATACAGACCTCAGTAAGTCAGATTTTAGCACCGCTTATAACATCACCATAAATCCGGATAATAATTCTCTTAAAGGAACCTCATTCCATCTTAATAGCTTGCCTGGCTTATTGATAGAACATAAAATAAAAGTCCAAAATCCTTAAGAGTCATTTGTAATCGGATAATTTGTATCTTATGGAATATAAACGGCTATATATGAAGTATTTTCTCTTCGTTTTTCTAGCATGGTCAATAAGCCTAACGGCGCAAAACACAATGTCTTTAAAAGAAGGTGACGCTCCTGCACTTGGATCAATTTCTCAAATAGAATGGATGACCGGGCATTGGAAGGGAGAGGCTTTTGGTGGTATTACCGAAGAAATTTGGAGTCCACCAGCAGCAGGTTCTATGCTATTTGTATTTAGATTAATCCTAGATGATACCGTAAACTTCTACGAAATTGGCCATATAAAGGAACTAGAAGGCTCATTGGTTTTTGAGCTGAAACATTTTGGTCCAGACCTTAAAGGGTGGGAAGAAAAAGAAGAGGTACAACGTTTTAAATTCATCAAGGCCGATGACAACAGAATGTACTTTGAAGGGTTTACCTTTGAGCGAATCAGTTATCAGGAAATAAATATCTATGGGCTCATCGAAAATGATGCTACATCAGCTGAAGAAGTAAAGTTTAACTACAAAAGACAATAGGTGGAAAAGCGAAAGTGTATGGAATGTGGCACCGCAATTATGGGCCGAATCGATAAAAAGTTCTGTAATGATTATTGCCGAAATGCCTTTAACAATAGAGTAAACAAGGACAGCAAGAATCTTATCCGAAACATCAATAACCGTTTACGCAAAAATTATCGCGTTTTAGACAGTTTCAAACTAACCGATGGTAAGACCAAGACCACACGCACGCGTTTATTGGACAAAGGCTTAGATTTTGATTTCATTACCAATCTCTATACCACCAAAAAGGGAACTACCTACTATTTTGTTTATGACTTAGGGTACCTACCCTTAGATAACGATTTTTATATGATTGTAAAGCGCGAATAAATCCGCCTTTAGCAAATCACTATTTCCAATTATGCCCACTTAATTTCAAGGCAGCAATAACAATATCCTTTCTACTAATCTGGCCTACAAGAACATCATTCTTGGTAACGGGAAGACGTCTTCTGCCATGCTTTACAAAAATACCGGCAGCATCAAAAATGGAAATATCATGCGGAATAGTCTCCACATTTTTGGTCATAAACCGCTCTACACTCTTGTCTAAAATAGGTTGATTGAAGTACCTGCTTTCCGATATCTGTTTCATACAATCGGCCTCAGAGATAATACCAACTAAAAAACCGTTAGTATCCAAAACGGGACCACCGGAAATATGATTTTTAGCAAATTGCTCCATAACCTCCAAAATAGATTGGTCGGGGCGAAAAGTCACCAATCTTTTTGTCATATAATCCTCTACCAAGATAGGAGCATGAAATTCTTTTTTTATCGTCTTACGTACCCCCTGAAAGCTCTTGATTCCCATGTCTATTTGTTAAAAGGTTGATTACTAAAGATAGGAAAAAATAACGAATTCTGTAAAAAAACTTATGTCAGGCTATGGAAACCTTAATATTTCATAATTTTAGACCACAACACCAAACCAATGAAAAAAACAACATCAGTACTCACCTTATTACTTATTCTGTTTGCCATTTATTGGAGTTTTAAATCCTTAATACCTACATATACTCCAGATTTAGACGCCTCAAAAATAGAATTCTCTACAGATAGGGCATTGGTACATGTGAAAGAAATTTCCAAAGAGCCTCATGGTGTAGGTTTTCCAGGTCATACTAAAGTGCGTGCTTATATTATTTCAGAGCTCAAAAAACTAGGATTACAAACACAAACGCAAGAAGGGTATACCGTAGGAGACTGGGCTAATTTGACCAAGGCAACTAATATCCTAACCAGGATTAAAGGAAGGGAAAATGGGAAAGCTCTTTTAGTCATGAGTCATTATGATAGTAATCCTCACTCCTCATTGGGTGCTAGCGATGCTGGCAGCGGAGTCGCCATAATCCTTGAAAGCGTAAGGGCTTTTATAGCACAAAACAAGCAGCCGAAAAACGATATCATAATCCTTATAACAGATGCAGAAGAACTAGGGCTTAACGGAGCCGATTTATTCGTTAAAGAGCATCCGTGGTTAAAGGATGTTGGTCTTGTCCTTAATTTTGAAGCCCGGGGAAGTGGTGGCCCAGGGATTATGTGGATGGAAAGTAATAGGGGGAACTCCAACATGGTGAAAGAGTTTATAAAGGCAGCGCCCAAATATCCTGTTGCCTATTCTCTGGTGTATAGTGTCTATAAAATGTTACCCAATGATACCGATCTTACCGTTTTTAGAGAAGGTGCAGATATCGATGGATTCAATTTTGCTTTTATTGATGACCATTTTGATTACCATACAAAAAGGGACAACTATGAAAGACTGGACAGGAATACACTTGCCCACCAAGGCAGTTATTTAATGCCTTTATTGCGTCATTTAAGCGAGGTAGATTTAGGCAACATAAGAAGCCTTCGGGATTCTGTGTATTTTAATGTTCCTTTCTTTAAAACGATCTCTTATCCTTTTGATTGGATATGGCCGATGTTAGGGTTTGGGGCTATCCTATTTTTAGTACTTCTTGTATATGGGTTTAGAAAGAAAATTTTAAACAGTAAGGATATTTTAAAAGGCTTTATACCAATTCTATTCTCTTTACTACTAAATGGCCTGATAGGGTTCTATAGCTGGAAATTCCTTAAATGGATGTACCCAACTTATGAAGATATACTGCATGGATTTACCTATAACGGCCATGCCTATATTTTTGCTTTTGTATTTTCATCTATCGGTATCGCGTTTTATGCCTATCATAAATTAAGAGTCGTAAAAACACCTAATCTTTTAATCGCACCAATATTCATCTGGTTAGTGCTTTGTGCTTTGGTAGCTCATTATTTAGATGGTGCTGCTTTCTTTATCATACCAGTATACGGAGTTTTGATTGCCTTATATATTCTTATCGACCAAAAAAAACCAAATGCATTTTTATTGGTTTTCTTAGGACTCCCAGCCATATTTATATGTGCGCCGTTAATTCAATTATTCCCCATAGCACTTGGATTAAAAGTAATGGTTGCTACGACGGTTTTGACAACACTTACTTTCTTTTTGCTTTTACCCATATTTATACAATATAGAAACAAAGGCGCCTTGGCATTATTAAGTTTTTTACTTTGTGTAGGGTTCTTGGTATCTGCACACATGACCTCCGGGTTTACATCGGATCGCGCGAGGCCCACTAGCTTGCTATATGTATTAGATATTGACAATCAAGACGCAAAATGGGCAACATATGACAAGACACTTAGCGATTGGACATCCCAATACATAGGAGACAAGAAAACAGTAGCGAAACAATTATCTAAAAATATTATTAGCAGTAAATACAGTTCCGGATTCAGCTATGTTTCCCAAGCTCCAGTGAAGCGCATTGCGGGTCCAAAAATAGAAACCCTTCGGGATACCGTTATCGGCGATAGGAGGGTACTGAATTTTTGTATCACACCACAACGAAACGTAAATAGACTAGAGCTATTCACAAATGATATTCCCATAAAAAAGGCAACTATAAACGGAATAGCATTGTCCGACTATTTTCTTGAAAATAGAAATAGAGGGAAGCTTGTTACGCATTATATAACTACTAACGACTATACCGATGTTATTTTAGAAATCGCAAAAGATGCAGTTTTAGAACTAACTATTTATGAAGCTTCCAACGACTTATTAGACAATGAACAGTTCTCTGTGCCAAAACGACCAGAAAACAATATCCCTATGCCCTTTATCCTGAACGATGCAATACTAACCATACAAACCCTAACTTTTGAATAAAACTATAGGCATCATGGGCTGTGGTTGGTTGGGCCTACCCTTAGCAGAAAAGCTTATACAGGAAGGGTTCTCAATCTGTGGCACTACCACATCAGAAGATAAACTACGCGTATTAGGCAATGCGGGAATAAAAGGATTCCGCATCGCTATTAAGGAAACCACGATAGAAGGTCCGATACAGGATTTTTTAAACTGCTGTGAGATACTCATTATAAATGTGCCACCAAAAGTAAGGAGCAGCGGACCAAAAGCATCTTACATTTCTAAAATGCAGCTTCTGCTGCACCATATTAAAAACAGCACGGTTAAAGAAGTTGTTTTTATAAGCAGTACATCAGTCTACGGGAATGCCCAAGGTACGGTTACCGAAAAAATCACACCAGAGCCCACCTCCGAATCTGGCAAACAGCTTTTAGCAAGCGAACAACTCTTTACAACCCAATCTACTCTTAGAACAACGCTAGTTAGGTTTGGTGGACTTATAGGTCCTAATCGTCATCCAGTCTACATGCTTTCTCAAAAAGAAGTTCTCCATGATGGCACCGCACCTATAAATTTAATTCATCTGAATGATTGTATTCGTGTATTAGAGGCGATTTTAAAAGAAGAAAAGTGGGGCGAAACTTTTAATGCTGTACACCCCGATCATCCAGAAAAACAGGATTACTACACAAAAGAGGCTGACTCTAAAGGGCTAAAACTCCCCTCTTATGAGACTTCTGAAGACAAAATCTATAAAAAAATCAATTCTTGTAAGCCATTTCTTGCTAAAATGCATCCCTATTTCACTCCATTGTAGGATTAACTGACAACAATTTTAGCTAGTTTCACAACAAAACCCATGTTTTAATGTTAATATATTGCTGATTTTTAAGTAGTTATCGATGAAATGCATAACTTTAAGTAAACCTTATAAATCGATATGTCATGGAAAAGTCCAGATTAAAAGGGAGGATTTTAATGGAACTAGAAAAATTGATCTCCTTAAGTTGTAAGAGTTCCAAAAGTTTTAAGAAATATGAACAGCTGCATATTGCACTACTAAAAAAGCATTATAACGCAGCAACTGTATCCATAGATTATCATAGAAATCGTGTAAAAATGGATATTGTTACTGACGATTCCTATTACCACCCTAGAAAGGTAAACACCTATTTACCTACTTTGTATACCAATTTAATATTCAATAATTTAAGTAGTTTTTTGACCTCATGTGTGGATAGGGACGAAAAGAGTATTGGTTTTTATTCTCAACTACTGAATCGATT
The DNA here is from genome assembly GCA_964507115.1 of uncultured Maribacter sp. Lineage (GTDB taxonomy): Bacteria > Bacteroidota > Bacteroidia > Flavobacteriales > Flavobacteriaceae > Maribacter. The sequence goes on from CAZDOW010000065.1 coordinate 14,777, forward strand.
TACTGGAAAAAAGCTTACCCATACCTTGGCGTAATACTCCGTAAAAACATAACTTTTAAAAGACGTCTAATTAGGCGTCTTTTACTTTTTACAATATTTAAACCTTTCCTTAACAAGTTCTTACGGATTATTTTAATAGTTTAGCCCACCTAAAAAAAATAATCAAAATGAAAAAAGTATTCCTTGTGTTACTAATGCTTATCGGGATGAGCGTTAATGCACAATCCAATAGCGAACTTGAAAAACACTATGAAGCATTCTATGAACAAATGCGTCTTCAGGGCGATGTAAACGGTATTATTAATGCGCTTACCCATTTGAATTTACTAGCACCCTCCGTGGAGCGTAGGGATACACTTGCTTATATCTATGCAAATGAAAACAAGCATCTACAGGCATTGAACACCATAGGTATTGAAAAAGTGATTACAGACTCTGACCTTGCCGTACAGGTAAAGGCCATTTCCTTAAAGGCTTTGAACCAGCCTAAAAGAGCCTTAGAACAATTTGAGTTGTTGAACACCAGAATGCCAAATCCATATTTGGCTTATGAATTGGCCGACCTTAAAATTCAATTACAAGACTCTCCGGGAGCCAGTGCTCATATAGAATACGGAATCGCAAATGCGAAGGACGACATGAAATATGCATTTTACGAACGTCAGCAACCTTACGAAGTTCCTTTAAAAGCTGCTTTTTTGCACTTAAAGGCTTTGGTGCAATTTAACAAGGACCAAAATAATGTGGATGCCGCTATAGTTTTCATTGATGAAGCCTTGGCCATTGACCCCAACTTTAACCTTGCTAGCTTAAGCAAACAAGCCCTAGAGGCTAGGAAAGAAGCTCCAGAGGCTCCCAAGGAATAGCGCTATTTTTTAAAAACAAAACACCGTCTCTAAATTTTGATAGATAAAAATCAAAAGTAGTAGGCGGTGTTTTTATTGATAGTGTAGTGTCCTATTAGTGTTTACTGCTTACGTAATTTTTCTAAAATCAAACTATCTTTTTCCTCCTTTAGCTCAATTAAGGCAGTTACATTCTCATTAGGCACGGCAATGGATAGTACATAATGTACTATTTTCCAATTCCCATCTATTTTCCTAAGTACTCCAGAACCTCTGCAAAGCTTCATTTGGGTATCCAATAGTTCATCAAACCAAGCCATATCTGCTTTTGGGCTTAAAAAAATAGTACGTTGTACGGATGTAAAACTCCAAGCCTTTCCCTTATCAAAGTGTGGTTTGGAATAGGCCTTAAATTCCTCCAAGTTCCAGTTTTCCAAAGCATCTGTTCCTATAAAAACAGCATCTTGAGACATCAAACCAAAAAAGGTGTCAAAATCAGCAGCTGCCGCTGCATCATGCCAAGCGTTCAAAGTAATGTCTACATTTTGCTTCTCAACATCTTGTGACAAACCACAAGATGCCCAGAGTAAAATTAATAGGCTAATTCTTTTCATTTGCAATAAGGTCTTTAGGAAGAGTATTATTAACCACCACATTAAACTGATTGCGAAAGCTATTATAGGCAGCTATCATTTCCTCAATAGAAGTTTTAGGATCTTGACGGTACTCCAAATCTCCTTTGGCCTTAAGAATAAAAGTCTTTAACACCTTCTGCCTACCTTTAACTTGCGGGATATCAAATTTTATTGGGTATGGGGATTTTTCCATATTATTTTGACTTTCTACTAAATCATCAATAATTAGAACCAGGTCCTCCCGGTAGGTGGCCTCATACATTCTATCAAAACTGGTATCGAAAGTTGTAAATGCCTGCCAATCCTTTACTGCAGCTTGAGACTTCCCATTCAAGGCTATTTTTCTAGGAAGCTTATTGGCTACCATAGCCCAATCGTTTTCTTGTTCCTCTTCAACAACAACCTTGTTCTCCTTACAGGAAATAAGCAGGAACAGCACGGCAAATAAATAACAGATTTTTGGCATGAGACGAATGTACAAATTTTAAGAAAAGGTATCTTTATCCTAGAATTCATTTAACTCATTTTTTAGATGCAAAAATACATTTTGATTATAGGCGCCTGCGGACAAATTGGAACGGAACTGACCTTGGCTCTTCGCGAGAAATATGGCAATGACCACGTGGTTGCCAGCGATATACGCGAGGGTAACGAAAATTTAATGCAAAATGGACCGTTTGAAATTTTGGATGCTACTGATTATGATGCCTTAGAAGAGGTAATTGCTTACTATGATATAAGCGAAGTGTATTTAATGGCAGCCATGCTCAGCGCTACTGCAGAGAAATTTCCCATGCGCGCCTGGAACCTAAACATGAATTCGCTCTTCAATGTATTGAACCTTGGTAAGGAGAAGAAGGTAAATAAAATTTTCTGGCCATCGAGCATTGCTGTTTTTGGACCAAACACCCCAAAGGAGGATACCCCTCAAAATACTATAATGGAACCCAGCACAGTATATGGTATAAGTAAGCAGTCTGGGGAACGTTGGTGCGAATATTACTTTAATAAATTTGGTGTTGATGTGCGCAGTATCCGGTACCCAGGTCTTATAAGCTGGAAAACAATGCCTGGAGGAGGCACTACAGACTATGCCGTAGAAATCTACCACAAAGCCCTAACGGAAAATGCATACACCTGTTTTCTAAAAGAAGATACGGCCTTACCCATGATGTTTATGGATGATGCCATTAGAGCCACCTTACAGATAATGGATACAGATGCTGATGCCATTAAGGTTCGCTCCTCTTATAATTTGTCCGGCATGAGTTTCACCCCAAAAGAAATGGCGGAAAACATACAACAACAGCTTCCTGAGTTTCAAATTTCCTATGCCCCCGATTTTAGGCAAACCATCGCCGATTCATGGCCAAGTAGTATTGATGATGCTCCTGCACGAGAGGATTGGGGTTGGAAAGCCGAGTTTGACTTAGAGAAAACAACTGAGGAAATGTTGGGTAATTTGAAGGAATAATTGAAAATAAAAAAACAGGATGTTAAATTGCTACAAACACCGTTCGTTGTTTTAGTTTTAATTCAACACCTTGATTTTTAGTAGATTGATTTCCTATATTTAGGCTCAAATTATACACCAACGCCCTATGAAACTATTATTTTTCCTTATTTTTTGTTCCTTTTTAGGAGGATTGCTTCAGGCAAATGCTCAAATAGCGTCAGGGGTGTACATCTCTGATACTGAAAATATACGGCACGAAGTAAAAATTCATGACAACTATTTTGTCTACTCGACCTATAAGACCAGTCCGCCAGAGTTCATACGTACCTTAGGTGGTTTTGCCCAAATCGAAAATACAACTGTTGGACAACAGTTAATCGTTTTACTTGAATTTAACTCCGAATACGAACGCGATTCTATACGGCAGTTAAGTATCCCAACCAAAATGGAAGGGGAAACACTACACCTCAACTGGTTTAAAAAATTAAAACTGACAGCGTTAAAAAATACGGAACAGGACTTAGACGGTGCATGGCTTTTTGCTACCAGAGGACCAGATAAGGGACAGGAGAGACGAGGCGAGGCCAATAGTAGAAAAACCTTAAAATACCTGCAAGATGGACGTTTTCAATGGATCGCATATGACACCAATAACTTAGATTTTAAAGGTACAGGCGGTGGAAACTACACTTCTAAAGATGGTGTATATATGGAGAATATCGAATACTTTTCAAAAGACAATACCAGAGTAGGTGCCAGCCTGCAGTTCCAATATGAGGTAACCGGTAATGATTGGCATCATACAGGAAAAAATAGCAAAGGAAAACCTATGTACGAAATTTGGAGCAAAAGACTAGCTGTAGATGAATAGCCGTGTTCATTTTTTTTAGGGAAAATTGATAAAAAATTCTATTTTTGCGGCCTTAAATGGTCTCGTAGTTCAACGGATAGAATAGAAGTTTCCTAAACTTTAGATGCAAGTTCGATTCTTGCCGAGATC
>CAZDOW010000066.1:0-18685 GCA_964507115.1 uncultured Maribacter sp.
GGCTACCGAATTATTTTTGGAACAAGGTTTCAAAAGTGTTACCATGGACGATTTGGCCAACAAAATGGGTATTTCAAAAAAAACGATCTATTCCCATTTTAAGAATAAGACGCAGTTAGTAGAAGAGACCACAGCAAACCTATTTTGTACTATTTCAGAAGGTATAGAACATATTTGCTCCTTGGGCCAGAATCCCATAGAAGAACTTTATGAGATTAAGAAATTTGCCATGCTGCATCTAAAAGACGAAAAATCTTCCCCACAATATCAATTGCAAAAGTACTATCCAAAAATTCACGAATCTATACGTTTTAAACAATTTGACTTGATGCAGGAATGTGTGCTTGCTAATGTAAAAAAAGGTGTTGATTTAGGTATTTACAGAGAAAACCTAGATATAGACTTCGTATCCCGCATTTATTTTACCGGGGTAGTAAGCATCAAGGATCATAAGATTTTTCCGATAGAAAAATTTCCAATGACAGAACTAATGGACACCTATCTAGAATATCACTTGAGAGGCATTGTAACGCCATCCGGAAGGAAAATTTTAAACACCATCATCAATTCAAACCAAGAATAAATGCAATCACTTAAAATACTGTTCATAGCACTGTTTATAAGCAGTTGGTCATTTGGTCAAGAACAGACCTATATATTTAGCTTAGAGGACGCCATAACTTTTGCCCTTGAAAATAATTACAGCGCCATTAACGCAGATCGCGATATACTGGACGCTCAAAAACAAAAATGGGAAACGATAGCAACCGGACTTCCGCAAATAACGGGTGCTATAGGATATCAAAATCAGCTTATACAACCTATAAACCAGTTTCCTTCGATTTTGGTTCCACCAGAATTTTTACCCCCAGGAACAGTACAAGGTCCAGATACTTTTATACCAATCGTATTTGGCCCACCACAATCCGCAGTCGCTTCAGCTACATTAAAACAGCAAATTTTTGATGGGTCCTACATTGTTGGGGTACAAGCTACAAGAGCATTTCTAAGCTATAGTGAAAACAATAAGGAGAAAACCCAACTAGAGGTTCGCAAAGCCGTAACAGAAGCTTATGGCAATGTATTACTTGCAAAAGAAAGTTTTCTGATTTTGGAGAATAACATTGCAAATGTTGAAAAGAATCTTTACGAGACCACCAAAATTTTCGAAAACGGACTTGGGGATGAAGAGAGTGTGGAACAACTGCAAATTACCCTTTCCTCACTTGAAAACGCATTAAAAAATGCCATTAGGCTAAAGGAAATTACCCTCCAAATGTTAAATCTAGTTATGGGAATAGATATTACTACCCCTACCCAACTTTCAGAAGACTTGAATGTACTGACCATCCAACAAATAGATTTAGGGCTATTGGAAAGTGATTTCAAATTAGAGAATAATGTAGACTTTAAACTGGCATTAAACCTCAACGAACAACGCTATTTTGAGTGGAAATTAGCAAGAAGTAGGGCTTTACCAACATTAAATGCATTTGTAAACTATGGTGCCAATTCATTTGGAAACGACTTTACTTTTATGGATAGCGGTCAAGATTGGTTCGAATCTTCCATATTGGGTGTGGACCTTAGCATCCCCATCTTCAGCTCAGGAAAGAGAAGTGCAACCACAGCAAGAGCCAAAATAGCCTTGGATAAAGCCAAAACTCAATTAACCGAAGCTGAAGAACAGATAAGACTTGAGTTAGAAAGTAATAAGAGCAAATATATCTTAGCTATTGAACAATACGAAACAGCCAAAGACAATCTTAATCTGGCCGAACGTATAGAGCATAAAAATGAAATAAAATATTCTGAAGGGATTGCCAGTAGTTTTGAACTTCGCCTGGCACAAACACAACTTTATGATGCCCAACAAAACTATCTACAAAGCATGGTAGAAGTGATTAATAAAAAGATCGCATTACAAACGACATTAAATAACGAACTATAACATGGCAATCTTAAAACTATTTACATTGAAAAACACGAGCTATATATTTATACTTATGATGTTGTTCACTTCTTGCGGAGATCAAAAAGCGCAATCCGTAAGTGATTTGGTCGCTTCGGGCGACCTTGAATCTCTAAGAGCCAGAAAAACGGAAATCAGCGAAAAACAACGGGAATTTGAGAAGAGCATAAAATTATTGGATTCTGCTATTGCCACAAAATCAGGTGAACAGCGACTGCCCTTGGTGACTACCATTACCATTCATGCCAAAAAATTCGAGCATTTTCTAGAATTACAGGGCGATGTAGCGACCAAACAAAATGTGCTTATCTACCCAGAAATGCCAGGAACGCTGCAACGCGTTTACGTAAAAGAGGGACAAAAGGTGAGTAAAGGCCAAATTTTGGCCAAAATAGATGATGGAGGAATGAGTAGTCAAGTTTCACAATTAAAGTCCCAAGCAGAGCTAGCGAAAACTACCTACGAGCGTCAAAAACGCTTATGGGAACAAAAAATAGGCTCAGAAATACAGTTTCTACAAGCCAAATCTAGCTTTGAAGCAACAGAAAATGCCGTTAACCAAGCGCAGAGTCAGCTGGGCAAATCGATCATAAGGGCTCCCTTTTCAGGCATTGTAGATGATGTCATTAAAGAACAGGGAACCGTAGTATCTCCGGGTTCTGGATCAGAGGTTTTTCGTATCGTTAACTTGTCGAATATGTACATCAAAGTAGACGTACCCGAAAGTCATTTAAGCGGAATACAAAAAGGAAAAACTGCGGTAGTATATTTTCCTGTCTTAGGAGATACCATTATAACTCAGGTACGCCAAACTGGTAATTTCATAAATCCTGGCAACAGAGCCTTCTCGGTTGAGATTCCCGTCCCAAATAAAAAGGGCAATATAAAACCTAATCTTACCGCAAGGGTTAGTCTTAACGATTATACCAGCGAAAACGCCATTACTATTCCACAAAGTATTATTTCAGAAAATGCTGATGGGGAGCAGTATGTTTATGTTGCCGCAAAATTAGAAGGGAATGACAAGGCTGTGGTAAAACGAAATGTGATCATAACCGGTAAAACCCAAGGGAGTATGGTAGAGATATTATCTGGGGTTTCGGACGGCGACCAACTGGTAAAAGAAGGTGCTCGAAGTGTTAAAGACGGGCAAAATGTTCAAATTCTGAATGAAAATTAGACGTCGAGAAAAAACGAAAATGTCCAAAAAATGAACCCACCCTCTTTATGATTACTAGCATTCGGGGAAGTAATTTTTTTTATTGATGTACTAAAGACCTATAGATGCTTCGTGCCTCGTAAAGACAGACAAAGAAAAGTAATGAACAAGACTGCTTTACAAACTATTAGAATCTAGCAGCGTCAAAATAATAGAAGGACTTAAAAGACTAAGGTGCAATGCAAAATCCATCTTCTACAAACTACAAACTAAGAAATGAGTAAACAAAAGAAAAACGCAGATAAAGAGTTTGGATTATCATCATGGGCCATAGACAATTCGTCCGTAGTGTATGTGATGATTGCCATTTTTCTATGGATAGGATACCAAGGATACCAATCTATGCCCCGTGAGGATTTTCCGGAGATTGTGGAGACCAAGGTGTACATTAGCACGCCTTACCCTGGGAATACAGCAGAAGATGTAGAACGATTGATTACAGACCCATTAGAGGAGCGTTTAAAAAATGTGAGTAATGTGGTAGAGATTACCTCTACCTCCCAAGAGGATTATTCGATAATTACCGTAGAGTTCGATGAGGAAATCTCTGTAGAATCGGCAAAGCTAAAAGTAAAGGACGAAGTAGATGGAGAAAAGGCTAGTGAGGATTGGCCTACCTTTAATAACGCCAAGGTAGAACCTAATATTTTTGACCTAAACCTATCGGAATCCTTTCCAATCATGAACGTCAACTTTACGGGAGATTATCCTGTAGAAAAACTAAAAGAATTTGCGGAATACCTTCAGGATGAGGTGGAAGACCTTCCGCAAGTAAAGGAAGTAAGCATACGTGGAGCGCAAGAAAAAGAAGTAGAAGTAGCTGTTGATGTCTATAAAATGATGGCTGCGAAAGTTAGTTTTCAAGATATACTGGGCGCCATAAGCAACGGTAACATGACCATGTCTGCCGGCAACATTGAATCTGGTGGGCAACGCCGTACCATTCGTATTTTGGGCGAAATAGAAAACCCTGCACAACTAAACGATTTTGTTGTAAAATCAGAAAAAGGAGCCATCTATCTTAAGGATATTGCGAAGGTTACCTTTAGTGAGGAAGAAAAAACTACCTATGCCCGTGAATTCGGGGAAAGCGTAGTAATGCTCGATATTAAAAAACGATCGGGCAAGAATATGATTGAAGCGACCACCCAGGTACGGAAACTTGTAAAAGAGGCACGCGAAAATTATTACCCGGCCGATTTGAACATTACCATTGCAAATGACTCTTCTGGCCGTACCTTAAATCAGGTAGATGACTTAGTGAATAACATCATTTTTGGTATTCTACTGGTAGTAACCGTATTAATGTTCTTTCTAGGCTTTAGAAATGCACTTTTCGTAGGTTTTGCGATACCTATGTCCATGTTCATGTCTTTTATGATTTTGAACCTTTTAGGCTATACCTTAAACACCATGATTCTCTTCGGGATGATTATGGGACTTGGGATGCTGGTAGATAATGGTATTGTGGTCGTAGAAAATGTGTACCGGTTAATGAGTGAAGGCATGTCCCGCACAGAAGCTGCCAAAAAGGGAATCGGTGAAATTGCCTATCCCATCATTATTTCTACCATTACAACAGTTGCAGCCTTTGTACCGCTTGGACTATGGCCTGGAATTTTTGGTCAATTTATGAAATATTTTCCCATTACTCTTTCAGTCGTTTTGGGCTCTTCACTCTTTGTAGCCATCTTCATGAACTCCATGTTGGTGTCACAATTTATGGAAATAGGAGAAAAGGAACTTACCAAAAAGCAGTTGATACGATTAAGTATCATCCTCGGTGGTTTTGGTACTGTAATCCTATTTTTAGGTGGTGCGGTGCGTGGTTTGGGTACCGTTATGATTCTAACGGCCATTCTATTTTGGATCTATAAATACGCGATTAAGAAATTAGCCATAAGCTTTCAGAACAATGCCATGGTACGATTTGAAAATTGGTATGAGCGAAGGCTAAAACATGCGCTTAGGGGTGGTAATGTGTATTGGTATTTCGGAATTACATTTTTTATGTTGATCGCCGTTTTCATGCTTTTTGGAATGTCCGTAGGGAGTGGTAGAACCAAAATCGAATTTTTTCCGGATAACAAACCTAATGAAATCTATGCGTATATAGAGTATCCACAGGGTACATCGATACAAAAAACAAATGAGCTTACGAAGGCCATAGAAAAAAGAGTGTATGAAGTTGCGAACCAAGATAAATATACGCAAGGGGAACACAATTATTTGGTAGAATCTGCTGTATCCCAAGTAGGCGAAGGTGCAGGAAACCCTGCAACAGATGGCGGCTCTTCTGCAGAAATGCCGCACCGCGGCAAAGTAACCTTGTCCATGCGTGAATACAAATACAGGAACGGACTCGATACCGAAATCCTTAGAGGCGAGATACAAGAGGCCTTGACCGGAATTTATCCAGGTGTTGCCATATCCATTGAAAAAGAGGCCGCTGGACCACCAGCAGGATATCCTATCAATATTGAGCTGGAAGGCAAGGACTACGCTGAATTGATTAATACGGCAGAAGACATTAAAAACTTTATCAATACAAAGAACATTGCCGGAATAGAAGAACTGAAAATTGATGTAAACAAAGGAAAACCCTCCATGCAGGTCGTTGTAGATAGGGCGAAAGCGGGCGAACTTGGAGTTTCCGTTGCTCAGGTAGGTCAACAATTACGTAGGTCGGTATTCGGCGAAAAGGCTGGTGTCTACAAAGTAGATGGAGAGGATTATGATATCAATATCCGTTTTAATGAGGACATCCGATATGACAAAAGCGCCTTGTTCAATCAAAACATCATCTTCCGTGACCCGGCAAATGGCCAGATAAAAGAAATTCCTATTTCTGCTGTGGCCTCCCAGCGAAACTCTTCTGGGTTTAGCGCTGTTAAACATAAGGATGCCAAAAGAGTGGTCACTGTGTATTCCCAACTAAAACCAGGGTTTAGCGATGCCGGTGCCATTGTTGCCGAAATACAGAAAGAAATGGAGGGCTTTAAGGAACTTCCTGCCGATGTAAAATTAGATTTCACAGGACAGATAGAAGAGCAAAACAAACAGATGGCATTCTTGGTCGGGGCTTTTTTCTCTGGATTAGGATTGATTTTCCTGATCTTGATTTTTCAATTCGGAGGTATTTCCAAACCTTTAATCATTATGATTGCTATCTTCCTTAGTTTTATAGGCGTATTTGGCGGACTGATGATTACAGGCTGGTCCTTTGTGATTATGATGACCATGATGGGTATTATTTCTTTGGCAGGTATTGTGGTAAATAACGGCGTAGTGCTGTTGGATTACACACAAATCTTGATCGATCGTAAAAAAGTGGAGCTGGATATGGATGACAAGGAACTGGTCTCCATGGAACAGGTAACGGAAATCATTACCAGAGGAGGAAAAGCAAGATTACGCCCTGTTATTCTAACTGCAATTACAACGGTTTTAGGATTGATTCCCCTGGCAATCGGACTGAACATAGATTTCTTTTCTTTATTCACTGAGTTTGATCCAAAAATCTATATTGGAGGAGATAATGTAATTTTCTGGGGGCCGTTGGCATGGACCGTTATCTTTGGTTTAATCGTGGCCACATTCCTAACTTTGATTATTGTACCGGTACTGTTTAATATCGTCTACCGAATCAAAACGGCAATAGAAAGAAGAGGAGCAAAAAAAGAAAACAGCACTGAAGATTTAGAGACCGCAGCTTAAATAAAAATTAGGCATAAAAAAAGCCCATACAAAACTGTATGGGCTTTTTATTTTATAGAAAATCTATTTATTCTTAACTACAGAACTAGCATTTTTAGTATTAGTTACCGCTGCGATTCTATTATTACTAAAATTCACTTTTTTCACATCTTCACCTTCCCAAAACAACCAAGTACCTGTCTTTGCTCCTTTAGTATAATTACCCATGGCTATTTTATCTCCTTTTTCGTTGAACATCTTCCACTTCCCTTCTAACTTCTCGTCCAAAAAATATCCCTGCTGCGCTATTTCGCCGTTGGCATGAAAATAAGTAGCTTTTACCTTATTTCCTTCTTTCTCAAACTTCGGTTCTACATCCTGAGCTATTGCTCCAAAAGTGAACGCCATCACCAAAATTAGTATCAACTTTTTCATAACTATATCTTTTAATTTGCAACCTGCGCTTAACATTAACGTTACAAATATAGAATTATTCTGAGCTAAATCTATAATTCCCTAACTATTAGTTTACATTAAATTTACATTAAATTTATAAATACTTGCTAATCAATAATTTACATAAATATTACATCGTGCATGAAAGTAATCTAACATGCTGTAAAACCCACTAGCGATATACATCTTTAATGGATTAGACTTCTTAAATTTGCCCTTTACTTAAAGATATTACCATGTATAGAAGTCATTCCTGTGGGGAACTAAGAGAGTCGGATATAAATGCCGTTGTTATTTTATCAGGATGGGTATCCAAGATCAGAGATAAAGGTTTTGTTGTTTGGTTAGATCTTCGTGATCGCTACGGCATTACACAGTTAGTATTTGATGCGGATAGGACGTCTTCCGAGTTGTTGGAACAGGCACGGAATCTTGGTCGTGAATTCGTAGTACAGGTCACAGGAACTGTTATTGAACGAACCTCTAAAAATGGCAATATTCCTACGGGAAATATTGAGATTCTCGTAACCCAACTTGTTGTACTCAACGAATCTAAAACACCTCCGTTTACCATAGAAAATGAAACAGATGGTGGGGAAGATTTGCGCATGAAGTATCGTTATCTAGATATTCGAAGAAATCCGGTAAAGAATAACCTCATCTTCAGAAGCAAAGTAGCAATGGAAGTACGTAAGTATCTTTCCGATCAAGAATTTATAGAAGTTGAAACACCTTATTTAATAAAGTCTACGCCAGAAGGAGCCCGAGATTTTGTAGTACCTAGTCGTATGAACGAAGGGCAATTTTATGCCTTACCCCAATCACCGCAAACCTTTAAGCAACTGCTTATGATAGGCGGGCTTGACAAATACTTTCAAATCGTAAAATGTTTTAGGGACGAAGATTTACGGGCCGACAGGCAACCTGAGTTTACTCAGATCGACTGTGAAATGGCCTTTGTAGAACAAGAAGATATTTTAAATATTTTTGAGGGACTTACAAAACACCTCTTACAAACAATTAAAGGTGTGGAAGTAGATAACTTTCCGCGAATGACCTATGATGAAGCCATGGAAAAGTATGGGAACGACAAGCCAGACATTCGTTTTGGGATGGAATTCGGCGAACTGAACGAGGTTGCACAACACAAGGAATTTAAAGTTTTCAATACTGCCGAGTTAGTGGTGGGTATTGCAGTTCCCGGGGCAAATACCTATACCAGAAAGGAAATTGATAAATTAATAGACTGGATAAGACGACCTCAAATTGGAGCCTTGGGCATGGTGTACTGCAGATATAATGAGGACGGAAGCTTTAAATCGTCGGTAGATAAATTTTATGATCAGGAAGATTTAGCCAAATGGGCAAACGCGACTGGAGCAAAACCTGGAGACCTAATCTGTGTTCTCTCTGGGGACGCAAATAAGGTGAGATCACAATTAAGCGCCTTACGAATGGAATTGGCAACGCGACTAGGGTTACGGAAAAACACAGAATTTGCGCCATTATGGGTGATAGATTTCCCTTTATTGGAATTGGATGAAGAAACAGGGCACTATCACGCCATGCACCACCCCTTTACTTCACCAAAACCAGGACAATTGGAATTGTTGGAGACAGACCCAGGAGCTGTGCGAGCCAATGCATATGATTTAGTACTTAATGGTAACGAAATTGGCGGAGGCTCTATACGTATACACGACAAGGAAACCCAAGCCACAATGTTCAAACATTTAGGCTTTACGCCCGAAGAAGCAAAAGCACAATTCGGTTTTTTAATGGATGCCTTTCAGTACGGAGCACCCCCACATGGCGGAATTGCTTTTGGTTTAGATAGATTGGTAGCAATCCTTGGAGGACAGGAAACCATCCGTGACTTTATCGCCTTCCCTAAGAACAATAGTGGTAGGGATGTAATGATTGATGCGCCAGCACCTATTGATGCTACCCAATTGAAGGAATTGGGTTTAAAGTTAGATTTGTAAGCTCGTTGCTAGAAATAAAAAAATTGCGACACAAGAAAGCGAAAACAATCATCCGAGATAAACTTACTTTTTTCTAGAAAAACGGTGGCGACCTAATTAGTTCATTGTCAGAATAATCCCAAAACAGCACTTAAAACTATTATAATTTCAAATGGATAGGATAGTCAATTTTTGTTATTTTTAGAAAGAATGAAAAAGTGGGTTAAAGTTGTTCTTTTCAGCCTTTTAGGCATCGGTTTGATTATCGGTGGAATAACAGGCTACTTTTATCTAAAATTTGAAAAGGATTTTGATACCACTGATAAGCCATACAAGAACTACATTGGATACATAGACCAAGACAACGCCTTACTGAACAATACCTATGAACTATGTGACAAAGGCAATCTATACCATACCTATAGTAGTGCTAGCTTAAAGGCATATGCTGGAACAAAAAAGCAATTTAGAGCTGCATTAGCACAAGCATACTCAGGCGATTCCTTTACCGATTCCGGATATCTCAACTTTAGGTTTTTAGTGAATTGTGATGGAAATCCCGGTTGGTTTGAAATCATTCAAATGAACCTGGATTTGGAAGAACACCCACTACCTTCTCAAATGGTAGATTCCCTGTTCACCTTTACGGCAGAACCAAAAAATTGGAATCCTCTAGAATTCAGAAAAGGCCCAAGCAATTATTACATGTACGTCTCATACCGAATAGAAAATGGAAAAGTGGTTGAAATTATTCCTTAGTCTACTTTTTTGTAGTCTTTTGATGTCTTGTGGTGAGTCTGTTAAAGAACCAAACAAGAGAAAACTGGCAGAACAAACGTATAAGGATGCTATTTTTTACACGCAAGGTTCAACTGCATTCCAAAACGGAATTGCAGAGGCTGTTGCCATAGACCCATCCTACGAACCTGGTATTTATGAGCTTTCGGTGGCTGACCTTAAACGTGGTTTACCCCATAAATGGTTACCGCAATATAATAAAGCGGTTGCACTAGACCCGGAGCAGCGCGTTCCATGGCGCGGCTACCTATACCTTTGGTTTTACCGAGATTACCATAAAGCAATTGCAGATTTTAATGCTTCCGATACCCTAACCACATATTTGGATTATCCTCAAGGGCACAGTGTAGATTTTTGGCGGGGTATAGCGTATTTGGGCTTAGAGGACTATAAGAATTCCATTGCTTTTTGGGACAAACATATTACTAAGGAAACAGAAGATACTGGAGAAGATTGGGTAGAACTAGAAGCATTTCTTTATAGAGGGATTGCATATTACGAATCTGGGAATAATAAAAAAGCATTGGAGAATTTTGACACAATGTTAACCTACTTCAATCAATCTGCAGATGCTAATTATTATAAGGCTAGGATTTTTATGAAAAAGGGTAAAAGAAGTGAAGCATTACAACTCTTAGATACCGCCTTGACAGATTTTGATGCCGGATTTTATAATAATCGTTCCTATGTTGAAACCTTACGGCAACTGTATAGAACGGATATCACCGATTTAAAAGATTCTCTGACGAATTAGGCAAGAAAAAAGATTCGTGAACCCTAATTTTTATACTTTTAATCTAGTAAACATGGTTCATGCCTACCCAACGACAAAAATTATTTACCAAATTCATTAAATGGCGATATAAAAATATCTCCAACAAAACCTTTACGCATATTATGGCGGTTGTGGTGGGTTTGTTTGCGGGGCTTGCAGCCGTAACACTAAAGAACCTTACCTATTTCATAGAATCGTCCTTGGAAAGCGGTATTATGATTTCCAGTAACCAGCTCTACTTTATTCTACCTATTATTGGACTTACCCTGGTCTACCTTTATGTGAAGTTTATACATAAAGAAAAATTAGAACATGCGATTTCTTCTATTTTACTCGCCCTATCAAAAAAGAAAGGGGTGATAAAAATGAAGAAGATATACACCCCATTAATTACCGCACCACTAACAGTAGGTTTTGGTGGGTCTGTTGGTTTGTTAGGTCCTGCAGTAGCTTCAGGCTCAGCTATTAGTTCAAATCTGGGGCGTTTGCTCCATATAAATGCAAAGACCAGATCCTTATTGATTGCCTGCGCTTCCGCAGGGGCCATATCCTCTATTTTTCAAGCACCGGTCGCAGCCATTATTTTTGCAGTAGAAGTTTTTAGCATGGATTTCACTATGCTTTCCATGTTACCGCTGTTATTGGCTTCAATATCAGGCGTACTTACCTCCTATTTCTTTCTGGGAAACGAAGTGCTTTTCAACTTTTCCCTAGCTGATAATTTTGAAATAAAAGACACCCTTTTCTATATTATTTTGGGAGTAGGAACAGCTATAGCATCGGTCTATTTTACAAAAATGTACTTTGGAATCTTAAAATTGTTCGAGCCATTAAAAAGTCCGAAATACCGCTTACTCGTAGGTGGACTTGCTATCGGAATTATGCTTTATTTTATTCCACCGCTATATGGGGAGGGGTTTGGGTTTATCAATGACTTACTAAAAGGAGATCATATAACTGCTTTGGGTAGCAACCCTTTTGATGCATACATGGATAATATTTGGGTAGTCATCGCGCTGCTTTTTGGACTGACTATATTCAAGGCCGTTGCAATGACCACTACTTTTGCGGCCGGGGGTTCTGGCGGGATTTTTATCCCTACTATGGTTATGGGAAGTGCTCTAGGCAATGTAGTGGCCAAAGTCATTAATAACATGGGGTTGGGTTTCGCCGTATCCGAAAGTAATTTTACCTTGATTGGCATGGCGGGGCTTATCGCTGGAGTGCTCCACGCACCCTTAACAGCAATATTTCTTATCGCCGAAATCACAGGGGGGTATGAACTTTTTGTTCCGCTAATGATTACCGCTTCTATCTCTTACCTTATTACAAAAAATACACTAGATCACACCATCTACACTAGGGAACTGGCCGAGCAAGGTGCGCTATTGACCCATGATAAGGATAAAAACGTATTGACCGTTATGCAACTGGATGATGTTATAGAGCAAGATTTTAAAGTGGTGCATCCAAGTATGACTTTAGGAGAAATGTTACACAAATCCGTTTCCAAATCTACCCGTAACCTGTATCCCGTAGTAAATGAAGAAGGTGTATTGGTAGGCATTGTGCTTTTGGATGATATACGCGAGTTTATGTTCGATACCGCGCTCTACGAAACCACTACCGTAGCTACCTTTATGCACCAGCCACCCGATGTTATTTTTCATGGCACGGACAGCATGGAACAGGTGATGGAAAAATTTCAGAAAAGCGGTGCTTGGAACTTGCCTGTTATTAAAGAGGGTAACTACCTAGGCTTTGTTTCCAAATCAAAACTTCTAACAGCCTATAGGAAGGAACTAATCAACTTTACGGGAAATTAATATTGTGACTTAACCTTTGCCGGTAGGTCTATTAGAGATTATGCAAGTTTGACTAACTTTGTACTTATGAAGTTGAAATATATTATCTCCTTAGTCGTCATTGTATCTTTTGGGTCCATTATTTACGGATACTCCTTAGACCATAAAGAAAAAGCAAATACTGATAAATTTATTGGCTCTGGCACTTTAGGATTATTTCTAGTAGCTATGCCACTTTTCCTATACAAAGAAAGTAAAAATAGAAAATGGAACGACTATATGCTGAACGATGAAAATGTACGGAAAATGCAAGGAAAACCTCCTAAGGATTCTGAAAATCAATGAATTACATTTGTAAAAATGATGCCGTTCCTTTAATCGTATTGAAAAAAAGGGTATATTGAGAATACTAACATCTAATTTTTATTTCAATGATTGGCACGGTTAAATTTTATAATGAATCCAAAGGTTATGGATTTATTACTAACGACGACACGAGCAAGGACATTTTTGTTCATGCTACCGCTCTAAACGGAACGGAAATCAAGGAAGGAGACAAAGTTGAATACGTTGAAGAAGAAGGTAGGAAAGGTATAGTTGCAGGGCAAGTTCAAGTCCAATAATAAAAAGCATTACATTTTGTAAAAAAACCACGCCATGGCGTGGTTTTTTTTGTGAAAGTACTTTGAATATTGTTTCAGGTCCCAACTACCTCTTTTTTTGAAAAAATCGTTTCAATAAATCAGAAGCTTCGTTTTCCAAAATTCCACCACTAATATCTGTTTTGGGATGTAACTTGGTACCCATCGCCCCACAACCTCGTTTCGGGTCGCTAGCAGCAAATACTATTTTTCCTATTTGACTCCAGTACAATGCTCCTGCACACATTTGGCAGGGTTCCAACGTAACATACAAGGTGCAATTTTTTAAATACTTACCTCCCAAAAAATTAGCTGCCGCAGTGATCGCCTGCATTTCTGCATGGGCGGTAACATCATTTAATTTTTCCGTAAGGTTATGGGTCCTAGCAATTATCCTGTCTTGGATTACGATTACGGCTCCTACGGGAATCTCCCCATATTCAAAGGCATACTCGGCCTCCTGAAGGGCTTTTTTCATAAAGTAAGCATCGTCGTAAGGCAGAATCATTTCGTTTATTTGGCTGTAATAGTACTGATTTTCGAAACTTGATACTACCAAAAAAGAAATAAAAATACCGCAAACTTTGTCCTAAGCGATAATTTCTGTTTTTCAATTTAAGATTCCTAGTAGCACTATCTGTAATAATCAGGACTACAAGATAATAATTTACGTATTCGTGTATCATAAGTGTATACGGCCAAACATGAAAAACCGTAGCTTTACAACTGCAAAAATGCCATATTGAAACGTATTCTTGACACCATAACATATCCAGAGCAACTTCGCAAGCTAGCGCTCGCCGACCTACCACAACTTGCAAAAGAACTTAGGGAATTTATCATTGATATTGTCGCTACAAAAGAAGGGCATTTAGGAGCTAGTCTTGGTGTAGTGGAATTGACTATAGCCATACATTATGTTTTTAATACGCCAAAGGACCGACTTATTTGGGATGTAGGACATCAGGCTTATGGGCATAAAATATTGACCGGACGTAAAACTCTTTTTAATACGAACCGACAACTAGGTGGCCTCAGCGGTTTCCCAAAATTGGGAGAAAGTGAATTCGACACCTTTGGAACCGGGCACAGCTCCACTTCTATTTCAGCAATCTTAGGTATGGCCATTGCTTCTAAATTGAATGGGGATACAAAAAAACAGCACGTGGCGGTAATAGGAGATGCTTCCATAGCCAGTGGAATGGCTTTTGAAGGACTTAACCATGCTGGAGTAACAGACGCCAATATCCTTATTGTTTTAAACGACAATACCATTGGGATTGATCCTAGCGTAGGCGCATTAAAGAAATACCTAACCAACGTTAAAAAAGGAACTGCAAAAGAAGAAAATATTTTTGAGTGCTTAAACTTGGCATATTCAGGACCAATAGATGGTCATAACTTTCCAGTATTAGTTAAGGAGCTAGAGCGCCTAAAATTAGTTTCCGGACCCAAACTACTCCATATTATCACCACCAAAGGAAAGGGACTACAAAAGGCGGAGGAAAACCAAGTGGTCTACCATGCACCGGGAAAATTTGATAAAACGACGGGGGAACTCCTTAAAAAATCTGCGCTGCCTCAACCGCCTAAATTTCAGGATGTTTTTGGTAAGACGATAGTAGATTTGGCAACATCAAACAAAAAGATAATTGGCATTACCCCTGCTATGCCTACGGGAAGTTCTTTAAGATATATGATGGATACTTTTCCTGACCGCGCTTTTGATGTGGGTATAGCCGAGCAGCACGCTGTAACTTTAGCCGCTGGTATGGCAACAGAGGGAATGATTCCATTTTGCAACATCTACTCTACCTTTTTACAAAGGGCCTATGATCAGGTAATCCATGATGTAGCGCTACAAAATTTACCAGTCATATTTTGTCTAGATAGAGCAGGACTTGTGGGGGAAGATGGCCCAACACACCATGGTGTTTTTGATATCGCCTATTTGCGCTGTATCCCAAATCTTATTATTTTCGCTCCTCTAAATGAAATTCAGTTGCGGGATATCATGTACACGGCACAACTTGTACTAGACCAACCAATTGCGATTAGATACCCCAGAGGCAAAGGTGTCTTACTAGATTGGGAAAAACCTTATAAAAAACTAGAAATTGGCATATCTTTTGAGCTAAAAAAAGGAACAAAAATAGCCGTACTGAGTACGGGGCCCATAGGGAACATGATTTCAGAAATAATAGACGAACTAGACAATAACAACAGCGTTGGCCACTACGATTTTCCGTTTATAAAACCCTTGGATACCGGCATGTTAGCTACGATTTTTACAAACTATGACCATATTATAACTATTGAGGATGGCTGCGAAAACGGTGGTTTTGGGAGCGCTATTCTTGAATATTCGAACACCCATAAAATCAATAAACACAGTAAGATATTTGGCATTCCGGATACATTTATCCCTCATGGCCCTATACAAGACCTCTACAAACTAGCAGGTTTAGACAAGAATACTGTAAAATCGTATATAGAAGAAGTTTTATGAGGATACCGCTTACATACAAAAAAGTCCTTCTAGGCCTTACACTACTTATGGCCTCTACCCTACTTATGTCACAGGACTCCATTCCTAGGCCAATTATTAGGGATACCATGGCCATAGATACTACGGTAATAGATACGATTGTAATTAGAAAGACCCTGACCAAGATAAAATATATTCCTAGAGGGGTTAACCTTACCAATCCTGTTATTTCCTTTAAAAAAACCAAACCCTTACAGGATAAATACAATAGGTTTAAAATTCCTTCTTTTTGGACCAAGGAGAATACTTTTGGCCTAAATTTAAGCGAAGCAGCATTCGTAAATTGGAATGCCGGTGGTGACAATGCCATAAGTGGCTTGAGTTTTTTCAAATTTGTACGAAACTATAAGTTCAGGTATTTTAATTGGGACAATAACCTGGATCTTAGATATGGTTTAAATGCCCAAGAAGGACGTGAATTACGTAAAACAGAAGATGTCATTAGATTGAACTCCAACTTAGGTTACAGGAGGGATACCATTAGTAATTGGTACTATTCCGTGCAATTAAATTTTAACACACAATTTTCTAACGGTTATAAATATCCTGATAGGGACACCCCTATTTCAAGATTTATGGCGCCCGGATATCTCTTCCTTGGTGCAGGAACCTCGTATATTAGTCCAAATCAAAAATTTAACCTATACCTATCTCCCCTTACTCAAAAATCTACTTTTGTGCTAGACCAACGGTTGGCAGATAGGGGCGCATTTGGGGTCAAAAAGGCACAACGAGATACCAACGGCAATATCATACAAGACGGTGAAAACCATTTTGTGGAACTGGGTTTTCTTATAACTAATAATTTTGAATGGGATGCGGCGAAAAATATCAAGATAAAAAGCAGATTAAACCTGTACACGGATTATTTGGCAAGCTTTGGAAATATTGATGTGGACTGGGAACTCAACGTAAGATTGCGGGTAAACAAGTATATCCTTACAACCATAGGCACCCATCTTATTTATGATGACGACATTCTTTTTGATGAGGTAAAGGATGCTAACGGATTTGTTACAGATCCCGGCAGACCTAAACTTCAGTTTAAACAAGTATTAGGTATTGGCGTCGCCTATGATTTTTAAAGTTGCCTTCCTTTAATTTTATTATGGATATGCACTGCAGAACTATCTGATAAGCTAGCAACATAGCAACAGGTGTTTAACAAAATCTCATAAAGTGATATACTCGTGCGCCGATAAAATTCAGGCAGTGTTTGCAGTATCAAGTTATGGTAATTAGAAGCACTATCTTTTTTCTTTTGAACCAAAGCACTAACATACACGTCTAAAATATCGGCAATAATAGTGTACCCGGCAATTTCTTTTTCTACCACCTCTTGCGCCTGATAAATATTTCGCACACTTAAAGTGATAATATCTCTAATCTGTGCATCATAGGTGCTCTTATCCATAAGGGAAACATGAAAATCACCTGCAAGAATAGCTGTTTCGTTCTCCATAAAAATAGACACCGCATCTTGTATAAGGGTATTTATAGCTAATGCCCGGAGATAACTCAACCTGTCTTCTTTATAGGCTAAGGAATGATATTTTTTTGAATTGATTGTATCCTTTACCAACTTTATAAGATACTCTAAAGCATAATCTTCGGAAATAAGCCCAAGGTTGATACCATCCTCAAAATCGATAATGGTATAACAAATATCATCGGCTGCCTCTACCAAAAAAGTAAGAGGATGCCGTGCAAAGGAAATAGAACTTCCTTTTGCAGTTTGCTTAAGTCCTAAATCGGCAGCAACATCTTTAAAGGTGTTTTTTTCGGTCTGAAAAAAACCAAACTTTTTATCGGCAATATGTCGGGTCGGTTTTTGGGGCAAGGATTCCTTTGGATACTTCATAAACGCCCCAAGGGTGGCATAGCTTAAACGGAGTCCGCCAGCAACACCTTCCCTATCTTGGGTCATTAACTTAAATCCGTTGGCATTTCCTTCAAAATCTATAATATCTTGATATTCCTTTACCGTTAATTCATCTTTATATACCTTCCCATTTCCCGTTTTAAAATACTCCCCAATAGACTTCTCTCCACTGTGGCCAAAAGGTGGATTACCAATATCGTGGGATAGTGCTGCTGCTGCAACGATAGCCCCAAAATCATTAAACTGATATCCATGTACTTCCTTGAGGTACGGATGCTTTTCCAAAATTTTCTTTCCTGCTAATCTGCCCAGACTCCGGCCCACAACGGAGACTTCCAAACTATGAGTTAGCCTTGTATGCACAAAATCAGTTTTAGAAAGGGGAATTACTTGTGTTTTGTCCTGAAGGCTTCTAAAAGCAGATGAAAAGATGATACGATCATAATCCACGTCAAATCCCAACCGTGTCTCGTCCTGCTCGTTTCGTAATCTTTTATTGGTATCTCCTTTTCTGCGTAACGAAAGTAATTGCTCCCAGTTCATGGTGTTTATTTAAGAACCGCAAGATACATTTTTTGACCTTTACAGCTCTCCAAACATCAGGTTGCTGAAAACGATGAAACCTATTGTTAACCTTTAAAATATATATAAATAACCCTTGGTTAACTTTAACTTAACCTTGTCGAAGTTTCTTTGTACTATCATAAATTAATAGTGATGAAACAGTTGTTATTTCTTTTAGTTCTCTTCATTACCTTTTCCTTGCAAGCACAGGATAAAGGTACTGTTAGTGGTAAAATTTTAGATGCAGAACTTTATAACGAGCCCTTAATAATGGCTAGTGTAGCATTAAAAGGTACACCATGGCGTACCAAAACCAATTTTAATGGAAATTTTGAAATAACAGACATAGACTCTGGTGCCTACAC
>CAZDOW010000067.1:0-18543 GCA_964507115.1 uncultured Maribacter sp.
ATGAAACAGTACCACGACTTATTAAAACATGTTTTAGCAGAAGGAAATCAGAAAGGCGACCGCACAGGAACGGGGACAAAAAGTGTATTTGGGTATCAAATGCGATTTGACCTTAGTAAAGGTTTCCCTATGGTGACTACTAAAAAATTACATTTAAAATCTATCATCTATGAACTACTTTGGTTCTTAAAAGGTGATACCAATATTGGATACCTAAAAGAAAATGGTGTACGAATCTGGAATGCTTGGGCTGACGAAAACGGTGACCTAGGACCAGTTTATGGACACCAATGGCGTAATTGGAACAATGACGAAATAGATCAGATAAAAGATGTAATCCATTCATTAAAAAACAATCCTAACAGCAGAAGAATGTTGGTTTCCGCTTGGAACCCAAGTGTACTGCCAGATACGTCCAAATCTTTTACTGAAAATGTGGCGAACAACAAAGCTGCACTACCTCCCTGTCATGCTTTTTTTCAATTCTATGTAGCCGATGGTAAATTAAGCTGTCAATTATACCAGCGTAGTGCTGACATCTTTTTGGGCGTTCCTTTCAACATCGCTTCTTATGCTTTATTTACGATGATGATAGCACAGGTCTGTGGTTATGAAGCGGGTGACTTTATACATACGTTTGGTGATGCACATATTTACAATAACCACATGGAGCAAGTTGAACTACAATTGAGTCGAGAGCCCAGACCCCTACCAAAAATGATGATTAATCCAGAAGTAAAAGACATATTTAATTTTAAATTCGAAGACTTTACTTTAGTTAATTACAATCCATATCCACATATAAAAGGGGTTGTAGCGGTTTAATATTTCAAATTCAGCTCCTTGCCAGCTATGCACCACTAATCAAATGCTACGAGCTATTCTTAAATTAAGAATCAGTTTTATATGAAAAAACCAATACTATGTTTTTTATTAATTTTAATATGTGCTACAGTTTGTTCTGCACAAGTTAATTTCGACAAAGGCTATTACATTGATAATGAAAATAATAGAATTGAAGGTTTAATAAAAAACTACGACAAGAGAAATAATCCCAGCAAAATTATTTTCAAAAATAGTGACAAGGGTTCTGTTCAAGAATTAACTATAGCTATTGTAAGTGAGTTTGGGGTCAACAATACATCCAAATTTATTAGACGCACAGTTAATATTGATCAATCTAGCCAGAATACTAATACTTTAGGGAAAAATAGAGAACCTAATTTTGAGAATAAAACAATATTCTTAAAAACACTAATTGATGGGCAGTCTAGTTTGTATTCGTTTATAAACGAAAACCGAGAACTATTTTTCTTTACTACCGCGGATGGCACCATTGAACAATTGGTCTACAAACGATATTTATTGGACAGGAATAAACTTAGAGAAAATACCGCATATAGAGAGCAGTTGTTAGAAAATTTACAATGTAAGCTTTTTAGCTACACACAAATGCAGCAGGTTAACTATACCAAGGACGATTTAACCAAGGTCTTCACGAAACATAATGAATGTGTTAATCAGGAGTATTCAAATTTTACAGAAAGAAATGAGAAAACGAACTTTAACCTCAGTTTAAGACCAAGGCTTAATTATTCCTCTGCCACAACACCCGTTCGCACTTTTGAATCTGTTAATTTAACTATGGAGGAAAAACAAGGTTTTGGGTTTGGCATAGAAACGGAAGTTGTTCTTCCCATCAATAAAAACAAATGGAGCATTATCGCAGAATTTGCCTATCAAAATTACGAAGCTGAAAATTCTTTTGAAAATGATAATATTTCTGGAGGTATTCTGAACTCTAAAATAATTTATTCTTCCATAGAAGTTCCATTTGGTTTTAGATATTATATGTTTTTAAGTAAAGATTCCAAACTGTTTATAAACACTACCTATATTTTTGATTTTACCCTAAAAAATGAATTTGAATTTACAAGAGCAGATGAAACTGTTTTACGTTCTGGAGAATTTACAACATTGGGAAGTTTCTCTGGTGGTTTCGGATATAAGTATCTTGATAAATTTAGTTTAGAATTAAGACTTTTAACGGTTTCCAAACGCGCTATAAATTTTTCTGATAGTGAATTTAATAGCTTTTCCGTTATTTTTGGCTACACACTTTTCTAGGTCAACTAAAAAATAGTACAGTACTAACTTAATGAAGGCTTTTCTTAGTTTAAAACTATTGATATACTAATTTAAACCTGAATACTCAGCTTAGGTATTAAGTATGGCCGTTAATTTAACTATAAGATAAAAAGCCCAAACTTTCGTTTGGGCTTTTACATGATAAAACAAAACAGTTTACAAAACTAGTAGTTTCTTCTTCATAGCAAATTTTACTGTCTTGTAACCATTATAAAATTCGAGAGGTCATAGAAGCCATCCAAATTATTGGTATTCTGCCCAGCGGCCAGTCCTGATAATCCCTCTTCATAAGTTAAATGCCAAATATAGCAAACCCCTACTCCGGCACCATCAAAATCAACTCCTTCAACAGCTTCCAAGGTTGGTGGCAACCCTAATATATTCCCGGAATCATCGGTAATTACATATGTTTGATTAGAACCATTTAAGTTAGCAGCATCTAACATGATACCACTGACCATATCTGGTATACCATCTACCATAAATGTATAAGGACCTCCAGAAAGTGTTCCTGCTTCCAATGGATTTCTAGTTACCGTTATGGAATTTGATAAGCCATAGAATCCTTCTAAATCGGATACGTTGTTGCCTGCCATTAGTCCGCTCAATCCTTCCTCATAGGTTAAGTGCCAGATAAGGCATACCCCTACGCCCGCTTCATCAAAATTCACACCTTCTACATTGGCAATCATTGGAGGTAGCCCAAGAATATTATTTTGGTCATCTGTAATTATCCATGTTTGATTGGAGCCTGTAAGTGCTGCATCTTCCAACGTAATTCCAGTGACCATATCTGCCATACCATCAACAGTAAATTCATATGGCCCACCGGAGATCATCCCTGCGTTCAAACCACTTCTAGTAACTGAAATTGAATTGGATAAAGCGAAAAATCCTTCCAAGTTTCCTGCATTTCCGCCAGCCTCTAATCCAGTTATACCATTTTCATACGTAATATGCCATATTAAACACACTCCCACTCCGGCTCCATCAAAATCAACGCCTTGTGCAGCTTCCAGTGTTGGCGGTAAACCAAGAATATTCAAATCAGCATCCGTAATTACAAAGCCGCTATTAGCTCCAGTAATCATACTATCATCCAAAGCCAATCCAGTTGCCATATCAGGTATTCCATCTACAGTAAATTCAAAAGGACCACCTGATAAAACACCTGCATTGAGCCCATTACGTTCCACTTCAATAAAATTTGAAAGATTAAAACTACCCATTAAACCTTCTAGATTTTCACCAGCTTCCAGACCAGTCAGTTCACCCGAATAGGTAATATGGTATATATAACAAGAACCAACTCCAGCACCATCAAAATTGACGCCTTCAACTGCTTCTAAGGTTGGAGGTAATCCTAAAATATTCTTGGAATCATCCGTAATTACATAGGATTGGGTCTCGCCGTTCAACTCCGTATCATCCAAAACAATTCCCGTTACCATGTCGGGCATTCCGTCTACTAAAAACTCAAAAGGTCCGCCAGCGAGGCTACCTGCATTTAATCCGTTCCTCACTACTACTATAAAATTAGATAGTGCAAAATCACCAGATAAATTATCAAGGTTAGCACCAGACTCCAAACCAGACAAGCCTGCTTCGTAAGAAATATGATAAATATAGCAGGAACCTATTCCGGCCCCGTCAAAATCTACTCCTTCTAAGGCTTCCAAAGTTGGTGGCAGCCCTAGAATATTCTTTGTGTCATCGGTAATAACATAGTTCTGAATACTTCCAGTTAGTGTAGAAGCATTTAAAGTAATTCCGCTTACCATATCTGCCTGGCCGTCCACAGCAAAAGCAAAAGGTCCTCCATTAATAGTTCCTGCGTTAAGTTCCAAAGGAGAAACTTCATTATCATCTTCTTCACAGCTAAATAACAAAGCTGTAAAAACAAACAATAACATAATTGTTCTAAAATTGTTCATCGTTTTATGTGTTTTAAATTTGACTCAAAGAAACTAGGAAGCTGTAACAGAAGTATCACGTAAAAATCATATTTTATTACTCATTGATTTTCAGTGTATTACGCATTAAAACATAAAGCTTATGCAAGAAATTCACATTTTTTACGACTCTACCTCTACGGATAGTTACTATTTTGAATACCGTTGTGAACTTTCCGTGATAGTTTACCTCTTAATTCGTGATATATGAGAAAAGTATTGATTATTGAAGACGATTCAGAAATCGTTCATTTGCTGGAGATACATCTTAAGGATTTAGAATGTGATGTACGTTCTGCTGGCAGAGGTGACGAAGGCCTAAGATTAGCAATCGAAATGGCCCCGGACCTCATCATACTTGATATTATGCTTCCAGGAATGGATGGGATTGAAGTTTGCCAAAAAATTCGTGCCAATAATATAAAATCCCCTATTATAATGTTGACCGCAAAATCTGAAGAAATTGACAAAGTATTAGGACTAGAAATAGGGGCGGATGATTATTTGACCAAACCTTTTAGTGTGAGGGAGTTTATTGCCCGGGTCAAAGCAATCTTTAGGCGACAAAAAATGGGTGCTAAAACAGCACCAGAACCTATAGTAAAAAAAGTGATACAATATGGAAACCTATCGGTGGATATAGACATGCGTAAGGTACTAGTAAGCGGAAGTAAGGTTGAACTATCACCCAAGGAGTTTGAATTATTGGTCTTACTTTCCTCCAACCCAGGCAAGAGCTATGACCGCGCCAAACTATTAAACCTTATTTGGGGATATGACTTTAAAGGCTATGAACACACCGTAAATTCTCATATCAACAGGCTACGATCAAAAATAGAACCAGATATGAGTAACCCTACCTTTATTTTAACTACTTGGGGAGTAGGGTACAAATTCAATGAAGAACTATGAATACAACAATACTCTCCAATAGATTAGTAAAAAAACTAGTATTCTCTTTTCTGGCAATTCTTGTGTTAGCCGGTTTAGGATATACTATTGCGACCATTCACCTATCCAACAACTACTTTTATGAAACTACCCAGCGGTTACATGCCAACTTAGCCAAAGACTTAATTGATGAAAAGTTTGTTGACCAAAGCCCAATTGATAGTACAGGCACTATTAACAAAGCATTATTTGGAGATATCATGCACGATATGATGGCAGTTAATAGAGCTATAGAAGTGTATTTGCTAGATATGGAAGGCAAAGTACAATACTCGGTGGTTCTTGATCATGATGCCCCAGAGACCAATCAGAAAAAAGTAAATACGCTTCCAATCAAACAATTTATTTCATCAAATGGTAAGGGATACATTCTTGGAGATGACCCAAAGAATCTGGAGAACCAGCAAGTCTTTTCCGTTGCCAAATTCGAAAAAGGCGGTAACGAAGGGTACATATACATTATTTTAGCAGGAGAAGAATATCTTAATACCAGAGAACTATTATTTGGTAGTTACGCTTTAAAACTAGGGATAGGCACCTTACTTGTCACTTTACTTTTTGCAGCAATTTTAGGCATATTGTCAGTATGGTATTTGACTAAAACTTTGAGAGAGCTCGTATATGCAGCCAAACGTTTTGAGCAGGGTGATTTAAAATATAGAATTCAAGATGCTGAACAAAGTGATTTAGCGGGCGTTACCACAACCTTTAACCAAATGGCCAACACCATTTTAAAGGATATGGAAAAAATAAAATCCTTGGAGAAATTACGACAAGAGCTTATAGCAAATATCTCACATGATCTGCGAACACCACTTGCCATAATTCAAGGGTATACAGAAACATTGCAAATGAAGGATAGTGTGTTGACGACTAAGCAGCGGTCCGATTATTTAACAACAATTAATTCTAGTAGTGAAAGGCTTTCAAAGCTGATATCCCAATTGTTTGAGTATTCAAAATTAGAGGCCAATCAAATTGAACCCCAAAAAGAACCTTTTTTAATTAGCGAATTGGCCAATGATGTACACAGAAATTATCAAGTGATAGCTAAACAAAAGAACATTACCTTAACCTTGGAAATGCAGCAAGGGATACCTTTAGTGTTTGGGGATATCTCATTGGTAGAAAGAGCTGTTCAAAACTTAATGGACAATGCGCTTAAATTTACGCCGGAGAATGGTGCAGTTACTGTTGGTATTGTGCCCAAAGCAGATAGAGTAGAAATTACGATTAAAGATTCGGGGCCAGGCATTCAGCAAGAAAATCAAGCGTTAATTTTTGAACGATACCGTCAAACTAAAACAGGACAACAAAAAGAAGGCGCTGGACTTGGCTTGGCAATCGTTAAAAAAATAATGGAGCTACACAATGCCAGTATTAGTGTACTTAGTAGGCCAAATGAGGGAACAGCTTTTGTGTTCAGCTTACCCATTCATATCGTAGCCTAAAAGTAGGTTAAAGCAAAAATGAGCCCATAATATTTCTTTATCTTTAAAAAAATTGTGATTCATGTTACTTACCGCTTCTCTTTTAGATTTCTTTTTAGAAACCCGAGAGCATACCGAAACCATTTGTAAACCTCTGGAAATAGAGGATTATGTAGTACAACCTATTGCAGATGTATCTCCGCCCAAATGGCATTTAGGCCACAGTACTTGGTTTTTTGAAGAATTTATCCTAAAGAAGTATAGCGCAGACTACCGTGTTTTTAACGAGGATTTCTCCTTTGTTTTCAATAGTTATTATGAAACCCTTGGCAAGCGTGTGGTGCGAGCAGATCGTGGTAATTTATCCAGACCGTCGGTTAACGAGGTGTATGCATACAGAGCCCATGTAACATCGTCCATTAAAGAATTACTAAATACGGCAGACAGCAACGAACTGGACGAGGTTTTGGAGATTGGTATACATCATGAAAAACAACATCAAGAATTATTATTGACGGATATCAAGTACATCCTTGGTAACAATCCTTTACTGCCTAAATATTCAGATGGTTTTAAGGAACATAAAGCTGTAAAAGATGTTCAAAAATGGATTAAAATGGATGAGGGTATATACGAAATAGGCCACAACTCCAATGATTTCTGTTATGACAATGAACTAGGTAGACATAAAGTCTTTCTAGAAGGGTACGCTATTTCTAACACCTTAGTGAACAATGCAGATTTTATAGCATTTATAGCGTCCGGTGGTTACCAACGGTTTGACCTTTGGCATGCCGAAGGTTGGGACTGGGTAAACAGTGAAGGTATTTCCGCTCCCTTGTATTGGCATAACATAAATGGAATCTGGCATCACTACACCTATAACGGTTTGCAAAAGGTTAATCCCGAAACAGCAGTAACCCACATCTCCTATTTTGAGGCATTTGCCTATGCACAATGGAGGGGCTATCGCTTGCCCACAGAATTTGAATGGGAAGCTGCACAACATCTTTTCACCTGGGGTCAGCGTTGGGAATGGACGGAAAGTGCCTACTTGCCCTACCCTAATTATAAAAAAGCAGATGGCGCCTTGGGCGAATACAATGGCAAATTTATGGTAAATCAAAAAGTATTGCGGGGCAGCTCGGTAGCTACACCCATAAAACATGCAAGACCTACCTATCGAAATTTTTTTCAAACCAACTTAAGATGGCAATTTACCGGATTAAGGTTGGCCAAATAACTACGACATACCCTACATGCATAAAAAATTAGTTCAAAACCAAGACTCCCAATTTAAGCAAGAGGTTTACCAAGGCCTCACCTCCTATCCAAAATTCTTGTCTTCCAAATACATATATGACAAAGCTGGCGACCTACTTTTTCAAGATATTATGAACATGCCGGAATATTATCTAACCGATACGGAATTTGCTATTTTGGAGCAATATAAGGAACAGCTTGCGCATCTTTTTTCCAAAGACAACAAACATTTTCATTTGATAGAATTGGGAGCTGGGGACGGAAAAAAGACCAAAATCTTGCTACGGCATTTCACCCAGGAAGACCTTAATTTCACCTATAGGCCTATAGATATTAGTCAAAATGCACTAGATTCTTTACAGTCTGATTTAGCACAGGATATTCCAACATTAAAAACAGAACCTTTACAAGGAACCTATTTTGAAACGCTAAAAAAATTAAACTTTACGGAAGATGACCGGAAAGTGATCCTCTTCCTTGGCTCTAATATTGGGAATCTCCTACACGATAAAGCGATTGAATTCCTATCTCAAATACAAGGGTACATGCAACCAAACGACCTATTATTTATAGGTTTTGACCAAAAAAAACGTCCCCAAACCATACTTGATGCCTACAACGATACCGCAGGAATTACGGCTAAATTCAATAAAAATCTACTGGTGCGTATGAACCGGGAGTTAGAAGCCAATTTTGATGTAGATAATTTTTTACATTGGGAAGTGTATGATCCCGAGAGTGGTACGGCAAAGAGCTATTTGGTAGCACAAACCCCGCAAAAAGTTAGGTTAGAAAAACTAGATCTAGACATTACGTTTGAAGCTTGGGAAACGATACATACGGAAATCTCACAAAAATATGATGACAAAACAGTCCATTGGTTAGCAGCGCAATCAGGGTTGAAAGTAATGGATGAGTTTAGCGACTTAAAAAACTATTATAAGAATTATCTTTTCAAAAAATCAGATTAAAATACAAACTAGAATGAAAGCTATTTGGAACGACACAGTAATTGCAGAGAGTAAAGACACCTTAGTGGTGGAGAACAACCATTATTTTCCAGCAGAGAGTATTAAAAAAGAATATTTTAAAACTAGTAATACTCATACTTCTTGTCCTTGGAAAGGAACTGCCTCTTACTATACTATAGAAGTACAGGGCAAACAGAACCCAGATGCCGCTTGGTTCTATCCAGAAGTTAGCGAATTGGCAAAAGGCATAAAAGGCAGAGTAGCTTTTTGGAAGGGCGTATCTGTGGTAGCGTAATCCAAAAACAAGAAAGGCACGGGAGATTCCCGTGCCTTTCTTGTTAATAAAATGATACGACTAACTACAATTCAAGAACGGCGTTCTCAGAACCAGCAAAATCGTTCCACTGATAACGATCAGCTTCACCATCATTTACGTAAGAACCGTCTACGATATACTTAAACTCGTACGTGTTTTCTTTTGGAAGGTCGAATGTTCCCTTAAAAGTTCCATTCTTTAATTTTTTCAAAGTACTGCCTTTTGGGTTCCAGTTGTTGAAATCACCAACTACAGCTACTTTTTTCGCCTCTTCTGCCGGTACTGTAAAGGTAACTTTACAAACTGGCTTAGTTTTTAAATATTGTTTTGCAATTGCCATGGTATCTATTTTTAGAATATACGGCAAAACTACTACTTTAAGATGCTCATTTACAATGACTCATGTCATTTTTATCAATTTGACAAAAATTAGAAGTTATTTCTCAAAAGACTGAGAATTAGTGCTTTGAAAATTACAGTTAAATGATTTCTATGTCACAGTTTTTAAGATTCCTATAATCTCATCTACCTCGTTCATTGTATTATAAAAATGAAAACTCAATCGAATACCGTTTCCCCTTTGTGCACAAAGCACATTGTTCTCCAATAATTTTTTAAAAACAGCATCATCTCCTTTAATATTGAAGATGGTACTATGCCCTTTCCGTTTCATTATCTTTTGATCCAAAAGTCCCAAATTAGATAACGCGTCTTTGGCCTTCAAGGATAATGCACTATTATGTTCCGTTATGCTGCTCATCCCTATGTTCTGCATGAAGTCCATAGAAAATTTCAAACTTCCAAAACTGAGACAGGACAAATGGCCGGGCTCCATTTTTTTAGAAAAGCGGATACTATTTTTTTTATCCAAGTTACCGTTGGCCGCATTAAACCCAGTACTATGTATCGGAAATCGGTCCTGAACGGCATCGGAAAACAACATAAAGCCATTCCCATAACCTGCCAATAGCCATTTATAAGCACTAGCACCCAAAATATCTATACCAGATGCGGCAAAGTCAAAGGTTCGCGTACCGCAAAACTGGGTAGCATCTGCAATGATAATTAAATTAGGATTTGCTTGTTTCAGTTCTTTTAAAAAATCAAGGTTTATTAAAAAACCATCTAACCACTGAACGATACTTAGAGCTAGCACTTCAATAGTATTAGCAACAATGGCTTCTTGGATATGCAATTCTACATCGACATCCATTTTTACATAAGAAATATCAAAATCTCTATTTTCAAAAGGCCAATTTACAGAGGGATAGTCGTTCTCTAGCAGCAATACCTTTGTTCTTGGTTTTAACCCTTCCAGCAAGAGATTAAGACCTGTGGAGAAATTATTGACCAAAGCCACGTTTTCTCGTTTACAATTAAAAAATTGCCCAACTGTACTTCGTGTATCCTCTATAATTTTTAATGATTTTTCTCGCATGTCGCTACCATGGAGCAGAAAATCCAAATCATGTTCCTGCCGCCAGTCCAAAAGGGAATCATACATAGGACCATAAACAGCAGTATTCGCGTAAATACATTTTCTTGTTACCGGAAACTCCTTCCTTATTTTTTCCATTTATCATTTGTTTACTTCAGTTCTATGAACTTACACCAAATACCTATTCAAAAAATCCAATTACTGTATCTTTAGCCTAAAGATAAAATAGTATTATACCATTGGCACTCTTTTTGCCCTTCTATTGAAGAAATTAAAACCAGTTTTAAGTGAACACAATTACAATGATAGCCGCAGCGGCCGAGAACAACGCTATAGGTAAGGATAATGATCTATTATGGCATCTGCCAGATGATTTTAAGCGTTTTAAAAAACTGACCATTGGACACAAAATTATTATGGGGCGAAAGACCTTTGAGAGTTTCCCAAAACCTTTACCTAAACGCACTCATATCATTATCACACGTGATAAAAACTATACGGTAAAATTTGAAGACTGTATCGTTGTACATTCTTTGGAAGCCGCGCTAAAATTGGTATCGGAAGAAGATGCGTTTATAATTGGAGGCGGGGAAATCTACAAACAAGGGGAAGCTTTAGCAGATATCATAGAACTCACACGCGTACATACTAGTTTGGAGGCTGATACTTTTTTTCCTGAGTTTGATGTAATTAATTGGCAGCTTACAGCAGAAGAACATCATCCAAAAGATGAAAAACACCACTATGCTTTTACCTATTTGACTTATTCGCGAATTAAAAATGACTTAAAAATCTAAAAATCGCACCTCTTTTTCGACAAGAACAGACGACACAAAACGCTCCAATAGCGCAGGGTCTGTATTGGTAAAGAGTTGCTGTTTTCCTGTTTTTTCAGAAGTATTTAAAAGCATGTTCTTTTCTAGCACGGCTTTCGTCTGCCGCGCTACGGCCTCACCGGAATCTATGATTTTGACACCTTTAGGCAAGAGTTCTTTTAACAAAGGAATCAAGTACGGATAGTGAGTACAACCCAAAACCAAATAATCTATTCCTTTATCTAGCATTGGTCTAATATAGATTTCCAATAGTTCACGAGTGGTATTGGAATTAAGTTTTCCACTTTCTATTAGTTCTACCAACCCTTTCCCTTGTTGCTCAATAATTATTATTCCTTCTGCATGATTTTGTGTCGTGCTATGAAACAAGCTACTGGCCAATGTGCCCTTTGTAGCCAATACTCCTACCGTTTTGGATTTTGAGTTCAATGCAGCTGGCTTAATGGCAGGTTCAATACCGATAAAAGGTACAGTATAATTACTCCGTAAATAATCAATAGCGTTGGTTGTTGCTGTGTTGCAAGCCACGACAATTAATTTACAGTTGTGCTCTAAAAGGTTTTCGGTGTTCTTAATACAAAGTTGAAGAATCTCTTGCTGCGATTTATCACCATACGGCGCGTTTTTGCTGTCGGCCAGATACAAACAATTCTCGTTAGGCAAAACCTCTTGGATTTCTTTCCAAATGGAAGTTCCACCAATTCCAGAATCAAAAATACCTACAGGTTGTACGTTCATACCGCTATTTATTGCAATACAGCTGAAATGGGTTTCCCTGTGTTACCACTGGGGAAAGAAATCCCCAATAACACAGCTATTGTAGAGGCTATATCAGGAATTTCGGTACGCTCTACCGTACTGCCCTTTTTTATCCCATTTCCGTAGAAGAGAAGTGGTACATGCGTATCATAAATTTGCGGTGACCCATGGGTAGAGCCTGTTCTGCCATAACTAATAACACTAGGCTTAAGGACCAAAAGTACATCGCCAGAACGTTTTTGATTATATCCGTTTTGAAGAACATAGGGTATACCTGAAGTATACTGATTCTCCCACATTTGATGCCCTGTGTACACACGGTCTATGAAATCATAACTAAGGTATTCCTTAGCAATTTCCTCTTGTACCTCCTTCACATCCAAGTCCAAGTTTTTAATAATTTTGTGATCCAAAAATATTTGTAGGTTGGAAAAATTCTTTACAATATCCTCCGTGCCGTATTTGTATTTTAAAAACTCAGAAAACTTAGCCTTGCTTACGCTATAATCTACATAACCTGCAGGTATTTTCATATCCTTAAGATACGCCGGCACTTCACCCGCTGCATGGTCGGCAGTCAAAAATAAAGTATACTCGCCTTCGCCTACTGTTTTATCCAACGCTGTTAGCAATCGTTCCAAATCCCTATCCAATCGGAGATAGGTGTCTTGCACTTCTTTGGAATTTACCCCGTACTTATGTCCAACATAATCCGTACTGGAAAAACTGATGGCTAAAAAATCTGTATCGTCATCCGTTCCTAATTCTTCCTTTTCCAGGGCTTCAATGGCAAAATCGGCTGTAATGCTGTTACCATAAGGCGTGCCTTTTATAATATCAAAATCCTTATTCTTGTCCAAGAGCGCTGCAGTATTATGTGGAAAAGTAGGAGTAGTCTCCCCTTTAAACAATCCTTCGTAATTATTGTTATCAGGACCACTTTCCTTATAGGTTTTGATGTCTTTTAGTGTAGTCCACGCTTTTTTATACGACTGCGCCACTCCAGAACTATTAAAATCGGTTACCCAAGCAGGTAATTCGTTCATATAATAGGTACTGCTTATCCACTTCCCTTCCTCCTTACCGTGAAACCAGTAAGCGGCATTCGCGGTATGTCCACCTGGAAGTACGGCTCCCCTATCCTTTAAAGCAATAGCGATGGTCTTTCCTTTCATTTGTGTATGCAGCCTTAGTTCGTCGGATAACGTGGTAACTGTCATACGATGGGGCGACATTTGTCCGGCGTTACTGGTTGTGCCAACAGAAGCGTAGCTATCGTCACCTGCGCAGTATACGGTTTCGTCATTCTCCTTGTCATACCAATTGTTACCAATGACACCATGAGTAGCAGGAGTAGTGCCTGTATGAACAGACGTATGTCCTGGGCCAGTGCTAGTTGGCGCATAATTAAAATGGTTATTCTTACAATTAAAGCCTTGGGCAATGATACGTTTGAAACCACCCGCTCCATAATGATCGTAAAAGCGCGTTAAATAATCATAACGCATCTGATCTACTACAATCCCTACCACCAGCTTGGGCTTTACCCGCAACTGAATAGCATCATCTCCCTTAGATTTCTTTTGCCCATTAAGGGTTAAAACTGAAAATAGACCTGTGAAAAGTAAACTAAAAACTAAAAAACGACTCTGGTTCATACTTGAATTTTTGCTTCGTAAATGTAAATAAAATCTCCCTTAAAAGTTTAAATCTAGGTCAAATCCAGCCCTTTATTGTTACTTTTACATTAAGAAATCTATTTATAACGCATGAACTATTTAGCGTCCGTTGGTAGCTACGGCATTATGGTACGGGAGGTTTTCAAAAAACCTACCAAATGGCGTATCATGAAATCTTTGATTTTAAAGGAGATAGATGAACTTATTTACGGTTCTCTGGGTATTATTGTTTTTATTTCTTTTTTCATAGGAGCGGTTGTTGCCATACAAACAGCATTGAATCTTACGAGTCCTATAATCCCTAAAAATCTCATTGGATTTGCTACACGACAGTCCATTATTTTAGAATTTGCTCCAACTTTTGTATCCATTATTATGGCGGGTAAAGTAGGGTCTTACATTACCTCTAGCATCGGCACCATGCGGGTAACGGAACAGATAGATGCCTTAGAAGTCATGGGCGTAAATTCTTTGAATTATCTTGTATTTCCAAAAATAATTGCAATGCTTTTCTATCCATTTGCAATTGCTATTTCCATGTACGTCGGTATTTTTGGCGGATGGTTTGCTGGTGTTTTTGGTGGCTTTCTAACCAGTGCAAATTTTATTGAAGGCCTTCAGATGGATTTTGTTCCGTTTCATATTGCCTATGCTTTTGTTAAAACCCTGATTTTTGCCTTTGTCATCGCTACCATACCTTCTTATCATGGTTTTTACATGAAAGGGGGTGCTCTAGAAGTTGGTAAGGCCAGCACTACCGCCTTTGTATGGACCAGTGTGGTCATCATTATATTGAACTATTTGCTAACACAACTCCTTCTGGGCTAATGATAGAAGTAAACGACATACACAAATCATTTGGAGACGCACATGTGCTAAAAGGCATAAGTACAGTTTTTGAGACCGGAAAAACCAATTTAATTATTGGCCAAAGTGGCTCTGGAAAAACTGTTTTCTTAAAATGTCTTTTAGGCTTATTTTATCCTGAAAAAGGAGATATCATTTATGATGGAAATAGCTATGCTTCGCTTTCGGGTAAGGAACAACGAAACCTGAGACAAGAAATGGGTATGGTTTTTCAAGGCAGTGCTCTTTTTGATAGTATGACCGTTGCAGGCAACGTAATGTTTCCTTTAGAAATGT
The DNA here is from genome assembly GCA_964507115.1 of uncultured Maribacter sp. Lineage (GTDB taxonomy): Bacteria > Bacteroidota > Bacteroidia > Flavobacteriales > Flavobacteriaceae > Maribacter. The sequence continues at coordinate 14,887 of CAZDOW010000067.1, forward strand.
TTACCAAGCAACCAAAATCGGAGATGTCAGATAGGGTAAACGCTGTTCTAAAGAGAGTGAACCTTATTGATGCACATCATAAATTTCCTTCGGAAATATCTGGTGGGATGCAAAAACGTGTGGCTATTGCCCGTGCCATAGTTATGAATCCTAAATACCTGTTTTGCGATGAGCCAAATTCCGGACTAGACCCCAAAACAGCCATTTTGATAGATAATCTTATTAAAGAAATTACCGAAGAATATGATATTACCACGGTAATTAATACACATGATATGAACTCCGTGATGCAAATAGGGGAGAAAATTCTCTTTTTAAAAGACGGACTCAAAGAATGGGAAGGTACCAAGAATGAAATCTTTAAGACCGATAATGAAGCCGTTACTAATTTTGTCTATTCTTCAGATCTTTTCAAAAAAGTGCGACAGATGTATATCGAAGAACGCAACTAACAGTATGAATTATGGAAGTATATTACCTTGCGTAAGTTAAAATTTTCTTACTCCAAAACAACTTCCTTTACCAGAAGCTCTTTATTTTTTAAACGGAGTTTAAGCCAATCATGAAGTTTTTTAAGGTCTTTCTCAGTATCTGAGCGTTTTGCTTCCTTTTTCCAAGTCACTTCAAATACTGGTATGGTATCCGTTTTGGCAAAGTCGGTTGAAATCATGTACGAATACGCCAAACGAGATAGGTTTTCATAATTGGTTTTAGCCTCCAGGCTTATTTCGGGAAAAGGAATTTGCCCCGCTGCACCCTTGTTCAAACGCATGAGTTCCGACTCTAAAAAAGAAATTTTCTCATCCTTACTGGATAATTGGTTCTTCTGGGACTCATATAATTCATTAACATATTTCAGCTGATCAGCAGCTTTATTTTTGGACCCTTGGACTACAATGAGTGTCGTTCCCTTCAGTTTGGAGTATTCATTCATTTGTGTTTTCCAAGTGGCAATAATATTTTCGGGAATGGTCTCATTACCCATAAATACTACCTCAATAAGGAGGTTCTCCCCATCATTGAATTCCAAATTGGTAAAATCCTCCAAGAATCTACCTTCCTCTGAGAATTGATAAAGTGCAATTTTCTCGTTAACAAAACTGGTTGCATCCTTTCGGAATAAAGATTCCTGAAAGACATTATAAAAGGTAAACCCGGCAGGAATCATTACAAGAACAGCAACCAAAGATGCCATTCTAGCTATAAATCTGCGTCTTTTAGAATTTACATAACGCACCATAGGAAAGCGCAGGAGTTTTATAACTAAAAAAGTAGCCAAGGCAATGAATATTGTATTGATCGTAAACAGATACATGGCACCGGCTGCATAATCCCAGTTCCCTATAGCAAGGCCAAAACCAACGGTACACAAGGGTGGCATCAAAGCGGTGGCAATAGCCACCCCAAAAATAACACTGGCAATAGTTCCCTTTTTTGCCCTAGCAATTACCAGTGACAATCCCCCAAAAAAAGCGATCAATACATCCCTAATATCCGGCGCCGTTCTGGCTAATAATTCTGATGATTCATCCCTAAGTGGGAAAAACTTAAAAAACAAAAATGCAGTCAATACACTAAGTACCACCATAACCGCAAAATTCTTTAAGGATCTTTTGAGTGTATCTATATCATTTATACCTATAGACATACCTATGCCTAAAATAGGTCCCATAAGCGGAGAAATAAGCATGGCCCCAATAACCACTGCAGTAGAGTTTGCATTTAACCCGATCGAAGCGATAAATATAGAAAAGATAAGAATCCAAGACGTATGCCCCTTAAAAGGAATATCCGCAATAATAGCTTCTTTTGTTGCTTGCTGATCTGTATTGGTGCGAATATCTAAAAGTTCGGATAAAAACTTTTTGGTACTCCCCAATAATCCTTGGAAGTCTTTCTTTACATCCTCACCACTATCGGTAGCATTGTCTGTGGGTGTGCTACTGTCCTGACCAATTTTATCTTGCATACTTATGCGTACTTATCGCCAAATTTATCTTTTACTTTATTCAGCACCTTCTTAATATCTTGCTCCTTAGACTTGGGGTATATTAAAAGTACATCTTTTTTGTCTACAATAATATAATCTTGTAATCCGTCTACAACCACAACCTTATCTTTAGGGGAGCTGATCATATTCCCTCTTGCATCTTCCGCAAGCACTTGAGCATTTACGACGGCATTACCAGAAGTATCTTTGTCCAACTTATCAAACAATGAGCCCCAGGTACCCAGATCGTTCCAATCAAACGTAGCGGCTAAAACAAAAATGGCTGAGGATTGCTCTAAAATCGCGTAATCAATAGAAATGTTTTCTGCCTTAGGGTAATTTTCAGCTATAAAAGCACTTTCCTCCCCTGTATTATATACGCCAATTCCTGATTCAAATAATTTATATTGATCTGGCTGATAGGCTTTAAAAGCGTCTACTATCGTTTTTACACTCCACATAAAAATTCCAGCGTTCCACAAAAAATTACCTTGTGCTAAAAACTGCTTAGCGGTATCATAATCTGGCTTTTCGCGGAATTGGTTTACTCTTTTAAGCTTGTTGTCATCCGTCTTATCATACTCTATATACCCAAATCCAGTATTGGGAAAGCTTGGTTTTATACCCAAAGTACACAGCACCGCTTCGGTAGAACATTTATCAAAACAAGCGGTCACGTCTTTTGCAAAAGCGGCTTCATCTTCTATCCAATGGTCGCTAGGTGCCACAATCATAAGCCCGTCAGGATTCATTTTTTGAATTTTTAAGGCTGCATATAAAATACAGGGTGCTGTATTTCGCATAGCTGGCTCTAGCACCACTTGGTCTTGGGTCACCATAGGTAATTGTTCCAAGACTAAGTCATTATAACGTTCGTTGGTAAGAATTAGAATATTCTCGGTGGGCACAAAGGTATTTAGTCGTTGGAATGTTTTTTGTATCAAGGTGCTTCCCGTCCCTAACATATCGTGGAACTGTTTTGGGTTCTCGGAGGTACTTACAGGCCAAAATCTTGAACCTACGCCACCGGCCATTAATACTGCATAATAATTTTTATTCATCTTAACTAGTTATAAGTTCAACCTCTGCATTGGGTTGGAAAAGGTATACTTTCCCGGAACTCACCTCAACACATTCATATCTTTTAGTCCGCTTGTTCCCTTTTTTAAAGAGCTTTCCGTTATACATACGAAAAACGCTTCCTATAGGTAATTCCAAAACATAGGTTTTATCTGATTGTTGCGTATCAAACCTCTTTAAAGCTATGGATAAATTTGCGTCTGTACTACTGCTTGCTTTTGGGTTTCTAAAATGCCTTGCCAATAACGGAAGTAATCCTGAAGGAAATACTTCTGGCCGTATAAAGGGGAGCATCAAATATTGAAATGTCTGTTTCCACTCCAAACCGTGGGGCTTAATGCGCCTACCGTATTTTTCAAAGGCAACCAAGTGTGCAATCTCATGCACTAGGGTAATTAAAAACCGATACTTATTCAGTGTTGCATTTACGGTAATCTGATGCTTACCATCGGTAAGTCTTCTATAATCCCCGTGGCGTGTAACCCTTTCGTTTACTATTTTCAGATGCACCCCATTTACTTTTATAAGCTCCATGCAAGGTGCAACGGCCCTTTCGGGTAAGTATGTACTAAGGACACTTTCCATTC
>CAZDOW010000068.1:0-18422 GCA_964507115.1 uncultured Maribacter sp.
TCACCAGCCTTTGAATAAAAGAGATAAATCCAGTTATTTTCTTTGTAATTAGGATCCACAGCTAGCCCAAGAAGTCCGTCTTCATTTCCATAGAACAAGTTTAATTGGGCAATAGTCTCGGTTTGCTCCGTTTCGAAATCAAAAAGCTTCAAAAGGCCTCTCCGTTCAACGAACAAAATACCCTTACCAGGAATTTCATCAAGTTCCATAGGTTCGTTTAGGTTAAAATCGAGCACCTTTTTTACAAAACGATCTTCTGGTGGTACGCGATCTGTTTTCGCTAAACTATAGTCTAATTTGCCGGTACCTATTGCGTATTGTATACCTCCCTTTAGATGCGCCAAAAATTTAGCGTTCTCGAAAGTTTCATCCGTATGACCCATCTCGGTATAGAATGCACGACCCCCATCGTAGTCATGATACCATGAAATAGGATGGTTGTTCTCATTAGTTCCGCCTTCATAACTCGTCTCATCAATAGTTATAAGAACATTTATATCAGGGTTTATATTTCTAAAATTATACCACTCGTCGCTCTTTACCCAGACTGAATCTAGATGTTTTGATGCTGGATGGTTTGTGTCTAAAATTTGAAGCTCTGCTTCTTGTATCCTCGGATGACTATCAAAAACTGCACCGACCAACTTGCTATACCATGGCCAATCGTATTCGGTATCTGTAGCGGCATGTATTCCCACAAAACCTCCCCCTGCTTGAATATAGCGTTCGAAATCTGCCTGTTGTACATCGTTCAGAATGTCTTTGGTGGTATTCAGAAAAACAACAGTTGCATACTGTTTTAAAGAATCTTCTACAAAGTACCTAGCGTCTTCGGTGGCGATTACTTTAAATTCGTTTTCAACTCCCATTTTTTGAAGCGCTGAAATTCCTGCTTCAATAGAACCATGCCTGAAACCTAAAGTCTTGCTGAAAACCAATATTTCTTTTTCTTTGGTGGTGCATGATATGACGGACAAAGCGGTTACAATACAAAGAAAACCTTTCTTTAAAATTTTGAAATAAGAAAAGTGTTTGTTGGAAGTTGTTGGCATAATGGGAATTTAAAATTGAAGTTGTAAGCTATCTCTTTAGTGCAACTGCTTGTTTTTTGAGTAGCTTTTGAAATAACCCTACTATTTTTTCTTGGAAGGCCTCCGGTATTCGACCACCAATAATCCATTCATTTACGACCCATTTTCTATCATTGACATTGAACTCCTTTCTAAGACAGGCTATAGCCTCTTCCTTAGTAGAATCGTTCATTTGTTTGAATAAGCGCTTAATATTCTCGGTCATAGCTGGTTTTGGTAGCTGCTAAAAATACTCGAAAACTAGTTCGAAAAAAAATTATATTCGATGTAAGTACAATTATTCTCCTAGTGTTGAGTAGAATTTTTATGGAACATTATGACAATCCATTATTTGAAAGTTACTAATGTCTGGCTATGTAGTCTGTATCCCAAACGGTACACACGTATATAGCCTTTTGCTATATGTTGTATATCATAAAGTCGCTTACCATGTGCCAGCAGGAGAAAACAAAAAGTCAGTAGGATTATCAACGTCGTATAAATACTGATACCCTTTAGTTTCTTTATTACAGAATGGCTCTAAAAGTTTTAACATAGTAGTATAACTCCCTAATGTTAGAGCACAATAAAAAGTTTTATTGTCACTACTAAGTATTCCTTCATCTGTTTTAAAAAGTCCAAGAATTAAGTTGCAATTACGCTTTTCTATAAAATCAACTTGTGATAAATCTAGTTTCTGCTTTTTAGTTACAATTGTATCTTTAATTAAGTCTCTGAATTTAATACCTTGAGCTTTATCAAAGTTGTATAATCTAACAACGTTTTCGCCAAATTCATTTATATTTTCTATGTAGTCTAGTTCCATTCAGTTCGTGTTAGATAAATACCAGGGCAAGCTCTTTTGTAAGAAACGCAGCTTCTTTAGATTTCAAAATTACCTATTTTACGCTTACTTTATTCGGTTTGTGCTTAAAATCCCTGTATTAGCGAAAAGCCCTTAATTGCTATATTTTTTATAACATACTATGGCTTTTTTAGCTTCTATTCGTATTCGTTTATTTTTGACTCTAAGCGGTTATTTAAATAGGAGTTTTTACCACTCAAACTAGTTGAGATAAGTTCAGTTTCTTTACAGTATTTAGCAATCAATCATGCTATTTAGTTTGGAGGGGAGGATTTCATTTTTTGTAAGTGTCTGTATTGCTTTAGCTTTTGATTCTCCGAATTGATTTTTAATTTCGTTAAATTCGGTGTTAGTGTCTTCTATAGTATCGTTTGTAATACGGCCGAAATACGAGAAGTACAGCTACAATCAAGATACTTAAGGAATTAAGGAATAAGTCCTACAAAGACTACTGTGATGGGTATGGCATATGGTGCTCCTTTTGGACTAGCACCCGTGGGTCTGCAAGGTTTAATGTGGTCAAATTCTCCAGAGATTTTGGCAAAATCGGCCTATAAGAATAATATCCCTTTTATATTGAGTACCATTACCACAAGGAACATTGAGCGTGCCAGTGAATTAACCGAAGGTAATGCATGGTTTCAATTATATAACCTAGTGAAAGGGTAGCCGTTTTGCCAAAACACCTAGTAAAAACTAGGCTATATAGACCTAGCCAGTCTTCAGTTGTAGGGTTGGAAATAATAAATAGCTTAATTCAAGTGAAAACAAAGTTTTTAAATCAATAAAAAACGTACTCGAATAGCGCTATTTTCTGAATAGGAAAGAATATTGGAAATAGTATCTTTACCTTAAATGGGAAAGCAAGTTTTTAAATAAATAACAGATAAATGAAGAAAGTAGTAACCTTTGGAGAAATTATGCTCCGTTTGTCTCCCCCAGGATTTTTAAGATTTTCCCAAACTAATAGTTTTGATGTAGTTTACGGGGGTGGCGAATCTAACGTTGCTGTTTCCTTAGCTAACTATGGTGTTCCAGTTGAATTTGTAACACGTTTACCAAAAAATGATATAGGTGATTGTGCGCTGATGGAAATGCGTAAACGTAATGTTGGTTCCCAACATATCGTTTACGGTGGAGATCGTTTGGGCATTTACTTTTTAGAGACAGGAGCTGTAAGCCGAGGTAGTAAAGTGGTTTACGACCGTGCACATTCTGCTATTGCAGAAATTGAACCAGGAATGATAGACTGGAAAACTGTTTTCAAAGGTGTAGAATGGTTTCATTGGACGGGTATTACGCCTGCCATTTCACAAGGAGCTGCAGATGCGTGTTTGGAGGCGGTTAAAGTCGCTAGTGAAATGGGTGTAACTGTATCAACTGATTTAAACTATCGTGCTAAACTTTGGAATTATGGCGGAGATAGGGAGGCTATCATGACCGAACTTACCTCATATTGTGATATTATTTTAGGTAATGAAGAAGACGCTGAAAAACATTTTGATATTAAGCCAGAAGGTTTAGATATTACCACACAGGGAGAACTTGTTAAGGCGGATGCCTTTCTATCTGTTTGTGAGCAGATGATGCGGAAATTTCCTCGAGCAAAAAAAATAATTACTACCCTTAGGGGTTCTATATCTGCTTCTCACAATAGTTGGGCAGGTGTTTTGTACGACGGTAAAACTATGCTTAAATCACCTTCCTATCAGATTACCGATATTGTAGATCGCGTTGGTGGAGGGGATTCTTTTATGGGCGGATTAATTTATGGTCTTCTTAAGTATCCTGAAAATGACCAGCATGCACTTAATTTTGCAGTAGCTGCTTCTTGCTTAAAGCATACCATTAAGGGTGATGCAAACTTAGCGACCGTAGCTGAGGTAGAAAAATTAATGGGAGGCGATGCCTCTGGAAGAGTAGCGAGATAAACGATTTATTTTTTAAATTTAATGAGTACTGGGCTAGTTCACTGCCCCGGTATTTTTAAACATAAAAGTATGGCACAATATACACGAATTGAAGTGGCTTCGGTGATGAAGGACAACGGCATGGTACCTTTATTTTATCATTCAGATATTGCATTGGGAAAAAAAGTTTTGAAAGCTTGTTATGATGGTGGTTCACGCTTAATGGAATTTACCGCTCGGGGCGATTTTGCTTTCGAAGTGTTTTCAGAACTCAATAAGTACGCTATCAAGGAATTACCCGGAATGATACTAGGTGTTGGCTCTATAACGGATGCCGCAGCCGCCAGTATGTTCATGCAAATGGGTGCAAACTTTATCGTTACGCCATCCCTGAGAGAAGATATTGCGATTGCCTGTAATAGACGTAAAGTATTATGGTCTCCAGGTTGCGGCTCATTAACCGAAATAAATAGGGCAGAAGAGCTAGGCTGTGAGATTGTAAAACTTTTTCCTGGGTCAACGTATGGGCCGGGTTTTGTGAAAGCCATACGAGGACCACAACCATGGACTAGTGTTATGCCTACCGGTGGTGTAACTACGGAAGCGTCTAATTTAAAGGGATGGTTTGATGCCGGAGTAACCTGTGTGGGCATGGGCTCTCAATTAATTAGTAAAGCTATCTTAGATAACAAAGATTATGATGGTTTGCAGAAAAGAGTTGCAGATACCTTGGCGCTTATCAAGACATTACGCTCTTAAATTTTGAATATGAAGACATTTATAACGGATGATTTTTTGTTGCAGAGTCCATTTGCAAAAAAAATGTACCATGATTATGCTAAGGAACTTCCCATTATAGATTATCATAACCATCTTCCACCTGATGAGATTGCTCAAAATCGTGTTTTTGACAACATTACACAAGTTTGGTTAGCGGGAGATCATTATAAATGGCGGGCTATGCGTGCTTTAGGTATTGATGAGAAATATATTACCGGTAACGCTTCGGACAAAGAGAAATTTTTAAAATGGGCAGAGACCGTACCGTATACGGTTAGAAATCCTTTATATCATTGGACTCATTTAGAATTACAACGTTATTTTGGAATAGATGAGCTTTTGTCTCCGGCTAATGCCGAAGCCATTTACGAGCTTACTTCTGAAAAATTACAACAGTCTTCCCATCATACGGTAGGCTTGCTGGCTAAGAAAAATGTAGAATTTCTTTGTACTACAGATGACCCTTTAGACAGTTTGGACCACCATAAGAACATTGCCCAAAACGATACCGTTACCAAAGTGTTTCCCACTTTTCGACCAGATAAGGCTTTTGCTGTAGAGGACACCGTAGCTTACGGGTCTTATATTAAAAAGTTGGAGGCTGTTACGGGAATTGACATCAACACGTATACTAAGTTATTACTGGCCTTGGAGAATAGAATCAGTTATTTTCATGAAATAGGAGGAAGACTCGCAGATCATGGTTTGGAGCAATTATATTATACGGAGAAGGATAATTTTAATTGTGATGTGTTATTTCAAAAAGCGAGAGAACAGAAAACCTTATCGCCTCAGGAAGTATCTTTTTTCAAAGCAAAAACCTTGCTTTTTCTGTGTAGAGCGTATCATAAAAAAGGATGGACGCAGCAGTTTCATTTGGGGGCCATCAGAAATAACAATAAAAGACTTTTATCAAGTTTGGGCCCTGATACCGGATTCGATTCTATGGGTGATTTTTCTCAGGCAAGGTCACTAAGTAGTTTCTTGAACGATTTGGATAGTACTAATGAGTTGACCAAAACAATTCTATACAATCTAAATCCTCGTGATAATGAGGTGTTTGCTTCTATGGCTGGGAATTTTAACGATGGAAGTATTAGAGGTAAAGTTCAATTTGGCTCTGCGTGGTGGTTCTTAGACCAGAAAGATGGAATGGAAAAGCAACTCAACACCTTATCTAATATGGGGCTATTAAGTTGCTTTGTAGGAATGTTGACCGATTCTAGAAGCTTTCTCTCCTTTCCAAGACATGAGTATTTTAGACGAATTCTATGTAACCTTATTGGGAGAGATGTGACCAACGGAGAACTTCCTGCCGACGAAAAATGGTTGGGAAAAATCGTTAGTGATATTTGTTATCATAATGCTAAAAACTACTTTGGTTTATAACCGTAATTAATTTTTACTGTCTGCTTAACTTTTATAAACCAAATTGTCTTGGTAGCCAAAGGCTTAGTTCTGGAAAATAAGTGACCAAAAACAAGGCGAAAATCATTGCTATAAATAGGGGTAATAATGGTTTTATCACTTTCTCAATAGAGGTTTTAGCAATGCCAACACCTACAAATAGTACCGAACCTACGGGTGGTGTGCAAAGTCCTATACAAAGATTAAGTACCATAATGATTCCAAAATGTACCGGGTCTAATCCTAGCGCGGTTACCACAGGTAAAAAAATAGGAGTGAAAATAAGTACTGCGGGAGTCATATCCATAAATATGCCCACAAAGAGCAGTAGTAGGTTTATGATTAATAGTATTACAATAGGATTATCACTTAATGACAGTAACCCAGAGCTAATTTCTTGTGGAATATTTTCATAACTTAATGCCCAAGACATACTCATAGATGCCCCTATCAATAACATTACAATAGCCGTGGTTGCCGCAGAATCTAATAAAATTTGAGGCATTTTTGGGAAGGTTATTTCTTTGTAAATCAACCCTAGTAAAAAACTGTACAGCACTGCGATAGCAGAAGCCTCCGTAGCGGTAAAAATACCAGTAATGATTCCTCCGATTACTACAACCAACATAAACAAGCTTGGTAAGGCTTCTATGAAGGTTTTTAAAATCTCTCTTATAGTACTTTTTTTACCCACTTTATAGCCCTTTTTCTTTGCCCAAAAGGATGCCACTATCATTAAAAAGAGACCGGTAAGAATACCAGGAATATAGCCTGCCAAAAACAGGGCAGCGATTGAAGCGCCACCACTAGCAAGGGAATAAACTATAAGGACATTACTAGGTGGAATCACTAGTCCAGTGGTGGCTGCGGTAATATTTACTGCTGCACCAAACTCTCTAGAGTACCCTTCTTTTTCCATTTCTGGACCTAGAATGCTACCCATTGCAGAAGCGGCAGCCATAGCGGAACCAGCAATGGCTCCCATTAACATGGCAGAGATAATGTTAATTAAGGCAAGGCCACCCGGTAGCGAGCCTACCAAGGTTTTAGCAAAGGCAATAAGCCGATGTGCAATTCCTCCTTTGTTCATTAATTCTCCGGATAGTATAAATAGGGGTATGGCTAGTAGTGCAAAACTGTCCAGCCCGGTACCAATCCGTTGCGAAATTGTTGTAGCTGCAGGTATAATAGGAATACTTACCATTAGGGTTAGCAACGATGAAATTGCAATACTCCATGCCACTGGAGTCCCAATAGCCAGCAGGCATATAAAACTAAGAACTAAAACGAGTATAGGTATATATTCCATGAGCTATTATTTCTTTAAAATATCTGAAAGCTTATAGTAGATAATGAGTAGGCCGCTAATGGGTATGACCATATAAACGACGGCCAATGGTACTTGTAGTGCTGGAGAATTTTGACCCAGTACAAAGGTGATATACACCAATCTTGAACCACCTATGACCATAGCTAATAAACAGAATAAAATAATTAATAGTCTAACTATTAGTAATAAACGATCCTGCGCTAGCTTATTTAACCGTTTAGGGAGTACGTCAATGGCAACATGCATATTTTTGCCGGAAACATAGGCAGCACCTAATATTCCTACCCATATCATAAGGTAACGTGCGAGTTCATCCGTAAATGAACTTGGAGAACCCAAGATAAAACGACTAGCAACTTGCCACAACACATTTAGGACCATAATGGCCATAATTATTACCAGAATATTGGCAAGCACCTTATCAATGGTTTTTCGTAATTGCATTCCTTTGGTTTTTGGTTAATTGGTAGCCCGTATGTCCTTTATCAATTTGTAAAAAGATTCGTCTTCCTTATACTTATCAAAAGAATCTTTGATTTTATCTGAGAATAGGGTCTTGTCTGGTCGTATAATTTGAACACCTGCTTTTTCCACAGCTTCTAAAGCTTCGTTTTCAGCTTCTAACCAAAGTTTACGTTGGTACACGACAGATATTTCAACAGCTTGATTTAACCAACCTTGCTCTTCTTCTGTAAGTTTGTCCCATAATTGTGTTCCTGCTAATAGCACATCCGGCAGTACCGTGTGTTCATCAAGGGTATAGTACTTAGCTACTTCATAGTGCCCTGAAAGATAAAAACTTGGAGGATTATTCTCCGCACCGTCTACAACGCCCTGCTGCAGTGCCGTATAAAGTTCTCCCCAAGAAATTGGTGTTGGCGATCCACCGAGATCCCGAACCATATCCATTGCGGTAACACTCTCCATTACCCGTATTTTTTGGCCTTCTAAGTCGGCGGGACTATTCACTGGTTTGTCTTTGGTGTAAAAACTGCGGCTACCAGCATCGTAGTAGCCCAAGCCTTTTAGCCAATATTTTTCGCCGTCATTGAGTAAAGCCTTACCAATTGGCCCATCCAACACTTTAAAAGAATGTTCCCTGTCGCGAAATAAAAACGGAAGACCTAAAACTCTCATGTTGGGAGCGAAATTTTCTAAAACACCAACAGAAACCTTTGTCATATCTAAGCTCCCTATTTGTAATAATTCCAGACACTGGCGTTCTGTACCTAGTTGTTGACTGGGATAAATCTCTAGTTTCAATTTCCCATCGGAAAGTTTATCTACATCTTCCCCCATTTTCACCATGGCCTTGTGAACAGAATGGCTCACATCCAACCCATGGCCCAGGCGAATGGTTTTGGAACCTTCTGTCTCGGCGCAAGAACATAAGATACCGGCTATAAAAACAAGCATAAAAAAGTTTTTGAAATTCATTTCGCTCAGCATTTTAGGAGGTTATTGATTTTCTTATTCCAAGTTCTAAACCTCTTAACTCGGCAAGGCCTCTTAAACGGCCAATACCGGAATATCCGGGATTAGTTTTTTTACGAAGATCATCTAACATTTTATGTCCATGGTCTGGCCTCATGGGCATACGGAGGTCTTTTCTTCCAGCTACCTTACGCTTTTCTTGTTCTTTTACCAAAGCTTTCATTACGTCATACATATTTACATCGCCTTCTAAATGATTGGCTTCATGGAAATTGCCATTAGCATCGCGTTGAGTGCTGCGTAAATGTATGAAATGAATACGATTACCTAAACGGGTTATCATGCCAGTAAGGTCGTTATCTTCAAGCACACCAAAAGAGCCTGTACAAAAGGTAAGTCCGTTGTTAGGACTATCCACAGCGGCATATAGTTCCAAGATATCTTTTTCCGTACTCACTACCCGTGGTAATCCTAAAATTGGATATGGAGGGTCATCTGGGTGGATGCACATTAGAACTCCGGCTTTCTCGGCCGCAGGAATAATTTGGCTTAAAAACGCGAACAAGTGTTTTTTAAGTTCCGCTGGCCCTACCTTCTCATAGGTTGCTAAAATCGTATTGAACTCTTTCAATGAATACCCTTCTTCCGCGCCAGGAAGTCCTGCGATGATATTGTTCGACAATTGCTGTTTTTGGGCATCGGTTAAATTCTCAAAATACGTTTTGGCGGTTTGTTGCTGTTTCTCTGTATACGTATCTGTAGCTCCTGGTCTTTTTAATAAAAATAATTCAAAGGCAGCAAGCGCAGCTGCTTCAAATCGGAGTGCGGTAGAACCGTCTTCCATTTCGTAATCAAGCTTAGTGCGGGTCCAATCTAGAATAGGCATAAAATTGTAACATACAATATCAATGTCACATTCGCCTAAATTAGAAAGTGTTTGCTTGTAATTTTCTATGAAAGTTAAATAGCCTTCTGCCTGTGTTTTAATAGTTTCATGAATAGGTACACTCTCTACAACAGACCATGTAAGACCGGCTGCTTCTATTACTGCTTTTCTCTTTTTTATTTCGGTAACAGGCCATACTTGTCCGTTAGGAATATGATGTAGCGCAGAAACTATGCCCGTAGCTCCTGATTGTCTTATATCAGAAAGAGAAACAGGGTCGTTAGGACCATACCATCTCCAAGTTTGTTCCAAAGTTATACTCATTTGGTCTTCTGATTTTTAGTTATATCTGTTATAATCCACTTTTTATTTTGGTGCGCAACATATACTTTAGCTCCGCTACTTTTTTAGGATTTTTATCCGCAATATTTCGTTTTTCTTTTTCGGCGGACTCATAATCGTACAGTTCCATAAATTCATCATCATGTGCAATTAGTCTGTATCTAGGTACACGTATAGTCTGTGCCTTTTGCAGATAGGATACGGCTGCATGTCCAGATTGTATCGGATTTTCTAACATAGAAATTAAGGAGCTGCCTTGACTAAATTCAGCTTTAGGAAGTCCTGTCAAATCACATAATGTGGGGAATATATCCAAAGTTTCCACAATACCCGTTGCTTTTTCACCAGGTTTAATTAATCCCGGCGTATATACAATCAAAGGGGATCGTAATGCCGTATCAAAAAGGTTGTGTTTGCCCCAAATACCGTGCTCTCCTAAATTCCATCCATGGTCTCCCCAAAGCACCACAATAGTGTTCTTGTGTGCACCGGTCTCTTCCAATTTTTTTAGGATACGGCCCACTTGTGCATCCGCATAGCTTACACAAGCAGCATAATATTTACGTAATTCCAAGGCGAAATGAGTATCCTTAAATACATCTTTATCCCATAGATTATACTGCATCATTTCGCCGGACGGATGCCACGTACTTTTTCCTTGCGGTTTGTTCGGGTATGGATTTTCTGGAAAAACTACGTTGTCATAAAGATCAAGATATTTTTTAGGGGCTCCAAAAGGCAAATGTGGTTTTATGATGCCTACTGCAAGAAAGAATGGGTTGTCAGGAGTCGCGGTTAAGGTTTCCAGTTCCGTTAAGGCTTGTTCTATAATAAGGTCGTCTGGATAGGTGTCGCTAGTATCGGGTGCTGCTTCATAAACGTCCATTGTGCCTTTTTCTTTACTTCTTATACTACCATTTGCCAAACCGTGCATAGCGCCACGGGGATGTTGCCAAGGGCCAACAGGCATGAGGTTGCGATGCCACGCGTTGGGCATTTCAATTACTTGTTCATCGTTCCAATCCATTCCGCCTAGTCCACCGGGGTGATGTGATACTTTACCTACGGAAACAGTGGTGTATCCATGCTTTTTGAACCACTCTGGCATAGTAGGGTGTGTGTCGGTGTTGGCTTTCGTTATGAGTTTGGCACGTTGGAAAAGGGCATTGTTGCCAGCAGGTCCGTAGGTCCCGGTCAATAATGTATATCTAGAAGGTCCACAGCTAGGTGCGTTTACAAAATGATTAAGAAAAGGACGTCCTTTTTGGGCTAGTTGATCAATGTTAGGAGATTGTATATGCTCCGCGCCAAAGGAAGCTAACTCAGGGCGCAGGTCATCGATACAAATCAAAAGAATATTTTTTGATTTTTTGGATTGTGCGTAGGCATTTATTCCTATTATCAATAGGGATAGTATAAAGATGAAACTCCTGTTTTTCATGTTGTCTTTTAAATCAAAAATAGCCTTAAAGCCCTCCTTTGTATTTTTTAAATCTTCAATCTCCAGCTACGAATTACTTGTAGTACCCAAAGGATGATTACAGGCATCATTTACTACGTTGTTGCAAGCACCCAATTTTGATTTTTTTTAGCGACTACATGGGAAGCGTTATTCAACACATTGGCCACTAAACGAATAGCTGTTCCGCCAAATGTATTTAAGTCATCCGAAACCCGCTGGATAGCTTCTTTTTTTAAATCTAGTACCGTAACCTTAAATCTCCATTTGGCAAAGACTATAGCCAAGATGCTACAAAGTGCTCCTCCGGCTCCTGTCAAAATAACTACTTTTTTATGCAACAATTACTATTTGCGCAAAATAGTTAAGGTCCACCATACAGCATCATCATTACCTTAATTTAAAATTTATATCAGCCAATAGGCTACCCAAATAATAAGGTGGAATTGCTGTAATCGCGTTAATTTAAGAAGTTATAAAATCAGTACATACGCTAAATATAGGTATCTTATCTTCTATGGTTTTATTGGTTTCAAATAACCCAGCTTTCAATTCTAAAGATAATAGTTATGTTGAATATACCAAAAGGGCTTCAATGAACAATCCACTATGCATTTTTGTCCTAATAGAATAACAACTGAGGTGTGGCTTGGTTAGGCAGTGCTATCCTGATTTGTACCGCTTTTGATGGTAAGTAAATGTATATATAAGAATATCTTTTCTATAAAGAGCAACAGCAAATCTATAGGTAAGTAGATATTCTTATTTTTACAGCTATGCGTCTTTAACGGTTACCGGTTTCAACCGAATATAGCCAAGCGCATCTAATAGCTTTATGATTAAATAAGTAATATCAATCTCGTACCATTTTACACCAAAATTTGCTCTACTTGCATGTTTGTGATGATTATTATGATACCCTTCACCCATCATTAAAAAATCAAAACGAAAGAGGTTTTTACTAGTGTTTTTCATCTTATAATTAGCATAGCCGTAGATATGACCAAACCAGTTAATTATCACACCATGAATAGGTGCCATTAGGAAGGTTACTGGTAATAATAACCATTGCCAAGAAGCTGTTGCAAAGTAGACAAAGAATAAAATATAAAATATAATCCAAAGTAACCTAGAAAATCGAGAGCTGGCGAACGCGTCAAATTTTGCCCATTGCGGAACGTTTTTTGTAAAACGCGAATCAATTTGTACCCTTTGTTTATTAATATCTTGATAGATTGTTTTTGTTTTCCACATCATAGCAAAAAGGTTGGCGTCATGAGAAGGAGAATGCGGGTCGTCTTTAGTATCTGTATAGGCATGGTGCATACGATGCATAATTCCATAACCATAAGCGCTTAAATAACTAGCGCCCTGAAAAACCCAAGTCAAAATAAAAGTAAGACGCTCCATTCCCTTAGACATTGTAAATACCTGATGAGCAGCATAGCGATGCAAAAAGAAAGACTGAAAAAACAAGCCTCCGTACCAGAGTGCTAAAACGAAAATAACAATAACCATAACTTTTTTTTACAAAGTTAATTTGATGTTATAAACAAAGCAATGAACCTAAATCAATAAAATGAGTATTACAACCGTTTTCTAATTCTGCTTAAAGCCTGGGCGGTAACACCAATATATGAACTGATATATTTTAGCGGAATTTCTTTTAAGAGTTCTGGTCTTTCTTTAAATAACTTTACATAGCGTTGTTCTGCTGTAAGATGCAATAGGTCTTGTTCTCGTTTAGATTTTAGTAAGAAGAGGCGTTCTGCCGTTAATCTTCCAATTAGATTTCCAATTTGAGTGGTTTTATAAACCGCTTGCAAGTCCCTATATGTAATACTTAAAATGCTGATTTCTGTAAGCGCTTGTAATTGATATGCGGAAGGCTTCTGTGTTAAGAAAGAATCATATGCACTAATAAACTGGTTTTTAAAACTAAAGCCAAAAGTGATTTCTTTTTCTGGATCTTCCTTAGGGATATATAAGCGTACAACCCCATATTCAATAAAAGAGATGGTATTTTCTATCTCATTCAGTTTTAAAAAGATAGTTTTCTTCGCAAGAACACGCTGCCGTAATTTTGAAGTAAAAAAAACCCAATCTTCGTCAGAAATGGTCGCTATTTGATCTAAGTAAGCTTTTATTTGTTGCAAATCAGTTATGCATAATGATTATTCGTCCAAAGATAATTATTCAATGGTGGCCTTGGTGTGATTGGTAAGAATTTAATCGTCAAAGACGAAAATGTAAAATCAGATGGGAAAATTGTGTAAAATCCTTGGTGGAATTAAAGATAGGTATTGCGCTATTTTTGGTATCAAACGGTCAAGTTATTTCTTGGCTGTTTGTCAAAGCGCTAAAATTCATACTTTTAATCTTATACTGTTAAGTAAAGATATATAGCAACCTCAATTTAAATTAGCGGTTTATAGCGTTATTGTTCCTAAATTTCCTTTTTGAGATATGATTAGAATTCTAAGTTTTATTTTTTTGGTGTCGTTTTCAATAAGCCTAGGAGCTCAAAAGAAGATAGACTTTTTTATTTTGGCTGGACAATCTAATGCGCAGGGCTGGATGGGTGATGCACAGGAATATCCCAAAGACGAGCAGCATTTGGATGAGGCTATACTTTTAAACTGGACCTATTATGGAAAGCACAGCTCAAATGGTGAATGGGTGCCTATGCAAGCGCAAAACGGTAGATTTGAATCAGGTCATTTTGGTCCTGAAGTCAGTTTTGCACGTGATTTAAAAAAGGAAGGGTATAACCCGGCAATTTTTAAATTTTGTTTAGGAGCTACGGGGCTTTCAAGAGATTGGAAATCGCCTGGCGGTGGCGGTATCTATGATGCTATGGTTAAAGATTTGAAAGTTGCAATTTACAACCTAGAGAAA
Source organism: uncultured Maribacter sp. (assembly GCA_964507115.1). Classification (GTDB taxonomy): domain Bacteria; phylum Bacteroidota; class Bacteroidia; order Flavobacteriales; family Flavobacteriaceae; genus Maribacter. The sequence goes on from CAZDOW010000068.1 coordinate 14,382, forward strand.
CAAGGCTACAGTTTGAATTTTCGTGGTTTTGTATGGATTCAAGGTGAATCTGATGCAGTTAATGACGAAACCGCTTCCGATTATAAAGCAAATTTAGAGCTGTTGATAGCTGATTTACGAACGGAAGTCGTACAAGATTTAAGTTTGAATGTTATCTTAGGTGTAGATGAGCAACATATGTTTGTCAAGGAGCGCCCCCTAGTTCTAGAAGCTCAAAAACAAATTGCGCAAAATGATAGGAACATCATTTACACTACGATGTATGGTCTTCCAAAGGCAGACGGCACGCATTTAACTCCTACAGGACTCATTGAACACGGGCATCGTATTTTTAATGCTTTTAAAGTATTGGAGAAGATGGATGAGTCTAAGCCATCAAAGAGTACCCTTGCAGATCAGTGGGAATTTGTAGGTGTAGCCGTTAAGGAACCTGGGTATACCATATGGGGGAGTTCGCCGATAATGGGAAAAGATGGCAAGGTGCATTTGTTTGTAGCAAGATGGCCTGGCACTACAGTAGAACCGGGTTGGCGTTCTAATAGTGAGATAGCCCATTACACCAGTAATTCACCAGAAGGCCCCTTTGCGTTTTCTGATATTGCCCTTAAGGGTACTGGTTTAGATACTTGGGATAGTTTTGGTATGCACAATCCTAGCATTCATAAGGTAGGAGAAAAGTATGTTTTACTCTATATAGCAAATAATAATCCAATGGTTCCAGACCATCCTTCAAGTCAAAAGATTGGAATGGCTACCTCGGATACACCGTATGGACCATGGGAAAAAATAAATAAAAACGGGTTGTTGTTAGATGTTCCAAGTAATCCAAACTACTGGAATTATAAAGCTAGTAATGGAGTCAATAATCCCTCTCTTTTACAGCACCCTAAAGGCGGATTTTTTCTCTATTTCAAGTCTGAAAATGCACGAATGGGACTAGCCATTGCAGAAAATTTTAAGGGACCTTATGTACAGATGCCTTTTCCTGTTACCCAAAACAACAAAGCAATAGAAGATGGTTATGCTTTTATGCTCGATGGGGAAGTTTGCTTGTTGACAACAGATAATCATGGTCTTATAGAGAAGGGCGGGGGAATACTTTGGAAATCAAAAGAGGGTATTCATTTTGACGAAATGGAACAGGGGTTCTATCCAACCTCCAAATATTTGGGTCAAGAAAAGTTGCGCAATGCTAGCAATCATTATGCAGGTGATATTATCAAATTTGAACGCCCCCAACTTCTGCTCGTCGACAAAAAACCAGCGTATCTTTATGTCGCTTCAGGTCATAACTGGTTTGGAGGCGAGGCACCTATAAGCTATATTTTTAAAAATATGTCATTCGAAAATTAATATAAATGTTGAAAAATTTTACCCTCTTTATACTTTTAGTTGCACTGTATATCCCTTTAGAAATATGCGCTCAAAACATGATTCCTATCCCAAGTTCTTCTCAACTAAAGTGGCAAAATGCCGAATTAACTGCTGTTTTTCATTATGATCTACACGTCTTTGATGGTAAAAAATATAACCAAGCAGAAAATAGAATAACCCCAATTGCGGATTACAATATTTTCAATCCCGAGAAGCTTGATACGGATCAATGGATTAAAGCTGCTAAAGATGCTGGTTTTAAGATTGCGATTTTAACGGCTACCCACGAAACTGGTTTTGCCCTATATCAAAGTAAAGTAAATCCGTACAGTCTTAGTGCTGTGAACTGGCGCGACGGTAAGGGAGATATTGTACGTGATTTTGTAAACTCATGCAGGAAGTATGGTATTGCTCCGGGTATTTATATCGGAATTCGCTGGAATTCTTTTTATGGCATACATGATTTTAAGGTTCAAGGTGAGACTGAATTTTCAAAAAACAGACAAGACTATTATAATAAAATGTGTGAAGGTATGGTAAGGGAACTGTGTTCTAATTATGGAGATTTGGCCATAGTTTGGTTTGATGGGGGTGCCCACGGTCCTGAGCAAGGTGGGCCTGATGTGCTTTCAATTTTTGAAGAACTACAGCCGAATGGCTTGTTTTATCACAACTTGCAACGCGCTGATATACGATGGGGTGGAAGTGAATCTGGTACTGTCCCATATCCGTGTTGGGGTACGTATGAAACTCCGACATGGTTCGATAATAGAGGAGATGATATTGATTTTAGACCCTTAAAATATGGTAATCCAGATGGTGCCTATTATATTCCTGCGATGTCCGATGCACCCTTACGTGGATATAATGGAAGGCACGAATGGTTCTGGGAACCTGGCGATGAAGAGCATATATTTCCACTAGAGCAGCTTATGGATAAATATTATAAATCTGTTGGGAGAAACTCTACGTTGATCATGGGACTAACTCCTGACCCAACTGGACTTTTGCCTGAACCTGATGTGCAGCGTCTAAAGGAATGGGGAGCGGAAATCAAGAGTAGGTTTGCGGTTCCTTTAGCAAGAACCTCGGGTAAAGGCAAAAACCTTATCGTCCGCTTAAAGGAAAGAACTTATATTAATCACATTGTTCTTCAAGAAGATATTTCAAAAGGAGAACGGGTTAGGAAATTTACACTAGAAGGTAAAACTAAAAATGGATGGCAGATTCTATTTGATGGGTCAAGTATTGGGCATAAATTTATACATGTTTTTGATGAAATAGAGGTTTCCCATATCCGTTTAAAAATCTTAGAATCAATTGGGGAACCAATGATTCAAAGCTTTGAAATTTTTAATATCAAGGACAAGGGAGTATGAAAATTAAAGTTAAATCTGTTCTTCGTCTTTGTATCTTCATGATTGTCTTTGGAGCTATTGGGGGGTGTAATAAAAAAATAACTAAGGTGGTGTGCGTGGGCGATAGTATTACCTACGGTGCGCGACTGGATGATAGAGATAGGTATTCTTATCCAGCTCAACTGCAACTGCTTCTCGGAGAAAACTATGTAGTGGAAAACTTTGGAGTAGGGGGGGCTACTCTTATTAGAAAGGGCAAACCAACGGTATGGAACGAGTTGAAAAAAATAAAAGAAGCAAACCCTGATATTATCGTTATTAGCCTTGGTACAAATGATACCTGTGGCATGGGTACCTGCGGAGATAGAAAATGTTGGGAGTATAAGGATGAATATAGGGCCGATTATCTCGATTTTATCGATGAATTATCGAAATTACCATCTAAGCCACAAATCTTTTTATGTGCCCCCTCGCCTATGGTTTTAGAGACTCCGGGTTTGAACAGGGAACGTATAGAAGGATTAACAACCCGCAAACCTAGACTTCAAGAGCTTATTGGTCTGATAAAGAGCGTTGTCAAAGAAAAAAACATAGAATTCATTGACCTCAATACACCTTTGGACCATAAACCTGAACTTTTTACTGAAGAAGATGGAGTTCATCCAAATAGTGCAGGTTATAAAGCTATTGCCGAATTGGTATTTGAAGTGTTAAAAAAGAACTGAATAATGAATATAGCTAGTCTTAAAAAGATACGAGTGTTTACGTATGTAATCTGTCTAGCGTTCGTTTTCTGCGGTCAGCAAATTACAGCGCAACAGGGTCAGAACACATCGACGATTCAAAAGTCGGAATGGAAAGGTTTCGAAAGGTATAATTTCCAATTTGAAAATAAAGATGCATGGCTTGTACTACCAAAAAAAGCTGTAGTAGGAAAACCTTGGTTATGGCGCGCACGCTTTCCTGGTTATCATAGCGAGGCAGATAGTATTCTTGCTTCCGAAGGGTTTCATATTGCGCACATAAATACAGCGGGTATGCTGGGAAACCCAGAATCTATGGCCATTTGGGACCGTTTTTATACCTATCTGACTACTACATATAATCTCAACAAAAAAGTGGCGCTGTCAGGTGTTAGTAGAGGCGGACTTTTTATCTACACCTGGGCGAAAAGAAATCCGAAGAAAGTAGCTTGTATATATGGCGATGCTCCGGTTTGTGACATCAAAAGCTGGCCGGGAGGTTTTGGTGAGGGTGTTGGTGCTAAAGAGGTATGGAATGGGTTAAAGGAAAAGTACGGTTTTAAGAC
>CAZDOW010000069.1:0-18007 GCA_964507115.1 uncultured Maribacter sp.
CAGCTGAGCTACATCGGCGCTTTTATTACTTTTTTAAACATAAAAAAGTCCGCTATTTCTAACGGACTGCAAATGTATAGATTTATTTGTTCATTCAAAACAAAATTTGATAAATTTTCATCAAGCCGTCAACCTTAATTTTTCTTTTCTTTTAATAAGCTTTCTTTCTAAACAACTACAAGCAGAATCTACAGCTTCTTCAAAAGATTTACATTGCTTTTTTACAATGTATTTGTCCTTAGGAATATTTATTTTTATCTCCACAATTTTATTTTCCTTTTTACTTGTCTTTTCAACCTTAAGATAAACGTCTGAACTAATTATCTTATCATAAAAGGTTTCCAACTTATCCAAACGGTTTTGTAAAAAATCAAGCAAGGACTTATCTGCATTAAAATTAACTGATTGTGCATTCACTTTCATATATTTTAATTTTAGCGCCCCGGCATATTCCGGGAACAGATTAGAAAACTATTCTTTGTTTGCTCTAGGATGAGACGAAGCATGCACCTTTTTCAATTCGGCGATACTATTATGAGTGTACACCTGAGTTGATGCTAAACTTGAATGTCCCAATAATTCCTTTACGGAGTTTAAATCAGCTCCTTTATTAAGCAAATGTGTAGCAAAAGTATGTCTTAGAATATGCGGACTTCTTTTTACTTTACTAGACACCATTCTAAAATACTTATTTATAACTCTATAAACAAGGGTTTCATATATTTTATTGCCTTGTTTAGAAACAAAAACATACTTATTTTCCTTAGTGTTTTCTATTTTATTCCGCTCCTTAAAATACAATAAAAAATAAGGTTTTAACTCACTTAACATTGGAATGATACGTTCTTTATTCCTTTTTCCGAGAACTTTAATATAGTTAGATTCAAAATCTACATCGGTCAACTTCAAATTGATTAGTTCCGCCCTACGTATACCAGTAGCATAAAGTAAATGAATCATCAAATGGTCTCGTTTACCCTCAAAATCATCGGTATATGCAATAGTGGATAGGACATTTTCCATTTCGACCTCTGAAAATGGAATTTCTATTTTCTTAGATGTTTTTAAAGCTTTGTGCTTCCCCAAAGGGTTAACCGATAGGTCTCCCGTTTTTTGAAGAAAACGATAATATGCTTTTAAAGAAGAAATTTTGCGATTTATAGACCTATTAGAAATACCACTCTCGGATAATTGAACAATCCAACTTCGTATAACAACATATTCTATATGGACAAGATCTGCCGTATCGTAATTTAGGGAACAAAAGGTTGAAAATTCTTGTATGTCTTTTTGGTACGCAAGAACCGTATGCTTAGAATAGTTCTTTTCCAAGGAGAGGTATGATATGAATTCTTGACTAGACATATATCAAAGTTATCAAACCTTAGAATGATTTTAACCTTAGAACAAAAAAAAATCCCGCTATTAGCGGGATTTTTTGTTTTAATATACAAAAATCTTAGATTTCTTCCTGATCCCTTAGACCTTGTATGTATTGTGCTTTTTGAATCTGTGCTCGACGGACTACAGAAGGCTTATTAAACTGTTGACGTTTTCTCAACTGTCTCATTGTACCTGTTTTATCGAACTTTCGCTTGAAGCGCTTTAAAGCTCTGTCTATGTTCTCTCCTTCTTTTATCGGTATTATTAACATGGGCTACAACCTCCTTTCTTTAGTGATTAAGAGCGCAAATATAGAACTATTTTTAGTATTCAAAATATTATTTCAACAATAATTCTAATGATTTTAAAAAAGCCTACTCTTTTGGTGTCTTATATTCCTTTTTATCTATTACTATTTTCGCTATAATTTCCCTCAGAATTTCTGAAGTACCCCCGCCTATTGGCCCTAGCCTACTATCTCTGAACATTCTGGCCATTGGATAATCTTCCATATACCCGTAGCCACCCAAAAACTGTAAACATGAATAAATGACCTCATCTGCCATTTTTGTGGATTTGAGCTTAGAAATTGTAGCTTCCTTTACTACATACTCGCCTTTATCCATCCTATCTATTACAAAGTAATTGTATTGCCTGCACATTTCCATATCGGAATAAAGGTCAACAAAACGATGGCGTAACGCCTGATATTGATTTATAGTTTTACCAAAAGTTTCCCTCTCGGCCATGTACTTACGAGCATAGTCCAAGGCATACTCAGCCCTTGCATGGGCGTTTACCCCCATAATCAGTCGTTCCAGTGCAAAAGCCTCCATTATAAAAGTGAATCCTGTACCCTCCTCTCCCATTAAATTAGATGCAGGCACAACAACATTATCAAAAGCAAGTTCTGCGGTATCTGAAGCTTTCCAGCCCAATTTATTTAATTTGTTGGCAGATACGCCTTCGCTTTTAAGATTTACAATAAGAATACTGATTCCTTTGTTTCCTAATTCTGGATTGGTCTTAGCAGCTAAAATCACATAATCTGCATATACACCATTGGTGATAAACGTTTTGGAACCGTTTACAATGTAATGATCCCCCTGCTTTATTGCTGTGGTACGCATACCTGCCACATCACTTCCACCAAAGGGCTCGGAAACTCCTAAACAGCCAATTAATTCTCCGTTTACGGAAGGCTGTAAATAGGTGTCCTTTTGGTACTGATTTCCGTTTTTGTTCAAATGGGTCATAGCCAGATACACATGCGCCCAAATAGCAGCGGCAAATCCGCCTGAATTGATTTTTTGTAGCTCTTCTAAAAGAACAACAGTATAGAACAAATCCAGTCCCAAACCTCCATCCTCTTCGGGTGTGGCAAGACCAAAAAAGCCCATTTCCCCAAATTTCTGCCAAATAAAATTTTCAATTGTTCCCGTCTCCTCCCATTTATCTATGTGAGGCACTACTTCTTTTTGTAAAAAATTCGTTAGACTTTCCCTAAACAATTGATGTTCTTCAGTGAAGTACATTTGATGCATAGCATTATTTTTTTAGCAACAAATATAGCGGAATTCTGTTAATTCGGTCAGCGGGGAAACCCTCTATTTCTAACAATTCGTCAAAAGAATAGATACCTCCGTTGCGATTCCTATAATCTACTATGCCGTAGGCCACACTTTTTTGAATATATACTAATTTCGATAATTCTTGGGCTGTAGCGGAATTAAGATCCATTTTTACTATGATAGGTATTTCTACAACACGAAACCGTCGGAAAGTTCTTTCTACCACTTCAGGTTTTAACCCATAAACGTCGGAAAGCTGATCATCTATGAGAAAGCCGCCCAACCTATCCCTAAATTTTACGATACGCTCCGCTAGCTTATCCCCTATTCCAATGATATTCTTGAGATCTTCTTCCGTAACAGAATTAAGGTCTTTAATTTGTACATGACTTTCAACTTTAATCTCCAAACTTGTATTAGCAACTTTCACGGAAGTCTGTGATATTTTCTGAGTCCAATTTGGAAATTTAAAATAAGGAGAAATAGCGCCTAACAGAGAATCGGAGACACTGGTTACCTTTTGAAATTCCGCTGCTGAATTCACAAATTTATTACCGGCTCTAAAGGTATGCAACCTATCAATTTCAGTAATAGAAAGCCCTAGAGTATATCCTTTGTAATCGGTAATAAAATTAGGGTTAAAAGGATATATTTTAAACGTATCCTTCTGTATTGCATTTTGCTTAAGCACGGTAATCTTCTGTTGCGTTTCATTATCAGGAATCATAGATTTTGAACCGATGAGGTAGTATTCCTTAAAAACGACATATCCTATTTGAACAAGAATTAAAAGGAGTAACAAAAAGAAAATCCCACTTCGTTCTTGTTTATTGAACTTGAAGTGGGATTTAAAATTTTTCAATTTTTACTATTTAAAATTAGCTTTTATATCTGTCAAATACTTGACTAGCTCTTCTTTAACTTTAGGGAATAAAAATAACAAACCTATCATGTTTGGAAATACCAGAGCTAAAATCATAGCATCTGAGAATTTGATAACTGCATCCAAAGTGGCAGCGGCTCCAACTACTACAAAAAGTAAAAACAAAATTTTATAAACTGTATCCGCAGCCTTACCTCTTCCAAATAAAAATTTCCAAGACTGAAGACCGTAATAAGACCAAGAAATCATCGTCGAAAACGCAAACATTATAATTGCTATGGTCAATACATACCTAAACCCAGGTATAACCGAATCGTAAGCCATTGAAGTTAAATCTACACCACCGACATAAGTTTGAGAGTCATTAAGTAAAACAGTACTACCTACTGCATTACCATAATCGAATGCACCAGTATCCATATTAAAGAATATAATTACTAAAGCAGTCATAGTACATATAACTACAGTATCAATAAATGGCTCTAAAAGCGCAACAACACCTTCACTTGCAGGATATTTCGTTTTTACTGCTGAATGGGCAATAGCGGCAGAACCTGCCCCTGCTTCATTAGAAAATGCTGCACGCTGAAAACCAACAATAATAACACCAACAATTCCACCTAACCCTGCCTCGGGGGTGAAGGCACCGGAAAATATCATTCCAAAGGCATCTCCTACATATTCTATATTAGCAAAAATTATAATCAAGGAAGCCACTACATAAATACCGGCCATAAATGGTACAATTTTTTCAGTAACACTCGCTATTTTTTTAATTCCACCAATAATAACAATTCCTACTAAAACCGCCATAACAACACCAATTATGACTCCTGTAGCGCCACCCTCTAAATTGAACATAGAGGTTAATTGCACAGCTGCTTGGTTTGATTGAAAAGCGTTACCACCTCCAAAAGAAGCGCCAACACAAAGCACAGCGAAAATAACACCTAGGACCTTGCCTAGGCCAGGCATACCTCTTTCCTTTAAACCTCTTGACAAATAATACATAGGACCGCCATAAACTGTTCCGTCATCTCCTACATCTCTATATTTAACACCAAGGGTACATTCCACAAACTTGGTCGACATTCCTATCAATCCACAGACTATCATCCAAAAAGTTGCACCAGGTCCGCCTAAAGCAATAGCTACTGCTACCCCAGCAATATTCCCAAGGCCTACTGTACCTGAAACTGCCGTTGCTAATGCTTGAAAATGACTTACTTCTCCTTCTTTACTTTCATCTCCGATAGTATCCACTAAATCACCATCAACAATATTGAGTTCTGCTTTTTCAACACCATGATGATCCATTTCATCATACTTACCTCTAACAGTATTTATTGCCAAACCAAATTTAGAAATACCAGGAAACTTAAAATATATAGTAAAAAAAGTAGCACCTAAGATTAATAGAATCAAAACAATAGGTATATCATACCCAGCAATAGGAACTGGTGTTAATACTGTATTTTCCCACCAAGTAGCAAATGGCATAAATGCGTCATTTACTATTTCATCAAGCCCTTTTTCCTGCGAAAAAGTAATAAATGGAACGAATAAGGTAAGAAGGGTTAGAAGTCTATACTTCATAATTTTTGGTTTTTTAATAATTAATTAGTTTGATAAGAATGGTAATATCTTAAAAATTATGTCGGCAATCAAATAAACATCTAAAAGATTGTTAGACGATATGAAACATTTCATTCAACTTGCGAATTTGCTCAGGCCTTCCTAAAACGATAACTTTACTTTTAGGTTGAAGTTGTAAATCAGCTTCGGGATTTATAATATATTCTCCGTCAGGGGCAATATATCCAATAATAGTACACCCTGTTTTTTTTCTCAAATCCAAATCCCGAAGGGAATTGCATTCCATCTGGTCGGCAAAATCCTCAATAGCAACTTCCTCTAAGTTTGTAGTATGTATCCCTTCTAGAGAAAGCTTGTCCATAAATGTTATTAAATCTGGCATCACCACTAAAGAGGCCATATGGTCGCCTCCAATTTTATCAGGCATAATTACTTTGTTTGCCCCCGCCAAGAGTAATTTTTTTTGAGAAGTAACCTGAGACGCCCGACTGATAATGAATAGATCTTTCTTTAACTGTCTTGCGGAAAGCACTATGAACAAATTAGACGAATCATCTGGCAAAGTTGTTATTAAGTACTGTGCTTTTTCAACTCCTGCCTCTATTAATACTAAATCATCATTAGCATCACCCTCAACAAAAAGTATTTCGGACTCATACTTTTCTATAATTTCTTTATCTTTTTCAATAATCAAAAAATCTCTGGCATAAGCATTCAAGCGCTGAGCAGCCTGCATACCATTTCTACCGTACCCACAAACGATAACATGATTGGATAAACCTTTAATCTTATTTTTCACTTTTTTCTTTTTTAAAAGTTGAAGAGAATTTCTTCCTAACACATATTCGGTTAAAACCGAAATAGCGAATCCTAAAATAAAAACACTTGCCGAAATTAAAATTACGGTAAATATTTTTGACGCATCGTCTAAGGGCTGCACCTCTTTGAAACCTACCGTAGACATGGTAATTATGGTCATGTAGATGGCATCAATCCATGAATAGCCTGCTATAAATCGATAGCCCAAAATACCAAACAAAATTACGGCCAGCATTAAGAAAAATGCCAAATAAATTTTAGACCGAGAAAGTTTAATCATATTTAGAGATCAAAAACGGAAGTTCTTTTCGTATAAACAAGGTCTTTGATTTTCAACCAAAACGCCAAAAACAAATAGAGCGCGAAACCAAAACCGAGGGTTACAAACGTAAGGTAAATAAATGACGTTCGAACCACCCTTGCTCTAATACCTAAACGCTCCGCAATGCGACGGCAGACCTCAAAGCCCCTCTTTTGTAAATAATGCAAAACATTATAGAAACTGTTCATGCTCTAAAATTAAGTCTTTAAAGTTAATAATTCAGAACCTACTGCGCATTGTAGACATTTATTTTTCGTACAATAATTAGTGTATAATTCCAATAGTGACTGACTGTCTTTTGCATTTTCAGCCTTTATACCAAGCTCTTGATATTTTTTAATTATACTATTTTTTTCTGAAGAAATATTGCGAACAGGCAAAGTGAATGAATCAGAAAGGGGTAGCCCTTGATGTTTTAGGTAACAGAACCTTAAAGGCAGAACCGTATTAATTATTAAAAGCTCTATAAACTTGCTAGAGGTTCTCTTAATACTCCTTTTTGAGGTTTTCCCAAAAGTATAATGAGTTTCCCAATAGTCACTTGTTTTTGTTGAAAACAGGCTATACAAATCGACATCCTCTTTAGGTATAACATTATGAAACAAAGAATGCGCTGACGCATATAATTGGGCAAATTGTGAAAGCCGTATGGTTGGAAAATTTAAAGGCCTAAGTTTAAAAAAATGCAGTCTTAAGGATACAGGCCTATCCAATTGATACTTATGTCTTAAAAAATCGAACGAATCATGTAATTCTTTTTTATAGGGACTCGTTTGCGGTTCATCCAAAAGCCCTGTTAATCCAAAAAGGAGGGCCTCCAATTCTTTAGGTTTATTGTGTAACTTTCTTACAATACCGAAATCTAAATACTTACCTAATTCATAAAACGAATCGCCATTAATTTTAGAGCCAAAATTCTTTAACAAAAGAATAAAAAGAACCTTTTCCCAATCATTCTTTGATGCTTTCAGAAGTCCAAAAACTTCTTCAGACTTCCGTTCTAGTCGCTCAAAATACAATCGTTCCTTCCAATTGGCAAAACTAAAAGATGAAATTGCAGTAATATCCTTACCACAATTGATAAACGTATTTGGCTTTTGTTCAAATAACCTTGAATAGTTTAATAACAAATCCTCACTTATATAATTTTTAAGTTCCAGTGTGGGAATTTCAGATCCGTCTAATCTAAATACCGAAACATCTTCTTCCCATACCACATGTAATATTACATTATCGTAGTTAGCGTCTGTTTCATGACCATGAGCATACCAGTCTGATGATTTTATATGAAGTTCTACATTTCCAGCCCATAATTGTTCTGCAATAGCAAGCTTGGCGTTAAAAAAATCAGGCCCACTCAAATGATTATGAATTCCTGAATTTTGGACAGTAATAGAATGACCTAAAGTTGTGCTAATGCTGGACAACGGGTATTTTTTATATTTCCAGATATAGTGTAATAGGTCTTCTTTCATCTTATAAAAATAAAAAACCCGCTTAAAAGCGGGCCTAATATTTTACTTATTCTCATATTATTCAGCAATCTCGCCCTCCCAATTCATAAATCCACCTGCCAAATTGAAGGTATTTTCAAAACCAATACTATTCATTATAGCACAAGCTTGACCACTGCGGTTGCCTGATCGACAGTACACATAATAATTTTTTGATTTGTCCAGTTTTTCAAGCTCGTCAATAAAACCCTGACCTAAATATATGTCAATATGATTCGCTTTTGGAATATAACCTTCTTCTAATTCCTCTTCTGTACGAACATCAAGAACAAAGGCATTTTCATCTTCGCCTAGTTTTGCTGCCCATTCTTCTTGTGATAAATCTGCCATAATTTAAATTGTTGTTTCTAGCCAAAAATAAGTAATTCCAGAAAATTAAACGAAATTCAATGTGTTGTAATTGCCATTTAATACTGTTAATAGGTTGATTTTAACCAATCTTTTAGTAAAAACGATATCTTCTTTAATCCCACTGTTAGGGTCTAAATCAATTAAGCTTGATTTGTTTTACTCTTCTCCCAAATTCTAAGAAACAACAATATCTCGGTATTATTTATGGTTCCAGTTTGTTTTAGAATTTTCACAAATGCAATAATCTCATTTTGTATGAACGCTTAATAATTTTCTCTAAGCGCTCAACTGCTTTATATACGTGTCAAAACTTCTTAAACTTCCATAGAACATTTGTGTGCTCAAACCATAATTAAGAGCGTTCTAATTCGTTTTTTAACAAAAAATTAGCCTGTATACGGATGTAATCCAACAAAAATTACGATACATTTGTATAGACAAATATTGTAACTACATGAATGTTGAGAATGTTATAAAAACGAATAAGGAAATCCCCTTAAAAAAGCGGACTATTATTCATTTATCATTGGTTTATAATAAGGTAAACGACCAAGTAGCATTAACGTTAAAACCCTTTGAAATTTCTATTCAGCAATTTAATGTGTTACGTATTTTAAGAGGGCAAAAAGGAAAGCCGGCCAACTTGTCTACCATTAATGAAAGAATGGTAACCAAGATGAGCAATACCACGCGATTAGTAGATAAGCTTATTTCAAAAGAATATGTCAGTAGAACAATATGCCAGCATAATCGCAGAAAAGTAGAGATTAAGATTACCTCTACTGGTTTAGAGTTCTTAAATCATATCGATGGCATGCTATTTGAAAAAGAAGCAGAAATATTAAGTGATTTTTCCAATTCGCAATTAGTACAATTAAATGAATTATTAGATAAATTTTAAATCCAGAAATGAATTCCATTTTAGAAAACAGAAATTGGCGTTACGCTACCAAGAAATTTGATACTACCAAAAAAATTTCAAAAGAAGAACTAGAGTTATTATTGGAGGCTACACGAATGAGCGCATCTTCCTATGGTCTGCAACCATATCATGTTTACGTTATTACGGACCCTAACATTAGAGAACAATTAAAGCCGGTATCCTGGGGGCAGCCCCAAATAACAGAAGCATCACATCTAATCGTATTTGCAAATGAAATAGATTTTGGCGAAGAACTAGTAGATGACTATCTTAAAAATGTGTCTGAGACGAGAAATATTCCGAGTGAAACTTTAAAAGGATATGGTGATTTTGCAAAATCAAAATTGATAGACCTACCTCAGAAAACAAAAGAGGAGTGGTCTGCCAAACAAGTTTACCTTGCATTAGGTAATTTAATGCAAGCAGCAGCAGAATTAAAAATTGACACATGCCCTATGGAAGGGTTTGAAGCTGAAGCTTATAATAAAATTTTGAATCTAGAAGGTGAAAAATTAAATGCTTCTATCGTATTACCTATCGGATATCGTTCTGAAGAAGATGCAACACAGCACCTGCCTAAAGTTCGCAAGTCAAACCAAGAATTATTCACGCACATATAAAAAGAAAAATTGTTAATAATATTAAAAATGAAACTCATGAAAAAAACAGTATCAAGTATTTTTTTGGCTCTATTATTTGGATATTCAGCAACAGCAACTACCCCTGTTGATGGTGAAAAAAAAGAAGTAAACCTTAGCCAAAGTAAGGTCACATGGAAAGGCTATAAAGTAACTGGCTCACATGAAGGAACGATCAATCTTAAATCCGGATTTCTGATGATGGACGGTAAAAAATTGACAGGAGGAGAATTTGTGGTCGATATGACAAGTATCACAAATAACGACATGACTGCCGGAAATGGAAAAGAAAAATTAGAGGGTCATTTAAAATCAAATGATTTCTTTGGTGTTGAAGAGCATGCTACAGCTAAACTAGTTTTCAAATCTCTAGAAAATTTTAATAAAAATTCATATACTGTAAAGGGAGACCTTACAATAAAGGGAATTACTAAGTCTATCACCTTAGTTGTTTCTATGTTCGAGAATAAAGCCACAGCAACTATGAAAATAGATCGCACAAAGTTTGATGTGCGATATGGTTCTGACACTTTCTTTGAAAACTTAGGGGACAAGACAATTTATGATGAGTTTGACTTAGTTGTAGATTTGGCACTTTAAGTATATCACAAGTTTAATTTAATAGTATAGTAATCCCTTTGAAAAAAATTCAAAGGGATTTTTATTTTTAGGCTTATAAAATTTGTGCGTTTAAATTTCCTTTCTATCTTTGATATAATGAACATTATAAACAAAACATGGTGGTGGAATACTTTACGACGATAATCGTGAACTAGTCCCTATTGAAAAATATAAAAAGGCTTGTCATCACGACAAGCCTTTTTCAATTTATAGCACAAGTATGAAATTTGAATTAAAAACATATCACAAGAAAATTCTCGCGGACACCATTACGCCTGTAAGTGTTTATCTCAAAATCAGAGATAAATTTCCTAATAGTATTCTTTTGGAAAGTAGTGACTATCATGCAAATGATAATAGTTTTTCCTATATCTGCTGCAACCCTATTGCTTCAATTAAGGTTGAAAATGGAGTAATTATAAAAGAGTTTCCAGATGGCACAAAAAAGCAAACCCCTATTACGGATAAAGCAGCTGTAACCAGAGAGATTGATGCCTTTAGCAAAACTTTCTCAGTACAAAACCAAGATTTCAAGTTCATTACGAACGGGCTTTTTGGTTTTATGGCCTACGATGCCGTTCGGTATTTTGAAGATGTTGAAATTTCTAAAAAAGAGAACTCAGTTACCATACCAGATATCTACTATGCGGTCTATCAGAATATAATTGCTATAAATCATTTTAAAAACGAAGCGTACCTGTTTGCTCATTGTTTTGAAACTGAAAATAACATACCACAACTGGAGCAGGTTTTAAAAGTTAGAAGTTTTGCTTCCTATAATTTTTCTAAAGATGGTGCCGTAAGAACAAATTTGGAAGATGATGCTTTTAAGGAACAAGTAGCTCTTGCCAAAAAGCATTGCCAACGTGGAGATGTTTTTCAATTAGTATTGTCTAGAAGGTTCTCTCAAGGTTTTAAAGGGGATGAGTTTAATGTGTATCGTGCATTGCGCTCCATTAATCCATCTCCATATTTATTCTTTTTCGATTATGGCGATTTTAAGATTTTCGGCAGCTCACCAGAGGCGCAAATTATAGTTAAAGACGGTAAAGCAGAAATTCATCCTATTGCAGGCACCTATAAACGCACTGGAAATGATGAAAAAGACGCAGAACTTGCGAAACAACTAGCACAGGACGACAAGGAAAATAGTGAGCATGTTATGTTGGTTGACCTAGCTAGGAACGACCTAAGCAGAAACGGTAATTTAGTCAATGTAGAAACGTATCGAGAGGTGCAATATTTTTCTCATGTCATACACTTGGTATCTAAGGTAACAGGCATGAAAAAACCGGATATTTCTACCCTAAAAATAGTAGCAGACACATTTCCTGCTGGAACATTAAGCGGCGCTCCAAAACATAGAGCTATGCAATTGATTGAAAAATACGAAAAAACAAGCCGTGGATATTATGGGGGTGCAATAGGCTTTATGGATTTTAATGGCAATTTTAACCATGCCATAATGATTAGAACCTTCCTGAGTAAAAACCATGAATTACATTTCCAAGCAGGAGCAGGTTTAGTAGCTGCTTCTAACGCTGAGAATGAACTTGAGGAAACCTATAATAAACTTGGCGCTTTGAACAAGGCTCTAGAAATTGCTGAAACAATCTAAATGGGACAGAGGATATTAATGATCGACAATTATGATAGTTTCACTTATAATTTAGTGCATTATCTAGAGGATTTAGAATGCGAGGTTACCGTAAAGCGCAACGACCAGTTAAGCTTAGCCGACGTGGATGCGTTTGATACTATTGTTCTCTCTCCAGGCCCAGGTATTCCTGAGGAGGCAGGTTTGTTAAAAGCAATAATAAAAACATATGCTAGCAGCAAACGAATCTTTGGTGTCTGTTTGGGGCAACAAGCAATTGCTGAAGTTTTTGGTGGAACTTTAGTAAACCTTGACCAAGTATACCATGGTGTTGCCACCAAAATAGAAATTACTAAAGATGACTATATTTTCACTGGCCTACCAAAACAGATTGAAGTGGGCAGGTACCATTCTTGGGTGGTACATACAGATTTACCAGAATGTTTGGAAGCTACCTCTTTTGATGAAAACGGACAAATCATGTCATTGCAACACAAGGTATTTGATATAAGAGCCGTTCAGTTTCATCCAGAATCAGTCTTGACGCCTGAGGGGAAGCAAATTCTTAAGAATTGGGTGAATAATTAACTAGTTTCCCTTTAGTCAAAGCTAGAGGCATTAAGAGAATCTAAAGATTCCCATCTATACGGGAATGAAAATGGACAGTAGTTATGAAAGAAACATTAAATAGATTAATCAACCACGAAATACTGGAGAAGCAAGACGCCAAACGAATACTGGTGAATATTGCAAAAGGTGAATACAATACCAGTCAAATCGCTGCATTCCTTACCGTGTACATGATGCGTAGTGTTACTATTGAGGAATTAGAAGGTTTTCGTGACGCACTGCTTGAACTTTGCTTAGCAATAGACCTATCCGATTATAATCCAATTGACTTATGCGGTACCGGCGGTGACGGTAAAGATACTTTTAACATCTCTACGTTAGCCTCTTTCGTAACTGCAGGGGCAGGAATAAAAGTAACCAAACATGGCAATTACGGGGTTTCTTCGAAATGTGGAAGTAGCAATGTGATGGAGTTTTTAGGCATCAAATTTAGTAATAAAGCAGACTTTCTAACCCAATCTATTGAAGAAGCTGGTATATGTGTGTTACACGCACCTTTATTTCACCCTGCGATGAAAAACGTTGCGCCCATTCGAAAAGAATTAGGGGTTAAAACTTTTTTCAATATGTTAGGACCCATGGTGAATCCGGCGTTTCCTAAAAACCAGATGGTTGGCGTTTTTAATTTAGAACTTGCTAGAATGTACGGCTATCTCTATCAGAATACAGATAAGAAATTTACCGTATTACATGCGTTGGATGGTTACGATGAAATTAGCTTAACAGGCGATACAAAAACGATTTCAAATGGATCTGAAGGCATCATCAAACCGTCAGATTTTGGATTATCCCCTATCCAAGCGCATGAGATAGTGGGCGGTGATGACATTCCAGATTCTGCACAAATTTTCATTAACATTTTAAACGGAAAAGGAACAGAAGCACAAAACAATGTGGTCTGCGCCAATGCTGGAGTTGCTATTGCGACCGTAGAAGGCACAACACCAAAAGACGGATTTGTAAAAGCAAAAGAATCACTATTAAGTGGCAAAGGTTTGGTAGCCTTAAAAAAGTTGCAAGAATTGAGTAAGAATTAGTTATCGGTTAATGGTTTTACGTGCTAAAACTATAAACTAACATCCAACAATTAAAGATGAACATTTTAGATAAAATAGTGGCCGATAAGAGAAAGGAAGTCGAACTTAAAAAAAGTTTGATTCCCGCTTCTCAATTAGAACAATCCGTTTTGTTCGACAGAAAAGGATTGTCCTTAGCAACGGCACTACGAAATAGTCATACTGGTATTATTGCAGAACACAAACGTCGTTCTCCATCAAAAGAAACTATCAATCAAAATACCAATGTGGGCCAGGTGGCTGTGGGATATGAAAATGCTGGTGTCTGTGGCATGAGTGTTTTGACTGATATCAAATATTTTGGAGGTTCTTTAGAAGATTTACTCCTTGCCCGGGCTTCGGTTACTATGCCTTTGCTAAGAAAGGAGTTTATTATAAATGAATATCAAATCTTAGAAGCAAAAGCCTATGGCGCGGATGTTATTCTATTAATAGCTGCCGTATTGACTAGAGAAGAAATCAAAAATCTTTCAGAATTTGCAAAGAATCTTGGTTTGGACGTATTGCTAGAAGTTCATAATGAAGAAGAATTACACAAATCTATAATGCCTAGTTTGGATATGTTGGGTGTTAACAACCGTGATTTAAAAACTTTTAAAGTAAGCCTAGAAACCAGTAAAACCTTATCAAAATTGATTCCTGATGATTTTATCAAGGTTTCAGAAAGTGGCATTAGCTCAGCAGAAGCTATTAAAGACTTAAAAACTTACGGATATAAAGGGTTTTTGATAGGTGAAAATTTTATGAAAACGGACAACCCGGGTAAAAGTGCCACAGAATTTATTAAAGAACTAATGTGAATTATTACTATTCAAACAAAGACGAAACGCCTGAAACAAAAGGCAAAACTTCCTTGAAGTTGAAGGTCTGTGGCATGAATAAAAACACTTCAGAAGTAGCCGCTCTAAAACCGGATTATTTGGGCTTTATTTTCTGGGAACCGTCTAAAAGATATTTCAAAGGTGCCATGCCGTCAATTCCACACAGTGTAAAAAAAGTTGGTGTTTTTGTAGATGCTTCTATAGCAGAAATTGCTGAAAAAGAAAAATCTTTTGGACTACTGTTGGTACAATTGCATGGAAAAGAAACACCGTCATTTTGCGATAAACTGAGGAAAGCAATACCGCAGCTAAAAATTATAAAAGTATTTTCTATAATAGATGAATTTGACTTCGGGCTACTTAAGCAGTTTGAAGATGTTTGTGATTATTATTTATTTGACACTAAAGGAAAACTTCCAGGCGGTAATGGCTATAGGTTTGACTGGTCAGTTTTAAAAACCTATCCATCAACAAAACCTTATTTTTTAAGTGGTGGGATTGGATTAGAAAACACAGAACAAATTAAAGAATTTTTAAAAAGACCAGAATCCAAATACTGTTATGCCATTGATGTAAACAGTAGCTTTGAGTCTGAACCAGGATTAAAAAAAATTGAAGAATTAAGGGAATTCAAAAACATACTAACCCTACCTCTAGAAAAAGAGGAATGACGGGTTTATGCACACTTCCCTTACTCCCTCTTTGCTAGGAGGGAAATAAAAAAAAGAAAAATGAAAAAGGAAACAACAAAAAGTCATATCGGTGGCTTCCACGCAGACGAAAAAGGATATTATGGAGAGTTTGGAGGAGCATTTATTCCAGAAATGCTGTATCCTAATGTAGAAGAATTACGCCAAAAGTATTTGGAGATTATGTATGAGGAATCTTTCCAAGAAGAGTTCCATCAATTGCTAAAAGACTATGTAGGAAGGCCATCGCCATTATATTTTGCTAAACGACTTTCAGAAAAATATAAAGCAAAAATATACCTTAAGCGCGAGGATCTCAACCATACTGGAGCACACAAGATAAACAACACCATTGGGCAGATATTAATGGCCAAGAAATTGGGCAAGACCAGAATTATTGCTGAAACCGGTGCTGGTCAGCACGGGGTCGCGACAGCTACCGTTTGTGCATTAATGGGTATGGAATGTATTGTTTATATGGGAGAAATAGATATTGCCAGACAAGCGCCCAACGTGGCCCGCATGAAAATGTTGGGCGCAGAGGTCCGTCCGGCACTTTCAGGTAGTCGAACATTAAAAGATGCTACAAACGAAGCCATACGCGACTGGATCAACAATCCGGTAGATACACATTATATTATTGGTTCTGCGATAGGGCCACATCCCTACCCCGATATGGTAACCCGTTTTCAATCGATCATATCCGAAGAAATAAAATGGCAGTTAAAAGAAAAAGAAGGCCGTGAAAATCCGGATTATGT
The DNA here is from genome assembly GCA_964507115.1 of uncultured Maribacter sp. Lineage (GTDB taxonomy): Bacteria > Bacteroidota > Bacteroidia > Flavobacteriales > Flavobacteriaceae > Maribacter. The sequence goes on from CAZDOW010000069.1 coordinate 16,195, forward strand.
TGTGGCTTGTATTGGTGGCGGAAGTAATGCAGCTGGTACTTATCATCACTTTTTAGATGAACCCGAAGTTGGTATTATAGCCGTTGAAGCTGCTGGCAAAGGAGTGGATACTGGTGAAAGTGCAGCTACTTCAGCATTAGGTAAAGTGGGTATTATTCACGGATGTAAAACCATGTTGATGCAAACTGTGGACGGACAAATAACCGAGCCCTACTCCATTTCAGCTGGATTGGATTATCCTGGTGTTGGACCCATGCATTCCCATTTATACAAATCAGGAAGAGCAGAATTTTATTCAGCAACAGATGATGAAGCCATGACTGCAGGCTTAGAATTATCACAATTAGAAGGTATCATTCCCGCTATAGAAACGGGGCACGCTTTTGCTATTTTCTCGCATAAAACATTTAAACCAGAAGATGTAGTGGTGATTAGTTTATCAGGACGTGGAGACAAGGATTTACAGACGTATATTGATTATTTCAAATTATAATTTAAGTAACTGGTATTAAGTACAATGTAATGAAAAACTGTATTTTGCACTTAATCCCTTTTACTTTGTACTATCAAACATGAACAGAATAAATCAAAAACTACAAGAGGATAAAAAGCTACTTTCCATATACTTTACAGCGGGATATCCAAGCTTAAATGACACCTTACAAATTATCCAAGATTTAGAGAAAAACGGTGTGGATATGATCGAGATCGGATTACCATTCAGTGACCCTTTGGCAGACGGACCCACCATACAGGAAAGTTCTACCGCAGCCCTAAAAAATGGAATGACTACCGAGGTCCTGTTTAACCAGTTAAAAGATATTCGTAAAACGGTTAGTATACCATTAATCGCCATGGGCTATTTTAATCCTATGCTACAATATGGCGTAGAAGCCTTTTGTAAAAGGTGCCATGACATTGGGATTGATGGCATCATTATGCCAGATCTACCCTTGGATGTTTACCAAGCGGAATATGAGGATATCTTTAAAAAACATGGATTAATAAATGTTTTCTTGATTACACCGCAAACTAGTGAAGAACGTATTCGTCAAATTGATGACGCTTCTGATGGTTTTATTTATATGGTAAGTTCCGCTAGTGTTACGGGTTCCAAATCGGGCTTTGGAGAAGAACAAACGAAGTATTTTGAGCGGATTGCAGCAATGAACTTAAAGAACCCGCAAATTGTTGGCTTTGGCATTAAGGATATGGATACATTTAAAGCAGCAACCAAAAATGCTAAGGGAGCCATTATCGGCTCTGCTTTTATAAAGCATCTTACACAGAAAGGTGTTGAACAAATTTCTACGTTCATAAATGCTGTACGACCACAATGAAAGAGTTACTGAACAACTGGAAACTAATCATCCTTTTATGCCTTACCTTAGGCTTGGCGCCGTTTTTCCCTGAACCGCATTTGTGGGGGAAACTAAAATGGGTTGCGGGAGGAGCAGTTGGCATGCAAGCAATGGATTGGTTCGATTTGATGTTTCATGGATTTCCTTTTCTACTCTTGAGTAGAAAAACAATACTTTTCCTTATCAAAAAAGTAGTTAAGGACTAGCGTTCTACCTTTTATCCTTATTTTTCAGTAACCAAAAATACAACTCATGAAAAACTACTGGTGTATTCTAGTATTCCTTGTTTTAACGAATCTTACAACGGCACAAACGCCTGAGGGACTAAAGTCACATGTACGCCATAGTATTGATGAATTACGAAGTTTTGTAGCTATACCAAACGATGCGCTAAATGCAGACGATATCGATCGTAATCTAATGTGGTTACGGGATAAGTTCAGCAACAGGGG
>CAZDOW010000070.1:0-17847 GCA_964507115.1 uncultured Maribacter sp.
ATCCTAATTACAAAGAAAATAACTGGATTTATCTCTTTTATTCAAAGGCTGGTGAAATTTCGCAACAGCATGTTTCGAGGTTTAATCTAATCGATACTAAACTTGATTTAAGTTCTGAAAAAATCTTACTGACCATACCCACCGATCGCCATTGTTGTCATAGTGGTGGCGCTTTAGAATTTGGCCCTAATGGCAATCTTTTCATTGCCTTGGGTGACAATACAAACCCGTTCGAATCGTCTGGCTTTGCTCCTATTGATGAGCGCGAAGGCAGAAAAGCTTGGGATGCCCAAAAATCAGCAGCAAACGCAAATGATCTCCGTGGAAAGATACTACGTATTTCACCGCAAGCAGACGGTACTTATGCTATTCCCGAGGGCAATCTTTTTCCTGAAGGAACTCCGAAAACTAGACCTGAAATCTATGTGATGGGCAATCGTAATCCGTTTAGGCATTCCGTTGACAGTAAGACAGGTTACCTATACTGGGGTGATGTGGGCCCAGATGCCGGAAAGTCCGATCCAAATCGTGGCCCAAGTGGTATGGGTGAATACGACCAGGCACGAAAAGCGGGGTTTTGGGGATGGCCATATACCCGAGGCTATAATGAGCCGTACAACGATTTCGATTTTTCCACAGAAACCGCGGGAGAAAAGTTCGATCCTAATAATTTAGTAAACAATTCACCTAACAATACAGGAATTCAGAAGTTACCACCAGCGCAAAAGTCGATGATACCCATGACCTATTATCGTTCTGAAGAATTCCCTTGGATGGGCGATGGTGGCATTAACCCTATGGCGGGGCCAGTGTACCGAGCTTCAGACAGTCCCAATGCCCAAGTACCATTTCCTAACTATTTTGAAGGTAAACTATTCGTATACGAATGGATGCGCGATTGGGTGTATGTGATTAGTATGGATGAAAATCAAAACTATGTCAAAGCAGATGCCTTTATGCCCAGCACAGAATTCTCACACCCAATGGATATGATTTTCGGTTCTGATGGAAAAATGTATGTTTTGGAATATGGTCAAAAATGGAATTCACAAAACTTAGACGCCCGTCTGAGTAGTATTTCCTATTTACCTGGTAATAGAAGTCCCATTGCTAAAATAGAGAAGGATAAAATCGTTGGAGCTGCACCATTGACCGTGCAATTCTCAGGAAACAAATCTTTAGACTATGATGGCGATGCACTGCGCTATGAATGGTTTTTCACAGACGATACAATGCAGTCTTCCGAAGAAAATCCTGAATTTATATTTAAAGATGACGGTATCTATACCGTTCGACTGAAGGTATCCGATACTAAAGGAAATTCAACCACTGCCAATACGAAGATTATGGTAGGTAACGACGCTCCTACCCTCTCTATTAAAGTTACCGAAAATGATTCGACTTATTGGTATGGCAAAAAAATAGACTATAAGATTATAGTCACCGATAAACAGGATGGTACTACTTTAGACAACACCATTAACGCGGAAAACGTTAAAGTGACCTTTGATTATATACCTGAAGGTAAGGATATGGTAAAAGCAACTATAGGGCATCAAAGAAATGTCATTCCCGAAGGAAAAAAAATAATAGAGTCTTCGGATTGTAAGGCTTGCCATGCTAATAAGGAAAAGGTAAACGGCCCTAGTTATACCGATATCGCTGAGAGATATGGAAAAGCCGATACCGGTTATCTGGTTTCGAAAATTATTAAAGGTGGCGGTGGTGTTTGGGGCGAAGGTGCCATGGCTGCGCATCCGCAATTGAACGTGGAAGAGGTAACTCAAATTGTTGATTATATTCTCAGCTTAAAACCTAATAAAAAAGCAGGTCAAAAATCACTATCGTTAGAAGGTACATTAACCTTCAATAAGCACACTTCTAAAAAGGGCGAGGGCACATATGTGCTCATGGCATCCTATAGGGATAAAGGAAACCCAGGGCAATTGGAATCAGAGTTGAACACCCAAGGGCAATTTGTTTTTCGCAGTCAAAAAATTCAGGCTGAAGATGCTAATGAAATTAGTGAGGGAACAAACACCTGGAGTGCGAATTCAGCAAAAATTGTTGGAGGCCTCTTACATAATGCGTATTTAAGGTTCGATAATGTGAATCTCAAAAATCTCCGTAACCTAAAGTACGCAGCCTTCTATGCTGGCAACTATGAGTACAAAGGCGTTTTAGAAATTAGACAAGGGAGTCTTGACGGTCCTATTATCGGCAAGCAAACGCTAAGTTATTTGGGAGAGGCAGAAACAGTTTATTATGAAATTCCTGTAAAACCAACCCTAGAAAAGGAGACCATTTATCTTGTATTCAAAAATCCTGAAAATGAACTACGCTATATTGGACATGCGGACTGGATTTCTTTTGATTTCCAAAAATAATTAGCGGTAAGCTTTTAGTTTTATAAAAAAAAGTAGCCAGCGCTAGGCTGACATTAAGGGGCCAAAGCTTATATTGTTCAAATAAAAGGATGAATTAGGACACTAGGTCATAATTCGTAACGTCGAATTAAATGACTAACTTTTACTTGAGAATAAAAAATTAAACTAATCATTAAATACTATTATCATGGGAAAAGGTCAAGACGCAAAGAAAAATGTAAAGAAAGCACCGGAAAAAACTGCCAAAGAAAAGAAACAAGAAAAGAGATTGAAAAAGTCAAAGTAAAAACGTAGTTATCCCCAAAGCTTCATTAGTAACGAACTCATTTAATACTAAAGTTCAAATAAAGGATAATTCAATTTCAACTACAAAAAAAGATAATCCATTAATGACTTATATTTCAATGTTGTAGGGTGTTAAAATCAATTATGGTGTACGTGTAATCCATAGGTATTTCATCTCCAGTACATTACATTAATAAATTACTATTATGAAGTTAAACTTATTGTCTTGTGATGCTCAGAGACCAGATAGAAGAGCAATAGCCAAATGTATTGTAGAAATTTCATCTAATATTAATGAATCCTTGTCAAATGAACTTACAGATATACTCTTAGAAGGGGACGCTGTAGATATTGATGTGGAAGATAAAAACTCTGGTTCTGCTTTAAGAGCATTGCGAAAACTAAGTATTGACTACGAAATTATAGAATAATCCAACTCTTGTATTAAAAACCCCAGGCCAATACTTTATAGTTGAAAGAAAGGATAATTTGCTATATAGATTATCGGAGTATCAAAATATATATGATTCCGATCAAGATAACGCCTCCAAACGTATAACCCACGAACTTCCCGGCAGTTTTAGACCCCTTAAAGATAGTAATACCCAACTTCACTAACATATTGCTCATAATTGCGGCAATTATGACCGAAGAGGCAACTTTTAGTTTTTCACCATCCAAAGAAAATTTAGCCATACTTATGGTAATGGCATCGGTATCTGCCAGACCTGCAATTAGAGCGGAATAATACAATCCACTTTCCCCGAAAAATTCGTTGCTATAAAAAACGGCAAAAAGGATCACTATATAAATGACTCCGAACCCAATGGCATTAAGCAGATTCATGGGGTTGCCCAGTTTAATATTTGTATCAGGTTTATTGGTATCGCGCTTTATCAATAGCAAAGAGACAACCAAGCAGACCAATGTCAACACACAAAAAGGGAGTGCCAGATAGGTCAAAAGGGCATTATTGAAGATATAGGCTAAGAGGGCAAGTCTCGGAAACATGATGGCAGAGGCAATGATGATTCCTGCAGCATATTTTCTGGAGAGTTCTGAAGATTCCACACTTCTAGAGGCATAGCTCCAAGTTACTGCGGTGCTTGATATTAAACCGCCAAGAATTGCCGTTAGCAAAATCCCTTTTTTAGAACCTACATATTTGACTAGTAAATAACCAATGAAGTTTAAAAAAGATACAATCACGATAATGGAACCGATTTCAAACGGGTTCAATAAATCATTAGGGCCATAGGTTTTGTTAGGTAAAAAAGGCAATATCAAAAGAGCGATTATCGAGAATTTAATAAATGCAAATAGTTCTTCGGAGGTGATGTTACTGATGACCATACGAAACCTCGTCTTTAAGGAAAGTAGAGTAACGATAATCACGGCTGTAGCAACAGCATCTCTATAATATTGTGCTGAAACCATTACTCCCAAAACAAACGTGGCAATTAGGGCCAAATTGGTGGTCAGACCTTTTCCATATTCCTCCTGTTTCTGAAAAAAGTGATTAAACGCCAAAAATAAAATGAAGGCACCTAAACTTACAATCAATAGCCAAGGTGTAAATTTTTCCGTAAGGTTTCCTAAAGAAAAGCCCAAGATGGCAACGATGGGAAAGGTACGGATACCAGCGAATCCTTGATCCTTAAGTTTGTCGTATTCTCGTTCCAACCCTAGTATAAGACCTATACCCATACTAATGAGCACTCCTAAAATATAGGTGCCCATTAATTCATTCATCCCTTGATATGCGTCCATGTATTTCTTTTAGTTAATTATGAAAGAAACATATCCTCCCGATTGCTAAAAACTTGACCAAGTATTACATAGCTTGGCCCCAGTTCGTCCAAAACCATGCGAGTAGGTTCATACTTTAAAAAGGAGAAACTCTTTTCAGCATTGGTATCGGGGTAATCATTTAGATAGCTCTTAGGTGTCACTTCTTTATTGCCGCTATTCACCAAAACGTCCTCAAAACCATACTTGGCGAGGACGTTGAACAGGGTATCATACCTTTTAAGTTCTTTTTGATTTAGAAGTTTTATAACAGCCATAACCGATAGGTCTTCTTACATATATTTTGAAAGAAAACGGAAAAATTCTTTTTTAAGGTCAGCATATATCTGCCGTTGGTCCTCCATTTTATTTCTGAATTCTAAGTGTATTTTAACCATAGCAACATCCATTGATACTTTGCCTGTTTGGCTATGTCCTGCAATATTTAGCTCATGTTTTTCAATGGTTTCTTGCAAATCTTCAATTACGCCGCCATGAAGGATAAATTCGTTCTGGTAGTGTTCCAGTTGGGCAAGTACTTCTTTATCCGTCCAGCGGGTAACCAATTCGCCTAACCTATTCTTAAATGATTTTAACTCATCTTTCCAAAAGGCAAGTTCAGACTTCCAATGTTCGTGCTCAAAATGCAGGGTTGAATTGTAAATTACTTCTTTCATGATATTTTGTTTTTTAATTCTATTATTAGTTTTTCCTAGCACTAACAATTGGCTCAACGCCTTAGAACAGTGTATCAACTCCGGGCCTCCATCCATGATGATGTCCACTTCAATAGTCGCTACAATTTCTTCAGAATTAGCTCCTAATATTAATGCATCGTTTACGTACAAAGCAAGACATCCTAGCGCATTGTTCTGTGATGGTACTACCAAAAGCAATGTGTTCTTTTGTTTTAGAAGAAAGTACAACTTCAACGGTACTTGCCTTGTCAGCTTATTACTCTACAATTGTATTAATTATATGTATCCCAAAATTCTCCCATTAAACTTGTGAGACCATTGTAGTGCTTTAAAATGTCCTTAATCAAATCTGGACACTTGAAAATTTAAACTTGTTATGATATAATTTTTCTTCTTTTTTAAAGAGGAATTCAAAATTATTTAAAATTTTAGAAATTTACCATGATAAATATCAGGAGGACAAAAAAATAAAGAATTTAGTGAAGTAATGGGTGGATACTATCTATGAAGCAAACTAAAAACTGAATAAGTTATATTGCTACACCTTCATATCTTAATGATATCTGTAGGGGTATCAACCAAAATAGTGATATCACCACGCAAGGCTATAGGTTGCTTCATAATTTCGGGATTGTGCCGTATCATCTTTATCCAATCGTCTGTAGAAAAATCGTGATGCTCGAAATGTTTTTTATAGGACGGGTGTTCTTGATTTACCAAGTCAGCCACTTCCATATGTAAGCGGTCTGCAAGTTCTACAATTTGAGTTCCAGTTAATGTTGTTTTTAAGATGTCGATTTCTTGAATGGCCAATCCCTCTGCTTTAGCATAGGCCAAGGTTTGTTTTGCCCTAGTTGAATTAGAGCTGTAAAATAATGTTATCTGTCTGTCTGATGTCGCGATTTCCCCCATAGTATTTTTTCTAAAATGTGCTAATTAATTGTTTATTTGTTTCTTTTTACCGCACACGATTTATCCATTTTCCTTTACTTTAGGTATGCGGGCTTTATTTTGCATCAGGTTTGAACCATCTTTTATGTTTTAATCATTCAACCATTACCAAATTTATTTTTATGTGTCTCTAAATGGTGCTCCAATAGTACCCTTAAACTCTCCAGGTACTCCTGCATGACCATTTTATCCATGTGCGGATCCTGTTTAACGGGCAACGTCATAGGGTTTTCATCCAATGTACGATAGAGTTCAGGGTAATTGGTTTCGATGTTGGCAGTGACTTGTGTAATTTGGTTTAGTATTTTATGAAGTTCTTTCATTTTATATGCTTTAAAAATTGAAGATTGTAAACTGGAATTAGTGTAAACGCCATAGAATATTATAAAAACTATACCCTAAGGTGAGAAGGATAGTGAACGAATCGTTATTTAACTGATTTAGAACAACTAGTTACACCAATATTCCACTTATTCAATTAGCGGCAGTACCAACAAGGGTATTTGAGTCTTAAAGGCCATATGATTTACTATATTTTCGTGTGTTAGTTTTTGTAAAAAACCGTGTTTTGTCTTAAGAATTGCCATCGCGCCGATGTTCTTGTTTGCTTTTTCGATTTGATATAGGGTATTGGCCACCGTATCTCGCAATTCAATTTCAAAAAATTGATGCTTGGTTTCTTTCAGCGCGTTTCTAAGCAGTTCTTTGTTTGATTTTTGCATAGCATTCAAATCTTCTTTCGTTTTGATATGAGCCACGTTCAACGTAGTATCCCAAAGCAAGGCCATTTGTATAAGTGGAACAAGCTCCATAGTCGTGAAGGCATGTTTAAAATCAGTTGCGAAAACAATTTCCGTAAGACCATTATATTCATATGCTTCGGGTACTACGACTAGTGGGCATTTATCAATGTATTTAATGAAATCTAGGGTGTTACTACCGATAAACATTTCACGCAGGGCCGATGAGCCTTTTGTTCCCATAAAGACATAATTCGCACCCTGATTTATTTGTGTACGATTGGTCAAATTAAGTACGGAATCAGTTTCGAAAAATCCTTTAAAATAGTATTTTTCGTTCTTATTTTGGGCTTCCAAAGCCCTTACAATTTGGTTCAGTTCTTCTTCTGTACTCATTTTATTTTTCGACGAAGAAGGCGCGTCGTGATATGCATGCAGTAGATAAAACGTACAGCTCTCATTTTTAAAAAGAAGAAGAGCATAGTCGATGGCCTTTTGTGCGTTTTTGGAGAAATCGGTGGGTAATACTATTCTTTTCATGTGGTGCTATTCTTTAATTTTTTTGATATTCCAGACACTCAAATATCATACGATTAACACTCTATTTTGAGACCAAATTGAGTCGACGAACCATTTCTTCCTTATTGATGAGGTGTTCGGTAATGGTAAAGACTTCTTTTCGGTTCTTTCTAAAATCTTCAACGAAGTGGACAAAGTCATAATCCAGCTGTTCATGTTCCGTTCTAAACTTGTGAGAATCATAGGCAAAAGGATCATCTATCAACTCTGCCAAATGATGGAGATGTTTAATTGCACGCTGCAACAACGTGCTAGATTGATTGTCCATTTCCAGTAACCCAATTTCAATTTCCCTTACCATATCTATGTTCTCGTTTTTTGAAATCCACATAAAATACGTATCGATAAGATGATGTAAAAACTTGAGGTCGTCATTGTAGAATTGAAGATCTGATTGCCAATCTTCCGTTATGGTATAAAGTTGTTGCCAATCGGCTTCGAGAATATAATTGCCCTTGGGCCTATTTCCAAAATCATTCATTTTGTAATTTATTCATGCTGTTTGTAAGTCATAAAGGTATTAAGGTGCTTACGCAGATATCATGATCTATGTCATGATTGAAAAACGATTGCATGACATAGGTCATATTTTGCCAGCTTTTTGGGTTATAGCTTTGATACTTAAATTAAAAACCACATTCAAGGTAAAACAATTCTATACGCCACTGATTAGACAGAGAACTCGGTAGTCACATTAAAATATGCGCGCGACATGTCTGCCCAAATGGGTACATGTTTAGTAGTTACCAATTTTTTCCATTACCTAATCGTTTTGGGTACGTAGTGATTTGATGAACACGCTTAAAAAGAACACTATTGTTTTTGCATGTTAATGACCAAATTTGTATTTAAAGGTTGGTACTATTTAAAAAACCGTATTTGATGAACGAAAATTTAGAAGAATTGGACGCTTATTTGGACAATCATTACATACAACGAAGTAACTGGCTAAGAGCTGCAGTTCTTGGAGCAAATGATGGAATTTTATCAACTGCAAGTATTGCAATAGGCGTTGCTGCCGCAAGTAATTTAAGAGAGCCAATTATTTTAGCAACTGTAGCAGGATTAGTCGCTGGGGCTTTATCAATGGCTGCTGGGGAATACGTTTCGGTAAGTTCTCAGACTGATATTGAAATTGCCGATATAGAAAGAGAGAAAATAGAATTAAAAGAAATGCCGGAAATTGAATTACGGCGATTGGCGCAAATTTATGAAGAAAGAGGTCTTAAAAAAGAAACGGCTTTACTAGTTGCCAAGGAGTTAACCGAGCACGATGTTCTAGCCGCCCACGTGAGAGACGAATTAGGAATTAATGAAATCAGTGAAGCGAAACCAATTCAAGCAGCATTAGCTTCAGGAGCTTCGTTTACGGTGGGCGGTATACTTCCGCTTATCGTAGTTTTATTTCTACCTCTTCTAAATATGGAATATTATTTATATGGTTTTGCAATTGTATTCCTAATTATTTTAGGTGGTTTATCAGCTAAGACTGGTGGTTCAAGCATTTTAAAAGCAATTTTAAGAATAACCTTTTGGGGCACTGTTGCAATGGGATTGACAGCTTTTGTTGGATATCTGTTTAATGTGAATATTGGATAAAGAACAACACAACAATAGGTCTTTTAAGCACTTGCATAGCTACCTGCTGTATTACGTTACTATTCATAGTGAAACCATTAATTCCAATTTAAAAATAACTGGTTATGATAGAACAAATTAAAACTTTCGACACAAACCTATTAGCTATTCAGGTAATTGATGGTTTTACTGAAACAGATGAAAAACTTTCCGAAAAAAAATTGAATCAAGGTTTTGAATCTATTAATGTGCTTGTAAAAATTGATGAACTTAAAATTTCTCATGGTAATGCAAAAGCATTTTTTGAAGACATTATATGGTTACTCAGAAATTACAAGAAAATGAGGCATCTTGCAATTGTAGCACATTCAAATATTTTAAAAGCTTTAGTTCCCATAGACAATTTGTTTTTTGCGAGATCTAGCAAAGGGAGACAAGAACGCTATTTTGATATTTCTCAATTAGAAGAAGCTTTCGCATTTATTGATGCCCATTAATAATGCCCTTACATAGAAAACGAAATAAAGAGTTAGGGTTAGTAGAACTAATAGCCATTGCATTAGGCGGAATGGTTGGAGGTGGTATTTTTTCTATTATAGGAATATCAGTAGCTATGATAGGAAACCTAACGCCTATTGCTATTATTGTAGGTGGATTAATTGCCTTATTAGCGGCATATTCTTATGTGAAATTAGGTCTTTATTATCGAGAGGAAGGAGCAACCTATTCCTTCTTCAAACTAACGTATCCAAAATCGCACTTTAAAGCTTCGGCTATTGGTTGGTTTATCATTTTCGGATATATAAGTACATTAGCATTGTATGCATACACCTTTTCATCCTATGCCATAAGTAGTACAGATTTTGCAGACAACGTTTGGATAAGAAAAGCCATAGCTATAAGTGTTATCGGAGTTTTTGCTTTAATCAATATTTGGAGTGTAAATGGAATGGGGAAAATTGAAGATGTAATGGTGTATACAAAGCTTGTTATTTTGACCATTATATCGATAATCTTAATGCAAAACGGAACAACTGATTTCGGTACATTTATGGAAAATATGGCCTTAGATGCCCAAAATTCAAGCGTGTTTTCTATTATCATAGTAGCTTCATTGACTTTTGTTGCCTATGAAGGGTTTCAGCTAGTTATTCACGCCATGAATGAAATGACAAATCCTAGTAAAAATATATCAAGAGCAATTTATATAGCAATTGCATTGGCTATTACTATTTATGTTGTTATTTCATTAGGTGCTCTATTTGCTATTCCAAAAGGGGATATTATAAAAAATCAAGAATATGCATTGGCAGCAGGTGCAGGAAATATAATCGGAAAATGGGGTACTAATCTTGTCATAATAGGGGCAGTTTTAGCAACCAGCAGTGCTATTAGCGGAACACTATTTGGTGCATCAAGATTAATGGCTGTGATTTCCAAAGACGGCTATTTACCTAATAAATTAGCTATTAGAAAAAATAATACACCACAGAATGCAATTATTGCAATGTCTGCTGCGGCAAGCATTTTAATAGTACTTGGTGGTCTTCAATTAATTCTTGAGTTTGGAAGTATTACTTTTCTCCTAGTGTCACTATTAATGGCAATTGCCAATTACAAGATAAGAGATAAAACAAACTCTTCTAAGCTTTTAACCACAGTATCAATTTTTGGTTTAGGGAGTGGCGCAATACTAATTTTGTATTATGAATTGACAACCAAATGGGAAGAAATGTTTGTGATACTATTACTCTATGTACTTCTAGCTTTTGGGGCTTGGAGGTATTCGAAAATAAAAGAAAATCGAAATAAAAAAGCATAGTAAAGACGCGTGAAATCTCCGTGAAATAAGTGATTTCACCAAAGTTAGTATAGGTAAATTCAGTACTTGACTTACCGAAGATATAGTCCCTTAAAATACCCGACGTTATATATATCACTCGTCAGCAAACAGTAAGAACAAAAACATGATAGAATTCAGATCTCTTAATAAACTCTCGGTTCATTTAGATCACCTTGTAAACGGCCGCTTATGGCTTAAGGTAATTATCGGGCTCGTTTTAGGGGCAGGAATGGGAGTGCTACTTAATCCATCGATGGGGCTAATTTCAGAAAATATTAGTTTGCGCCTTGCGGATTGGCTGGATTTACCAGGTCAAATTTTTATGAGATTGGTTCAAATGATCATGATTCCATTGATATTTACATCGATTATTACAGGAATTGTGGGTAATACCTCCGAGAACCTCAAGACCTTCGGTGTGCGGCTGTTGGTCTATTTCATTTTTACCACTACTATCGCAATCGTGATAGGCCTTGTGGTTACTCTTATTTTTAAACCCGGTCAATATATTTTCGAGCTAGGCGGATTTCCAAATAGTGGCGAAAGTCAAATACTACCCGATGAGCAGACAGATCTTATCGAGAACATTCCAAATGCCATTTCCAACCTTATCCCCAATAATCCGATGGAGTCCATTTTGACGGGAGAAATGTTAGGCGTAGTAATTTTTACCATCATAATCGGTGTAGCGATTACCCAACTCCGTAATGAAACAGCTAGGCCTATCATCCGTTTCTCAGAAGCTGTTCAAAAGATATGTATGATTGTAGTTTCGTGGGCCATGATGCTAGTACCCTATGCTGTATTTGGCCTAATGGCAGCTTTGCTATCTAGGACAAGTATTGAAATATTCCTGGGTCTAGGTTATTATATGAGTGTAGTTGTCATGGGTCTGATCATATTGTTGCTATTCTATTTAGTGCTGACCTTGGTCGTGACAAAGAAGAACCCCCTCAAATTCTTGCGGGCGATAAGAGAACCACAGCTACTGGCATTTTCTACCGCTAGTTCGGCAGCCGTTATGCCGCTATCCATGAAAACTGCGGATGAAAAATTAGGGGTATCCTCCAATATCAGTGATTTTGTTATCCCAGTGGGTGCTACGGTTAATATGGATGGAACCGCATTATTTCAATGCGTGACAACCTTATTTATGGCACAGGCCTACGGCATAGAATTGTCTATAATGAGCCTTCTCTTGATAACATTTACCGTTGTGGCCGCTTCCATAGGTACACCCTCGATTCCCGGCGGTGGGGTCATTATTCTTGCATCCGTATTGCAAAGTGCGGGAATCCCAATCGATGGTCTAATTGTTATTATTGGAATAGATCGTATTTTGGGAATGTTCAGAACTGCGGTGAATGTGACAGGAGATTTGACGGCATGCATAATATTTGATAAATTTTATGGAGCTAAATCGAGCAAAGAAACATTAGCTAAGGATGGCTAAACTGCATAAAAAATATGTTTTGGTAGCCATAGGAATCCAATCAATTCAAAAGATAATATAAAGCAAAAAAAACACCCTTAATTTGTTCTTTACTTGCTGAAATACAAATTTTCACTTCCTATTTTAGACTAAGGTTTTGAAGAATTAATTATATTTTAATTTTATATACTAAAATGAAACTGATTCAATTCGCGACGACTGCCAATAAAATGGCAACGTAATGGCAAACAGCAGCTAAGAGCACAAAAAAATGCCAGACAGCGTGGTTGTATGGATATTTCTCCCACAAGTAGAAGATAACACCCAAAAGGTAAAGTGCACCTCCAATTAGAATCATAGTAAGGATATTGGCGGGAATACTTTCAAAAAAAGTGCGGCCACCAACGATCATAATACAACCCATCGCGATGTAAACCAGGGTTGAAATGACCTTCCATTTGCCTGTAAAAAAAATCTTGAAAATGATTCCCAATGCTGTCAAGCTCCATAAAACAGATAGTAAGGTAAAACCAAAAGAATTATGCATATACATTAATAAAAACGGAGTGTACGTGCCAGCTATCAAGAAATAAATACTGATATGGTCAAGGATTTCTAATATGCGTTTTACTTGGGCATGCTGAAATCCATGGTAGAGTGTAGAAAAAGTAAAAAGTTGTAAAAAACAAAATCCATAGATAGCTGCACCGATAACACCAGTAGAGTTATCACTTTTTATAGCAAAGGCAATTAGAATAGGAATACCAACGATACCAAAAATAATTCCAAAGCCATGTACGATACTGTTTACGAGTTCTTGCTTAATTTGTGTATTTGAATTCTTAGCTTGCATAAAAATGAGTTGGAGCGTCAAAAAGTTATAGGCAGTTTTTACGAAATTACCCAAATCTGTGGTGACGTTGGTTCCACTGATGATATTGTTTATAATTTCCTAAACTAAGACATCGCCAAGCAAACCTATCAAATCATTCAGACGAAAGATGGGCGGATTATTACTTTATTCTAAAGTTCGTATTGTTACCAAATAGCCTAATACGTATCTGGATTTTCCTCTTGGCCCTTTCCTCAAAACATTAAGTACGATAACTCCTAAACTGCCACCTCGTTAATACTCAACATTGGAATAGCGATTTTTGACTCCATTTTCTTAATCAAATCTTTATGGAACAGTTTTTTCAGAAAACCATTGTCTTCGCGTTCCAATAGGGCAATCATATCGGCACTTGTAGTATCAATAAAGGCTCGTAACCCTTCAGATACGATAGCATTAAAAACTATGTCAAAGGTCATGTTCCTGTAACTTGTTTTTTCAAATACCATCTCTTTAAACCAAGCTATCTTATCGTTAACCGCATATTCCTCTTTGGACGTAATATGTACAATTTTGATGATGGTATCAAAAGGCTCGGCAATTTTTACTAATTTTTTAATAGCTAAAACATCGGCCTCTTCAAAGTCAGTAGCATAAACCAAGGTCTTTATTTTTTGGAACGGCTTTGCACTAGGCACTATAAGAAGGGGAGTCGCTAATTTTTGAATAAGTGCTTTGGCGATACTTCCTGTAAACAATCCGCGTGCGGTGTGTTCGTCCTTCATTCCTACGATTACTAAATCAGGAGATAGGGCTGCTGTTTCCGACAGAATGCCATTGGAGACTGATTCATCTTCTTTTACTTCATATTTAATGACTATTCCTGTCTGTAAATCTTTCAAGTGGTTGTGACAATAACGCTTTAAAACAAGGAATTGTTCGTCATGAGCATGTTTACTTAGATATTTCTTAGGCCGTATGGTTGAAACCCCAATGGGAGGAAGGCTAAATATATGTAGAACCGTAAGATTCGCTTTTAGTATATCGCTCAACATATAGGCGTATTGAAGAGCATGTGTGTCATGCTTTGAACAATCGGTGGCATAGAGAATATTTTTCATCTTAAGTTTATATTTGATACAATGAAGCTATGGATATATATATTAGCTAAAAATGACCTTCGTCATAGCATGCTGTTCACCGCTCATGATTATGGTCATTTTTAATGAAGTCAATCTTAATTGTTTTTATGGTCAACAACGCTGAAGTATGCGACAGATATGATTCAAAATCTAGATACTCTAATTTTCGTTGATGCCCGCCGTTCGTTCTCCTTAGGCATTGTTCTCTTTATTTAACGTATTTATTTTGTTGTCAATTCGTTGCGATTGATAAAACTGATTAAGAAATGAATTATTTATTCAAGTTATTGAGGTGTTTCCACAGATATCATGACCTAAGTCATGATGAAAAAACGGTTAAATGACCTAGGTCATATTTTACTTTCCTTTTAGACTATAGCTTTGATATTTAAATTGAAAACTACATTCAAGTGAAAACAATTCTATATGCCACAGATTACTCAGAAAACTCAGTAGCCGCATTAAAATACGCTCATAAAATGGCTGAACAGATGGATACGCGTCTAGTGGTTACCCATGTATTCGATTATCCAACTATACTGGGATTTGAGGGAATTGATGAACCTTTTCCGGATTTGGAGGAAAGTGCCTTTACGTCAAACCGCTCTAAATTGAAGAATTTCTGCGAAGAGCATTTAGGCAGCGTTTGGAAAGCTCAGAACATACAGTTAGAAGCTGTCGAAAACAAGTCCGTAATAAAAGGTATTATCTCGGTAGCTGAGGAATGGCATGCCTATTTGATAGTCATTGGTATGAAAGGTGGAAGTGCACTACGGGAAATGATTATGGGAAGCACCACAAAACATATTATTGAAAAGGCACCCTGTCCTATTTTGTCCATTCCTTCGGATGCTAACCATATACCAATTAAAACAATTGTTTATGCGACCGATTTTGAGAAAGAGGATGTCTATGCCATTCGAAAATTAGCGGAAATGGCCGAGCAGTTAGATGCTGCTATTAAAGTTGTTCATATCTCCACTAAGGAGGAATATAAAGGAGAGATGCAGATGGAATGGTTCAAAACAATACTCCAAGAAAAAGTGAAGTACATGCGCATGGATTTTGAAATTTTATTTACGGAAGATGTTTTTAACGCCCTTAGAACCTACATCCAGGATACAAATGCAGACTTGATGGTCATGCTGGAAAGGGAACACAAAAGCATCTTAAAAAAATGGTTCCATCACGATCTTGTTAAAAAAATGGAATCCTATAGTAGGGTTCCACTCTTAAGTTTTAGAGGAACCAACCATCAATTGTTTTATTTTAAGGTAGCACTTTAAAATCTATTGAAATGGCCAGAAGAATCTAAAGTATATTGATAGCAGTTGCCCTTGGATTAGGATTTTACCTGTATTCCATTCAGGAAACACACTCCAAAATTTTCCTGATTGTCACTGCAGGTATCATATTCACATTTTTAAGTATGGGTATCCACGGATTGATTGCCCATTCCCTGAATCCAAAAGCAAAGGGAAGTATTCTTTTGTATCCCCTTCTTATGGGAGCGCTTTGGGCTTTTATGTTCTTTTTGTTCGTGTTTTTCATACTTCCTATATTCTGCCCTGATTTCTTACTACATATATAACCCAAAATTCATTTTCTAAATATATACTAGTTCTAAAAGGTAAAACAATGTCAATAATTTTTCAGACTGAATTGCGATGTTATCAGAAGTAGAAAAGTACTGTACTATACTGCTAGTGGAAAGCAAATGCTCCCAACTTCCTTTTCATAATATCGAACACACGAAAGAAGTAGTTTCAAACGTTTAAGTTATTTCTAATTATTTAGGGTTTAGCAAAGAAGAAACTGAACCCATTTTAATTGCAGCTTGGTTTCATGATGCCGGCCATTCAGAGATTTATGACGGTCATGAAAATATAAGCAAATCCATAGCTTCAAAATATCTAGAAAAAGCCAGTTACCCTAATGATAAAATTGATAGGGTATTATTATATATAGAAGCAACCAAAATACCCCAAAACCCTTCAAACAAATATGCGGAAGTTTTGTGTGATGCAGATGTTTTTCACATTGGGACCTCTGACTTTTTCTATAAAAAACTTTTACTTCGTCGTGAGTGGGAGATAAAAGGAATCATCCACGTTAAAAATTTACAATGGCATAAGCTGAACTTAAAGTCCTTACATGACCATCATTTTTATACCAAATATGGAAAGGATGTTCTTGAGCATGGCAAACTGGATAATGAGGAAAAAGTTAAGTATATTCTTAGTTTTTGTGGATAGATAAAGAGGTGTTTACTAGTAATTAAACGAATGTGGTAGAAGTCGGAAGGGTTATCAGATTGGGTGGTAAAACAAAGAATATAAAACTTATGTTTTTATAAGGTATACGCAACCCAAACCTATATGCTCAGTATAATCAGAAGTCTTCTGTTTTATCATTTTCTTTACTTCAAAGAATCACCTTGGTAAACGGGAAGTTTTATAGTCACATCCACATCTGGCCAAAGTTTTGATATACCATCCAGACCGGTGTGTAATTCGTAGCATTCATTGTTCAAAGAATTCAATGCCTTATCGCCGTTCCAGTTTAAAAGATCAAGATGAGTGGTTAAGAACAGTGTATCGTTTTTAAGGGTATACTCATATTCCAAATCATTTGAAATATCGTTCATTTTCAGTTCCAATACACCACTACCCTGCTCGGAATCCAAAATTTTTCCTGTAATAGTATCCGTGTTGAAAACATCAAAGAAATACGTTCTCAACTTTGGGTCCCTAATTTCATTTTTGGAATTCACAGATGCAGTAACAATTGTTATTTCAGCATTTTTCAACATATCTTCAATGGACTCAGATTCCTTTTCCTGTCTAAATGCAATCTGGTCAAAAGTACCACCCACGCCTAGCTTATCGGTAAATTTATAGGCCATCCATTGCAAGGAAATCCCTGAGGTATCCGTAGAATAGATTTGCTCTTTTTTAGTAACTTTTTCATTGTCTTGGTCCTTTTTCTTTTTTTTATTCGACGAATTACAAGAAAGAACGAATAACATCAACACAAAGGGGGTAGCAAATTTCAGTAATTGTTTCATTCGTGTCATTTTTGTGTTTGTAATCTGTTTCTATAGTCCTATTATAATCCCTAAAGAGGGCCTTCTTTATTGTTGCACCTAATCACTATGAAATTTTATGATATAAATATATAGGGGTAAGGTTGCTTCAGAAATGACCTATATCATGATGGGAAAAATAGAGGTATGACTTGTACATTTTACCTGCCTATTTTTGGTTATAATTTATACGACTAACCTAAAAACAATTCTAAAGCGAAAACAATTTTATAAACCACCAATTATTGAATAATAAAACAACCGTTTTAAGATACGCACTTGAAATCAACACTGCGCAGGGATTCGACAGATTATTGCCTAACTAAAGAGTAACCTATAAATGAAACCACCCTTTTGGAATAGCATGCAGCTCCAGCCGTTTGACTGCATCTTCAATAATTCCAACGCTCAAAAGCTTTGTGGTATGTACAATAAATTCTCTAGGAAATACTCCTTCCACGATAACCACATCTTTAACTCCGTCTACTTTTGTTAAGAAGGATTTTA
>CAZDOW010000071.1:0-17361 GCA_964507115.1 uncultured Maribacter sp.
AAGTGATGCACCTTGGCCGGCAAGTAAAGATGAGTTAATTGATTACTCCATCAGGACCGGAGCACCTTTAGAAGTTGTAGAGAATTTACAATCTATGGAGGAAGAAGGTGGTGAAATCTACGAATCTATTGAAGAGATTTGGCCAGATTACCCAACGGAAGAAGACTACCTCTGGAACGAGGACGAATATTAGTATCGATCTAAACGAAATAGATCTATCTTATTAATTTTAAATTAATATATAATGCGGGTTTAGTCTATTTTTTAATCAAATTCCCGCAATGGGCATACATATCATAATAACTACTTAAAAGTCTCCTCGGAGGCTTTTTTTTTATGTAATTTTGGCAGTATTAAAAGGTATTTTGGACTATAATTAAGTATGGAATGGCTTTTGTTCTTAAGAAATGATCGATTATAATTATCGAATTAAATCAATAAAATATTAAAACCTTTTAGAAACTAAGGTTTCTAAGTTTTCGGTACAAATACATACATTATGAGTTTTATAAATTCCGTCCTAAAGGCATTTGTCGGCGATAAATCAAAAAAGGACGTAAAAGATCTTCAACCTTTAGTTAATCAAATAAAATCTTTTGAAGCGAATCTAGAAAAGTTAAGTCTTGATGAAATCCGTCAAAAGACTAACGATTTTAGAGAAAAAATACAGGAATCATACAAGGACATTACGGCCCAAATAGCCGAACTAGAAAAAGAGGTTCATGAATCTACGGACATAGATAAGAATGAGGACAGCTATGCAGAAATAGATAAGCTTAAGGAAGAAGCATACACCATTTCCGAAGCCACCTTGAACGAAATATTGCCAGAAGCCTTTGCTGTGGTAAAGGAAACGGCCAAGCGTTTTACCAACAATGAGAACCTTATTGTAACGGCATCTGAAAACGACCGAAAGCTTTCTGGTGCTAAAGATTATGTTTCCTTGGATGGCGAAAAGGCCATTTGGAAAAATTCATGGGACGCTGCTGGAAAAGAAGTTACTTGGGACATGGTACATTATGATGTTCAGCTTATTGGAGGTATTGGTTTACACCAGGGGAAAATCGCTGAGATGCATACTGGGGAAGGTAAAACCTTAGTAGCCACCTTACCGTTATATTTGAATGCACTTACCGGGAACGGAACACACTTAGTAACCGTAAACGATTACTTAGCTAAAAGGGATAGCGCGTGGATGGCTCCCATCTTTGAATTCCATGGCCTATCCGTAGATTGTATAGATTATCACAAACCAAACTCAGATGGCAGAAGAGCAGCCTACAACGCTGATATAACGTACGGAACCAACAACGAATTTGGTTTTGATTACTTAAGGGATAATATGGCCCATACGCCAAAGGATTTAGTGCAACGCCCACCTAATTATGCGATTGTAGATGAGGTAGATTCCGTATTAATTGATGATGCCCGTACGCCGTTAATTATTTCTGGTCCAGTACCGGAAGGCGACCGCCATGAGTTCAACGAACTAAAACCAAAGGTTGGCGAAATTGTTCAAAAACAACGTCAGCACCTAACAGGAGTCTTGGCAGAAGCCAAAAAATTAATTTCGGAAGGTGATACTAAAGAAGGTGGATTCCTATTACTGCGTGTTTTCAGAGGACTTCCAAAAAACAAAGCCTTAATCAAATTCCTAAGTGAAGAAGGTGTAAAGCAACTGTTACAGAAAACGGAGAACTTTTACATGCAAGACAATAATAGGGAAATGCCAAAAGTGGACGAGGACCTGTTGTTTGTAATCGATGAGAAAAATAATCAGATAGAACTATCCGATAAAGGGGTAGATTATATTTCTGGGGAACAAAACAGAGACTTTTTTGTAATGCCAGATATTGGTGGCGAAATAGCGAAAATAGAACAGCAAAACCTAGAAATAGAAAAAGAAGCAGAACTCAAGGAAGAACTTTTTAAGGACTTTACTATAAAGAGTGAGCGTATTCATACCATGAGTCAATTACTCAAGGCATATACCCTTTTTGAAAAGGATGTGGAATATGTAGTGATGGACAATAAGGTGATGATTGTAGATGAGCAGACCGGCCGTATTATGGATGGTCGTCGATATTCTGATGGTTTGCACCAAGCTATTGAGGCGAAGGAAAATGTAAAGATTGAAGCCTTGACCCAAACTTTTGCCACGGTTACTCTACAGAATTACTTTAGGATGTACGGCAAACTATCTGGCATGACAGGTACAGCGGTTACCGAAGCTGGTGAGTTTTGGGAAATATATAAATTGGACGTGGTAGAAATTCCTACGAATAGGCCTATTGCAAGGGATGATAGGAATGATTTAATTTACAAGACCAAAAGGGAAAAATACAATGCTATTATAGATGAGGTTACGAAGCTAAGTGAGTCTGGAAGACCAGTCTTGATTGGTACCACTTCGGTGGAAATTTCTGAACTTCTTTCCCGTATGTTGTCTATACGTAAGGTCCCACATAACGTGTTGAACGCGAAACTTCACAAAAAAGAAGCGGATGTAGTTGCTGAGGCCGGTAACGCGGGTATAGTTACCATCGCCACGAACATGGCGGGTCGTGGAACAGATATTAAATTATCGGATGAGGTGAAAAATTCAGGTGGTCTGGCAATAGTAGGAACAGAGCGCCATGACTCCCGTAGGGTGGACAGACAATTACGCGGACGTTCCGGTCGTCAAGGAGATCCAGGAAGTTCTCAATTCTACGTTTCTTTAGAGGATAACCTAATGCGTTTATTCGGTTCTGACAGGGTTGCCAAGATGATGGACAAGATGGGACTGGAAGAAGGAGAGGTCATTCAGCACAGCATGATGACCAAATCCATAGAACGTGCCCAAAAGAAGGTAGAGGAAAACAACTTTGGTGTTCGTAAGCGTTTGTTGGAATATGACGATGTGATGAACGCACAACGTGAAGTAGTCTATAAAAGAAGACGTCACGCTTTACAAGGAGAACGTTTAAAAGTGGATATTGCAAACATGGTCTACGATACGTGCGAAGTTATTGTAGAAAGCAATAAAGGTGCTAACGATTATAAGAATTTTGAGTTTGAACTCATCAAGTATTTTTCTATGACCTCTCCTGTAACAGAGGACGATTTTGGAAAACTTGGCGCGCAAGATATTGCTAGAAAAGTATACAAAGCCGGTTATGAGCAGTACAAACAGAAGATGGAGCGCAACGCTGCTGCTGCCTTCCCAGTTATAAAACAAGTATACGAAGACAAATCAAATAATTTTGAACGTATCGTTGTGCCTTTTACGGACGGTATCAAAAGCCTTAGTGTAGTAACCAATCTGCAGGAAGCCTATGATAGTGATGGAAAACAATTGGTAACGGACTTTGAAAAGAATATCTCACTTGCCATTATTGATGACTCTTGGAAAACCCATTTAAGAAAAATGGACGAATTAAAACAGTCAGTTCAGTTGGCAGTGCATGAGCAAAAAGACCCGTTGTTGATTTATAAGTTCGAAGCGTTTGAGCTTTTCAAAGATATGATTGAGAAAGTGAATAAGGAAATTGTTTCTTTCCTGTTCAAGGGAGAACTGCCTTCTGGAAATACAAATGAAATCCAAGAAGCGGGCAATGTAAAACGAAGCAAGGAGAATTTACAGACTTCCAAGGAGGAGATACCCAATAGCGATGAACTTGCGGCTCGCAATAGGGCTGTAGGACAAAACCAAGGACAACGTCCTGCGGTAACCGAAACTATTGTAAGGGAACAGCCCAAAATTGGAAGAAATGAACGTGTAACGATAAAAAATGTACTATCCGGCGAAAGTAAAACCGTTAAGTTTAAGCAAGCGGAACCTCTTATTAGTAAAGGGGAATGGGTAATTACAGAAGAATAACACACACAAATTACACTAAAAAACGACCCTCATTAGGTCGTTTTTTTTGGTTCTACCCTTTGCAAACAGGGCTTCCTGGTAACATAAAATTAACTTTTCATAAAGTTTTTTGAAATATGGCCAAAACATAACTAGCTTTACATAACTAAAGAGCTATTGAAACTTAAGGAACCACAGCACGTTATGATGAATTTCAATACGGATGAAGAGCGTACAAAAGACAAGGTTAATTTACTACTCAAAGTAAACTACGTATCCAGTATTATTGCAATCGCCTTTGGTTTTGTCTCTTTTTTTATTTTTGACATTACGCAAGTTATTCCACACTTTTTAATAGGATTTGGTGTTCTGAATTTGGCAAATACCCTTGTTTTTAAAAAACATCAAAGCCTTACCACTACTTACAATATTTCTTCCGTATTGGCACTCATAACTGCTTTTGTCATTACTCTTTTTAGTGGAGGCATCAACAGCTCCTTTATTTTTATGCTTGCCCTGGTTGTTTTTGCAGGATACGTAACTACGCGTCGTTATGGGCAAATATACCTTATCCTTGTTTTGTTTCTTACCCTCGTCATTTTCTCACAAAGCATTCCAGAATTTAAGGTAACAGAAAATTTAGTTCCTTCAGATTCCAAAGACTGGTTCAATCTGTTTTCTGTGTTTTTCTCTATATACCTATTGGGTAATATTTTTGCTAAGAACCTTTTAAAGACACATCATGCACTCTACCGCTCCAAAAAAGAGTTAATGATGCAAATGGAAGAAAAAGAAACCCTGCTTAAAGAAGTCCATCACCGAGTAAAAAATAATCTACAAACCGTATCTAGTTTACTAAGTCTTCAGTCTCGTAATGTGGAAGAGGATCGTATGAAAACCTTACTTAAAAGCACGCAGAACAGAGTCATATCTATGGCCATGGTTCATGAAATGCTATATATGAGAAAAGATATTGCCCATATAGAGTACAAATCCTATGTACAGGAATTGAGCGAATACCTTATCCGTTCCATTAAAGGTCTTGATAGCAAAGTTCAACTTAAGATAGATATTCCAGATATAAAACTAGGAATAGATACTGCTATTCCCTTAGGATTATTAATTAATGAAGCCGTCACCAACGCATTAAAATATGGATTTGCAGATGAAGAAGAAGGGGAAATCTACATTGTATTAAAGAAAGAATTAGACAAACAATACGTCCTTAATATAGGGGATAATGGCGTTGGGTTTCCAGAAACAGTAAACCATAAAACCACCAAATCTTTGGGCTTAAAACTCATACATAACCTCACCAGACAATTACGAGGCACTATACAACGAGACAATAGTAAAAAGGGAACCAATTATATCATTAAATTTCACGAAGTAAAACAGCAATTATCACCAGCTCTTTAATACCTCTACTCCTTTTTATCAACATCATAATAAAGTATGTAAAGTAATTATACTAGGATAATACCTATATTTAAACGGCTAACTTAAAAAACCGTTTCATGTTCAGGAAATTCCTACTAATGGTAGTTCTCTATGGGAGTACCGTATCCTCACAGGATTATTTTTATCAAAAATTTAAACCATTTAATGCAGACATCCCAACTCCAGAAGCTTTTTTAGGCTATGGTATAGGAGAGCACCATACAAGGCACGACCTTATAGTAGCCTATCTCGAAAAACTTGCCGAAGTTTCAGACAGAGCGAGCATACAAGAATATGGTAAGACGCATGAAGGCCGTAAACTGGTTATGCTGACCCTAACGACGCCGCAAAATCAAAAAAACATAGACGAGCTGCAAGAAGCGCATTTGGCTTTCACCGACCCTTCAAAATCGGTTTCCAATTATGATGCTGTTCCTATTTTTATCAATCTGGCATACAACGTTCATGGAAACGAACCCTCTAGCTCAGAAGCCGCTTTATTGACAGCTTACACTTTTGCTGCATCGGAAAACCCAGAAATCCTTAACTATCTAAAAAATGCCGTCATATTCTTGGACCCTACTATTAATCCGGATGGTCGCGACCGCCACACACAATGGGCCAATACTTATCAAGGAAGTCCGGAAGTCGCAGATCCACAAGACGCGGAACACAATGAATATTGGCCTATGGGAAGGACCAATCACTATTGGTTTGACCTTAATAGAGACTGGCTATTGGGTATTAACCCCGAAAGTAGAGGCAAATTAACTTGGTACCATCAATGGTATCCGAATGTGGTAACCGATTTTCATGAAATGGGTTCTCAAAGTTCCTATTTCTTTGAACCTATGAAAACCAATGCATCGCTTGATCCCATCATGCCAAAAGAAAACTACGAGGACTTGAATACAATGTTCGGAAATGAATTTGCAAAGGCATTAGACAGTATCGGTTCGTTATATTTTACAAAGGAAGTTTTTGATGGCACCTATCCCGGGTATGGTTCCTCTTACCCTGATTTACAAGGAGGCCTTGGACTATTATTTGAGCAGGCAAGTTCTCGAGGACATAGACAAACGACGGCGTTCGGTGAAATTACTTTTGCCTTTACCATAAGAAATCAATATACCTCCAGTATAACAACCGTTAAAACAGCGGTGAATAACAAAGCGTACATGCGCAAATATCAGCAGGAGTTCTTTAAAAGTGCACTTACCAATGCTGCAAAAAGCAAAATCAAGGGCTATACCTTTGGTGATGCTTATGACCAAAACAGAACCAAGGCCTTTATAGATAAATTATTATTGCACAAAATTGATGTGTATCGGTCCGGGGACACCTATTCTGTTCCTACGCAACAGCCGCAGTACAGAATGGTACAGACCATGTTCGAAACATACGAGAAATATCGAGATAGTGTATATTACGATGCATCTGCCTGGTCATTAGCAAATTTTTACAATATGAAGTTTAGCACCGTAAGTTCGCTAAAACTTGATGAAAAAATTACTACCACGGACAATTTAATAGAACAAAGCCCGGTTCAAAAATCTGACTATGCCTATGTACTGGACTGGGACGATTATAATGCCCCAGCTGCCCTTTACTATTTACAGCAAAAAGGCATCATTGCTTCTTCCGCTGCTAAACCCTTTACCGCCAAAACCGGAAAAAATATTAAAAATTTCAACTATGGGGCGGTGTTAATTACCGTCAGTCTTCAAAAACAAGATGCTACCTCGGTGTACAAAGCTATCAAGGGGGCACAGGATAAATTTAAGGTGCCAATTTTTGCAGTAGATACTGGGCTTAGTTTAGGAGGTATAGATTTGGGAAGTGGCGCTATTAGTCCAATCAAAAAAACAAAAGCAGCGATGCTAATTGGAGATGGCGTACGCTCCTATGAGGCAGGAGAGGTTTGGCATTTACTGGATACTCGTGTTGGTATGCCTATTACCAAAATTCCAATGCGAAACTTCAACAGGGTAAACTTAGACAAGTACACTTCCTTGGTCATGGTTTCCGGAAGGTACGATCTATCGGAAAAACAAGTAGCAAAAATTAAAGATTGGACCAGTAAAGGCAATACCTTAATTACGATAGGTACGGCAAGCAAATGGGCAATTGATAAAAAATTAGTGAATGAAAAACTCACGAAAACAGAAAAGGATTCTACTAAAATCACTGAAAGAAAGTCCTATGTGGATGCACGAGAAAATACAGGAAAAGAAAGTATTGGAGGTGTTATTTTAAAGGTTGATTTAGATGTAACCCATCCCCTAGCTTATGGGTATCATGACAAGAGTATTCCCGTTTACAAAAACAATACAGTTTGGCTTGCACCTAGCAAAAATTCGTATGCTACGGTGGCTAAATATGCGAAAAATCCTCATATTGATGGATTTATTACCAAAAAGAACATGGAGGAAAAAGTAAAGCCTTCTGCTTCTCTATTGGTAAGCAAAGTAGGTGGCGGAAGAGCTGTGCTTTTTGCGGACAATCCCAACTTTAGAGGTTCTTGGTATGGAACTAACCGATTATTTTTGAACGCACTATTTCTTGGGGATAAAATAAACATTCCCTCTGAAAAATAACAACTTCTGTTTACTGACTACTAAAACATACATGATGAAAAAAATACAGTTATTCTTACTCTTGGCCCTTATATCCGCAGGTAATCTGGTCGCCCAATCGCTCCAAGGAGACGGACCACATTCACAATTAATCATTAGAGGGGTTATGTTGATTAATGGAAATGGTGCCCCACCACAAGGCCCAATCGATATTGTGGTTGAGAACAATATTATTAAAAAAATTCAAGTCGTTGGTTATGATGGTGTTCCTATAGATGAAAGTAGGAGACCTCAGTTAGCAGCTGGAGGAAAAGAACTGGATTGTAACGGTATGTATCTTTTACCCGGTTTTATAGATATGCACGGCCATATTGGAGGAACTGCACAAGGAGCGGAGCCAGACTATGTGTTTAAACTGTGGATGGCTCATGGTATTACCACGGTTAGGGAACCAAGTGGAAGAGGTATAGATTTTGCGATGGATTTAAAAAGGAAAAGTGCGAAAAATGAAATAATCGCACCTCGTATCCTTACGTACACAGGTTTTGGACAAACGAGTAAAACTTTTAATCCATTAAATGACATTCCCATTTCCACTCCGGAACAAGCTAGGGAATGGGTACGTGCCAATGCAAAAAAAGGAGCGGACGGAATTAAGTTTTTTGGAGCAGAACCAGAAATTATGAAAGCGGCATTAGAAGAGAACAAAAAGCTTGGACTGGGCTCTGCTTGTCATCATGCACAATTAAGCGTAGCAAGATGGAACGTACTACATTCTGCTCGGGCAGGACTAACATCTATGGAACACTGGTACGGACTTCCAGAAGCCTTATTTAACGATAGAACGGTACAGAACTATCCCTTGGACTACAATTATCAGAATGAGCAACACCGCTTTGAAAATGCAGGAAAACTTTGGGAACAGGCCGCAGAACCCTATTCCGAGCATTGGAATGCGGTAATGAACGAATTGTTGGAACTAGATTTCACCTTGGACCCAACCTTTAATATCTATGAAGCCAGCAGAGACCTACAACGCGCAAGAAGGGCTGAGTGGCATGAGACCTACACCCTACCCTCTTTATGGGAGTTCTACCAACCTAGCAAAAAATCCCATGGATCTTATTGGCATGATTGGGGCACGGAACAGGAAGTGGCTTGGAAAAAAAACTACAAACTTTGGATGACGTTTATCAATGAATATAAAAACCGAGGCGGACGTGTAACTACCGGGTCTGATTCTGGGTTTATCTTTCAATTGTACGGGTTTGCGTATATAAGGGAACTGGAATTATTGCGAGAGGCAGGTTTTCATCCCTTAGAAGTGATACGTGCAGCAACTTTGAATGGAGCTGAAGCACTAGGCATGGCAGATAAAATTGGATCTGTATCTATAGGAAAACTCGCAGATTTTGTTGTAGTTGAAGAAAACCCACTCAAAAACCTAAAAGTACTTTACGGAACGGGAGCTGTTAGACTTACAGATGATAATAAAGTAGTGAGAGCTGGTGGTGTAAAATACACCATAAAAGATGGTATCGTTTATGATGCCAAAGCATTATTGGCTGATGTAAAAAGACAAGTTGATGAAGCAAAAAGCAAAACCAACTATACCATTAAACAACCAGGAATGAAAGATTAAAATTTCCTTGATTAGAATTTTTTATAGGTGCTTCGAACCTTAATAGGACGAAGTACCTTTTTTGTTTTTGGTATAATAGAAATGTATACAGCAACCAAAGCGATAGGCACTAAAAGAATAGTTAAAAACATACTACTAGTTTTTGGAAAGCACTGTAGTGTACTCTCAACAATTATAACGCAAAGACTAGGCCAACTTTGGTCTATCTTTTTTTGTTTTGAAAGATAATGCCTTTTTTACTCTAGAATTTTGGTAACGGTACAAACGTGTTATGCTATTCGGCTTTTCCATCCCAACTTTTTCCAAAGAGATAAAAACTTGTAGGCCAGTAACCAAAACAACATCCATTTTAGTAGCGTTAGTTTTATCATGATTTTGGGTGTCTTGTGCTACCGCGGCAGCGTTAAGAAAAAGAACTAAGAAAAAGGTTAAAGCAACGTTCATAACAATTATTTTAGTTACTTTAAAGATAAGCTCAACATGGGGATGTCTCCTGTGTTACATCGCTGAAATACAGCCTTTTTAGGTCAAATAAAGAAAGTTAGATGAAGTGTTATAAAGAACCGATAAGCAGAAATGACACGCATAACACTTCATCGAAACTACGCTATGTTTTACCGAGGTTTTCTAATATTCCAAGGATATAATTTTAGATTTTAGGTTTCAAGTGAGACTCATTTAATTCAAGCATAAAATCAAATACTAATAAAAACGATTAAGGTCATTTACTTTTCGTTTTTTAATTTATGTTTTGACTGTTCACGACTTGTTGTTTACTTCCATAGGGTAACTAACCCATAAAAATTACTAATTTTACAGTAATGAAAAAGAGAAAATTCAACCTCGGAAACATTCTTCTTCTTTTGTTTTTGGTGTTATTACTTATTCCTCAGACACGAACGCCTATACAGGTTGCCGTTAATAAGATTAAGATATTTGTATTTACACCCTCGTTCATAGAGGAAAGCGACCAGACCCAGCTCAAAAGTTTTAATTACCAAGTGACGGCTTTCAACGGAGACTCAAAATCGATTGCCATTGGAAAAGGTAGGATAACATTTATAAGTTATTGGGCTACATGGTGTCCTCCCTGCATTGCAGAGCTACCAAGTATTCAAAAACTATATGCTGATTATGGTGACAAAATTGATTTCATACTTCTAACCAATGAAAAACCAGAAGTGGTACAAAAATTTTTAGAGAAGAAAGCGTTTAAGCTACCTGTATATTTTCCCAAAATGAAAACTCCCAAATCGTTATATGATAATAGTATTCCCACCAACTATATCATTGACGCAACCGGCAAAATTATTATTAAAGAAACCGGGGCCGCAGATTGGAACAGTACTAAGGTCCGAAAGGTATTGGATGGCCTACTCACAAGATAAGCTTACCCCTGTATTATTTCGGTTAAACTTTGGCAACAAACAGTAGTGTTCAATCAGGTGTATTGGAGAACCTAAAATTATTTAAAACCGCTCAAACCCATATCCCTTCTTCTTGAAAAATACAATAAGCGTTTCTAAATGCAGGTATAACTTATCCATTCTTTTAGGACTGGTACCGGGGTGGATTAGCAGGTGAAAACCATTTAGCCCTAGATCTCTTTCATACTTATAGATACCCTCTAAGATACGATCGCTGGACCTATAGTTTTTCATGTCCGGAGTAGTGTAATCAGCATTGGAGCGGGTACCATATGAAAAGTTGACTGTGATCTGGCCCATAGACTCGACTAGTCTAACAACTTCTGCATTGTACCATTCGTAAGGTGGCATAAAATATGTTGGAGCAATTCCTAGCTTTTTCAATTCCAAAAGATTGTCACCAATATCCATCTTTATTTCATTTAGTGTGTGCAACAGACTATCTCGTTTATTCCAGTCGTTATACAATAAATGTTTATTGGAATGAGCTCCGATAAAATGTCCGTTTTTGGACCACTTTTTAATCCATTTTTTATGGCTCCTAATAAAATCTCCCGTTACGAAAAAGGATGCCTGTACGCCTTGTTTTTTCAATACTTTTAAAACATGGTCAAACCCTTCATCATAATCATGTCCCGTAAAACAGAGATAGATTTTTTTCTGTAAGGTATCGGATCGCACTAGCGCACCATATTCGTCCATTACCTGTTGCGCTCCAGCCAAGGCTACATGGATAAAACAGAGAAAAAAAAGTAGCTTTCTAATCCCCATTCAATAAGGTTAGGATTAGCAGTAATTCTGCCGAACCGTCCAAAGTGGGTTCGTTGGTACTATAATCAGCCCAATCATCGTGGTATTTCACATATTTAGGTTGTAAATGGGCGTATTCATCGGGTTCAGATAACTGTATGCCAATCATATCAGTGTGAATCGTTGCCCATAGCGGTCCGTCTACCAAACTTCCTTTTATTTTTTCCTTATTGATACGCCAAAACGGCATATGTACATCAACAGGGGTATCGGTATTTTCTGGAATTTCGGTAATCATACTGGAGTTCCATGGGTTTACGCCTAACAACCAATCTATATGGTTTTGCATAAGTGGGCGGAATTTTTTGGACCCTGTCATTTCTTCGTATAGCATTGCTTGTGTCGCTACGGCCGCTGCTAGGTTGTTAGAACACCAAATAAATAGATGCCCTACACCATAGGGATTTGATTCCGCTCGGTTCTGTATCTTTTTTAAGTTTTGCTCAAAATAGGCTGCAGTTTGCTTTTTATCCATCTCAGACCCCACCTGCCAAAGCGCGTAATGCCCCATATTTACATAAGGGTACATTTCATAATGGCTGGCCGTATCCCGCTCCATCCATGACCAAGCGCCAATCGTTTGGGCATAATTACGGGCATCCTTTAAATACTGTTCCTTTTTGGTAATCTTGTATAAATTGGCGGCCGCCCATTCCATATCATCAGCCCATGTATTTTCCTCGTAACGGTAAGGAGCGCCATAACTATTGCCTTGCTGATACCCTTCCTGCTTTTGTCCCATGGCATATAGTTCCAAAGCCGCTTTACGGCATCGTTCTGCAAATACTTCATAGTCCTTCAAAGTACTAAATACTTCATAGCCCATAGCCAAGGTGGCTGCAGACCTGCCAGCCAAATTAGCTATACCTGTGGCCTTACTCTTATAGTTAGAAAGACCCTGTGGTTTTCCCGTTGCAAAATATGCCGGTCTAAAACTATTGGCTCCCCAGCCATAATCTGCATTTTCCTCATGTGGAAGTTTAAACCCGCGGTGGTCACGATCATCCGCAACCTGATGGTAAAGCTCATTGGAACTTGGATGCAATTTTAATATCCATTCCAATCCCCATTTTGCTTCATCAAGAATATCGGGAAGGCCATTCCTTCCTTCCAAGCCCTGTGCGTTTACCTGGTCCTTAAATTTTTCAGGCTTCATCTGATAGGCCATTAGCAACCTTGCCGCAGTATTACTACTGGTGATCAAATACTTTAGCTGATCACCTGCATCATGCCAACCACCGGTAGCATCTATACGGGTAGAATCTGCTCGTATTCCAAAAAAACTCAATCCGTCTTGTTGATGACAGAGTTTTTTAGTGTGAGGATTAAAACCGCAGCGCTGCGTGCGTATAAAACCCACCACATCTTCTTGCCAATCGGGATACGTTCCTATTTCAAAAATATGACTTCGTGTATTACTTTCCTTTAGCTGAAAATAATAGGCTCCTTCCCTCTGAAATGAAGAAAAATCCACTGAATAGTAATCTGAAAAGGGATACCACGCGCTTTTCTCACGTTTGGCCTTAAACTCGGTTACTACAGCACCATTTTTAGTTTTAAGCACTAGTGTCGGCTTCTTTAAAGCCTTACGGCTAAGTATCCGCGCAGTTTTTGGCATATGTGTCAAATATCCTTGAAGGTTTACTCGAATTTCAACATCGGCTTGTGCCTGCCCTAAAAGAAAAAAACAAACAAAACATAGTGTAATCCAAAATTTACCCATAAATAATAATTTGATAGAACATGGAAACCGCTAGAAATTAACAGTGCTTATGCAAGTTACGGATTTGGAGTAAATCAAAAAAAGCCCTTTCAAACTTCTGTTTGAAAGGGCTTTTACAATTTATTTTAGTAGACTTATAACGTTCTAAGATACTCAGCCACACTTCTTGTTTCTTCCTCGCTTAAGTTTTGATTTAGCATAATAGCGTTATTATATTCTTTCAATAAAGCCATCGCAATAGGATCTTCCTTTAGCATCCCATCAGGATTTATAATCATATTCATGACCCATTCTGGGCTTCTACGCTCATAGACACCTTTTAATGCAGGACCAATCATGCGTTGTTCCGCCATATGACATGCTGTACAAATCGCTTGGAACTTCGCTTCTCCAGCCGCTGCCATTTCCGAATTAATTGCATCCGGGAAAGTAACGTCATTAAAAGGTCCAACTCCCTTATTATCCATATCTACTGGAACACCCGCTGAAGCAGCTTCTTTTTTGACTTCTTTCTTAGCACGGTTCATTTCAAAGCCGTCCTTTTTTTCTTCTTTCTTTTCGCCGCAGCCTATTATTAAAGCTCCTAGAGCTACTAAAGTGAGTAGTTTTCGCATTTTTTGCAGATTTTTAATCGTGAATTTTGTTTTTAATACAGTCACTAAGATACATATTTTAAGCTATACAGCGCAGAAATACTACATCCTTGACTACCTCTTTTTCCCTTTTTTTCCAAAATTTTTATCGCCCCGAGTTTTGGGTTTGGAATATTTCTTTTTAATAATTCGCTTATACGAGCCTCCTTGATTCTGCTTGCTGTTCTTTTCACTTTTTTCATGAAAACTTGCTCCTCTTTCATCCTCATTTTCTCGCAATGGATTCTCGTGCTCTATATGCTTGGGTTGTTCGTCTCGAGTAAGTTTCTCGGAAATTTCAACATTTTCAGGAATTTCTAAAAGCGCTATTTGACGAATCATAAGACCTTCTATGGCTTCTTTTGCTTCTTCCTCTTTTTCGGTATATAACAAAATGGATTTACCTTCTTTTTCAGCCCTACCGGTACGGCCTATACGGTGCATATAATTTTCCGGAAATGCTGGAGTATCAAAATTAATAACATGGGAAATTTCGTCCAAATCCAAACCACGAGCCATAACATCAGTAGTAACTAAAATCCTATTTTGGCCAGAATCGAACTGGTTGATGGAACGCATTCTATAATTCTGGGTCTTGTTGGAATGGATAACGCAAATCTCTTCACTATAAAACTCTGCTAATTCCTGAAACAATAAATCTGCGGTACGCTTACTAGAAACAAAAATCAATACTTTATGAAAGACTTCAGTATCCTGAAGCAAATTAACCAACAAATTTACTTTGGTATAAAAATTAGGTATAGCATAAGCGGATTGCGCTATGTTTTCCAAAGGGGTACCACTTACAGCTACTGAAATTTTCTCCACGCCAGAAAAGAAATCATTTATAAGCAATTCCACATCATCGGTCATGGTAGCGGAAAACATTATATTCTGCCTTCGTTTGGGCAACAATTCAAAAATATTAATCAATTGAAATCGAAAACCTAAATCTAACATCACATCTACCTCATCAATTACCAATTTTTTGATATTCTTGAGCTGTAATGCTCGAGACAAAACCAAATCGTAGAGTCGTGCAGGCGTGCCCACAATAATATCGGTACCTAAGGCTAAGGCCTCTTTTTGTTTATTCATACTGGTACCACCGTAAACTCCCAAAACCCTTACAGACGCATATGTGCCTAGTTTCTCTACTTCCTCCACTACCTGTACTACGAGTTCTCGGGTAGGCACCAGTATCATGGTCTTAGGATGTATATCTTTTGAAAAGGTATGCGTATTGAGGATAGGTAAAAGATAAGCAAAGGTTTTTCCAGTACCGGTTTGCGCAATGCCTACAATATCTTTACCGCTCATGGCAACAGGAAAGGCCTGTTCCTGAATGGGTGTTGCCGTATCAAACCCTAAATCAGAAAGGGCCCTCAATAGCATGTTGTTTATTTTAAAGTCGGTAAATGCAGACATACGAGCGGCTTTTTTAGTGCTGCTGCAAAGCTATGGGGATAATTTTTAAAAGAGGGTAATTAGGCAAATAATATGAGCCTTGGGTTTGGTCTTTGTATCAATAATATGTTTACTCGCTGTTATTTAGTTGGCTTGAGCTTTTTTTTCCTATAAATTATGAAGGTACTAGCGTTATATTACGATATGTCAGTTCGAGTGAAGTCCTGAAAGAGACTTAGTATCGAGAACCTTTGGAACATGAAAGAAGCTACAGCCATTTGAACATCAAAATGCTGTATTATTTAATGACCAAAATTTTAGGATTAATAGGGTATAGCCATTCTACACCACGCTCCGTAATTAGAGCATCGTCCTCCAAGGGAATACGCAACTTTTTACCTCCCCATTCCGGCACTTTGGAATACGCGAACAACTCGATAGAAATTAAATTTGAGGGCTTTAGTTCATAACTCAACCGAACGGGATTGAAAAAGGCAATAGATGGCCCTATGCCATGTCCCCAATTCCCTACCGAATGGCAACCGATAATAACATCGGTCTTATCCAAATCGGTGTACTTGTTGAAACCTTTCATTTTATTGAATCCCGCTTTCGTCAAGGCAGCGTAAACGGCATTCTCCGCCTTTTGCGCCGTAACACCCGGTTTGATAGTCTTTTTGATAATATCACGGACTTTCACACCTTGATCAAATGCATTCTGAATTCCCGCTGGCACTTCTGTTTCCCCTTTTTTAAGCACATAGGCAATGCGTTTCATATCGGTAAACATATTCATTAACCCTACACCCCAATCCAACATTAACACATCACCGCGTTGAATGATGCGGTCTGTTGACGTAGCTATTACCCCATCAGGGCCAGTAACATAAACCGATGGCATACCAAACGAAGAACCCAGATTATTTTTGAATTGTTGATCTTTCATAAACCAAGCAACATCCTCCAAAGTGGTGACTCCCGGCGTAATTACTTCATTGGAAAAAGCCTTTTCTGCAATGGTATACGAAAACTCACCTGCTTCCCCATAAATAGCAATTTCACTAGCTACGCGTCTAGACCTAAAATCCGAGACCAGTTTTTCTGCCGAAACAAAACGTTTTGTATAGTTGTCACCTAAAATTTCAGCTAGTTCCAAATATGAGGAGTGGGTTAGACCGTCTGCACCTCCAAAATTTTTCGAGATATTGAGACCAATAGTTTTGGGGTTCCGTTTCGCAACAAATTCCTTCAGCTCATCTGCGGTACCAAAATAATCGTAAGTACCACCTTCTTTAAGCAAATAACCTCCCACACCAAGCGCGGCGCGTTCAATACGCTCTTCCCCAGTATCCGTAAAAATGTAATACGCATTACTGGTTACATAACCTTCACCCATATCGGTGTATAGCGGGTCCAGATTTCCTTCGCGATTGGTAACGATCCACATCCCGATGTTATTTTCACGCATCACCTCAGGCAATACCAAATCAAACTTATCTGCACGTACCTGGTTCAGTTTACGCCAACGGCGCATGGCTTCTTGTCCAAAGGTTTGTACGCCAAGTAGTAGTACCAAGAAGAGGATAACTTTTTTCATAGTTGGTGGTTTTGAGTGGGATTAAAAATAGGAAAATAAATACTAGTGCAGCATCTAGGTAATAGGTATTTAAATGCGGCACCAAACCTCCTTTACCTATTCCCTAACTAGCGCTAGCGCCAAGCATATTGTCCATTTTAAATCTTTAATTCCTGCACGTTTTTTGTATGGATACCGTTATCTTACTTCTAAGGGCACGAGCAGAAAGATGCTCGCTAGCGGAGTTACTTTGATAAATTTTAAAATTTTCCTTTAGCTTGCATACA
>CAZDOW010000072.1:0-17336 GCA_964507115.1 uncultured Maribacter sp.
TCTTGGGGCTCAAAGACCAAGTCGCATTTGTCTATTTTTTCTCTATTGATAGCATAAATCATTAATCCGGTAACCCTTCCTGTTAGTTGAATTGAATTATTAAGATCTTTTTTTTGCGATTTAGATACAATAGATACATTGCTACCTATGATAAAGTCTACTTTGCCCAAAACCGGTTCCGATGGGAAATTATTCATAATCCCACCATCCGCATATAACATTCCTTGGTAGGTTACAGGACTAAACACAGGAGGTAGAGCAGCAGAGGCCAATAAAGGTTTTATGAGTTCCCCTTTTGCAATAAATTCTTCTTGCCCTAGTTCCAAATTAGTTGCAACCACAAAAAGCTCTCTTTGCAAGGCTTCAAAACTATCATGAGGGAAATACGCCTTGAAAATATCGATATATCGCTCCGTATTTATTAACCCGGGTTTGGCCAAAGCAAAGAAATTATATTTGAATAAGGGAGTTTCCTTAAAAAATCGCATCATATCCGATACAGAATTACCATTAGCATATAGCGCTCCTATTATAGCACCTACACTACTTCCTGCAACAACTTTAGTGTTCAAACCAAACTCTTCCATGGCTTTGATAACCCCTATATGCGCCATACCACGTACGCCTCCTCCTGAGAGCACAAGGCCAAGCGACTTAGATTGTAATAATTGAGGTTCCATAGGTTATGTTGAGTTGCAAAAATAGAACGTTTAAGACGAAACAAGCTTGTTCAAGTTTATGTTTATTGGTTACACTTTAAACTACTTGGTCGGTATTACTATTTAAACTGCTGATTCTAGGTGGTACTATGAATTTCATCGTTGATTTCTTCTACAATAACGGTTGTTATTTTTGAACACCTGATAAATATAGATGGTTAAACAAACTAGCTAGTTGGTTTAGAGAAATTAAATGTTTAGCCATTTGTAATGAGCCTTTTAATTCTACGACCAAACCACAATATACTTTTTATCGTAAGTTTACTAAGAAAAGAAAAATAAACCTGTTGAATTCTTTGCACAAAACAGCCATTTTGATTTTTGCCAATTCCGCTAAAAAGGAGTTGTCACAAAAACCTATGCCAAAAGGTGAAGTATTGTTCCAAAAACTTACTGAAGGGACTATACAGAAGGTAAAAAGGACGGGGCTCCCTTATTTTCATATTTCAGACAAAGACCAAAGAGGCAGCTCATTTGGCGAGCGTTTTACAAACGCAATACAAACAGTTTTCGATAACGGTTATGACAATATCATCACCATTGGCAATGATACTCCCCAATTGCAAACGGCGCACTTACTCAAAACCAAAACTGCTTTAGAAGCTGAAAAAACAATTTTAGGACCGGCATTGGACGGTGGTTTCTATTTAATGGGTATCCATAAATCTAACTTTGATCCAGAAATCTTTAAAAGTTTACCCTGGCAACAGTTTAGTCTGTTTAACCGCATATCAGCAATTCTTAATCAAACCGATTGTCTGTTATACAAATTACCTGTTCTTGGCGATTTGGATACCACTAAAGACGTGAAAAGATTGGTTTCTTTTAGAAAATCTCTTTCATCAACGTTATTAAATCTCCTTACCCTACTTCTACAGTTTGAAAACCAAATGGCGGATATACTTGTTTCGTTGTTTTCAGCTAGTTTTATTCGTCAGCCTTCTAACAAAGGGTCTCCCTTAGTCCTTCTTCCTTAGTTTTTATTGACCCAACTGCAAGTTGCAGTCCAGACTACTAATTCATTCCATACTACTATATGAAGTATTTATTGTTAGTTATGACATTGTTCATGGCTACTATCACATTGGCACAAGAAACTGTTACAGGTAAGGTAACAGATGCTGCTGGATTACCAATTCCATATGTGAATATCCAATTAACAGGCACAAACAAAGGAACTATATCCAACAAAGCAGGCAAATACAATCTTAATGTTTCAAGCCTATTTGGAACTCTAAAATTTTCTGTTTTAGGCTATGAAACACAAACGGTTCCTTTAAA
Source organism: uncultured Maribacter sp. (assembly GCA_964507115.1). Taxonomy (GTDB): domain Bacteria; phylum Bacteroidota; class Bacteroidia; order Flavobacteriales; family Flavobacteriaceae; genus Maribacter. The sequence goes on from CAZDOW010000072.1 coordinate 2,001, forward strand.
GAATATGCTGATTTTAGATGTAACCTTATTGGAATCTTCTGAACAACTCGATGAAGTAGTTCTTACCGCACTTGGACTAAAAAGAGAAACAAAAGAACTGGGCTATGTAGTACAAAGTCTTGATTCCAAGGGTGTGACGGAGGTAAAATCAGTCAATTTTTTAGATAACCTTACCGGGAAGTTAGCTGGAGTTACTATCAATCAAGGTGCTACCGGAGTAGGTTCCTCCTCAAAAATTACCATTCGAGGAGAAGCTTCTTTTTCTAATAATAATCCATTATTTATTGTGGATGGAGTGCCTATTAATAACAATTCTGTCTTCAATTTTACAAATGAAGCCGCAGCTGGTTTTCAGGAAATCGACTTTGGAAACGGCGCTATGGAGGTAAATCCCGATGATATTGCGGAGGTCTCTGTTTTAAAAGGACCCAGTGCCGCTGCGCTTTATGGTACTAGAGCTTCCAATGGTGTTATCATAATCGAAACCAAAAGCGGAAAAAACACACAAGGCCTAGGTATCAGCTATAACACCAGTTTTTTTGTAGATTCTGCCTTTCGCCTTCCCGACTTTCAAAATGAATACGGACAAGGACAGTCCGGGGTATTTGAATTTGTAGATGGACTTGGTGGTGGTACTAGCGATAACATTACCTATAGTTGGGGGCCAAGATTAAATGTGGGAAATTTTATTCCCCAGTTTGATAGTCCGGTAAACCTGCCCGATGGAACCGTCGTTAGAGGCGGTGATACTGGTCTTTACAGCGGTTTACCGATTACACCTACTGAGTTCCGATCTAATCCAGATAATTTGAAGGATTTCTATAAAACTGGAACAACGCTAATAAACAATATCGCCATTTCTAATAGTTTTGAAAAAGGCAATTACCGCCTCTCCTTTACGGATTTGCGCAGTGAATCTATCATTCCTGGTGTTAATTTGGATAGGCAGACCATAAGTGCTCGTTTGGGCTTTACTCCCACAGATAAATTACGGATAAATTCTTCCATAAGTTATGTCAATTCACAAAGTGATAACCGTCCTTCCAGTGGATATGGTTCAGAAAATGCGAATTATTCTTTAGTAGCTTGGGGACCACGTTCCTTAAATATTGACAATCTTAGGGACTATTGGCAACCAGGTTTAGAAGGTATACAACAATACTCTTATAATTATACATTTTTTGATAACCCATTCTTTATTTTGAACGAGAACCGTAACTCTTTCAATAGAGACCGCGTATTTGGAAATATCTCTGCTACCTATGATATTACAAATCACTTGAGGGCGACCATACGTTCCGGAATGGATTACTCTAGCGAACTACGTCAACTGCGCCGCGCCTTTAGCTCCAACCGCTTTCAAAACGGAGGCTACGCAGAACACAACGTATTTTTTAGAGAAATTAATACTGACTTCCTGTTAAACTATACCAATCAGTTTGGTGATATAAAATTTGATGTATCCATCGGTGGCAATAGGTTGGATCAAAACGCGTTTACGGCACAGTCACAGACCACAAGCTTGGCACAACCGGGAATTTTTCGCTTGTCGAATGGAGCGTCGCCAATTGAAGTATTTGAATTTGAATCCAATAAACGCATCAATAGCTTTTACGGAATTGCCAAATTAGGCTACAAGAACTTCTTATTTTTAGATATTACGGGGAGAAACGATTGGTCCAGTGCTTTAGCCACACCATTTTCTGTGGATAACACATCATTTTTCTATCCCTCTTTTTCCAGTAGCTTCATTGTATCCCAAATAGTAGATCTACCAAAAGTCGTTTCCTTTGCCAAACTAAGAGCCAGTTGGGCACAAGTGGGTAATGATACCAATCCATACCAAACTACAGGTGCTTTTGTGGCTCAAACACCGTTTAATGGTCAGCCCACCTTTAGTAATCAAAATACAATTGCAAACCCTAATCTTCAACCAGAAAGCACATCCTCTTTTGAAGTTGGCGCGGACCTTCGGTTTTTTAGCGACCAGTTGCGTTTTGATATTTCCTATTATAATGCGGTAACCGAAGATCAAATTATTTCACTGCCCATTGGTATCTCATCTGGCTTTACCCAACAAGTGGTAAATGGAGGTAAAGTACGAGCGAAAGGTGTAGAGGTTATAGCGGGTATTACCCCTGTCATTTCGGATAATTTTAAGTGGAACAGTACGCTAAACTTTAGCACAAGCAGAGCCACGGTGGAAGACTTACCGCAGGAAGATGGCAGATTAACACTGGCCTATTCGAGAATTTACAACAGTCAAAACCAAACGGTATTTTTCCAAGTTGAAGAAGGGGGCCGCGTGGGAGATATGTACGGCACTGGTTATCTAAAGAATGAAAATGGAGATTTTATCTTAACGGATGAAGGGCGATACATTCCGGATAACAACCTTCAGAAGTTAGGTAATTACAACCCTGATTTTATGTTGGGTTTCAACAACCAATTTGCCTATAAAAACTGGAATCTTGGTTTTCTATTGGACTGGCGACAAGGCGGTATTATAGTTTCACGAACACGGGCTTTAGGAAATGTAGGGGGACAATTAGCCGAAACCGCTTTTAGACCAGAGGCAGGTATTATTCCCGAAGGTGTTGTGAATACAGGCACATCTGAGAACCCAGTGTATACCCCAAACACAGCGTCTGTAACAGCAGAGAGTTACTATAGACAGTTTTACGACCGTAACCATGAGGAGAACAACACCTATGATGCATCGTTCTTAAAACTGAGACAGTTTTCTGTAGGCTATACTTTTGATAACCTAAGCCTATTTAATCAGGATGCCAGTTTAAGTTTATCGCTTATTGGTAGAAATTTATTCGCTATTACAGAAAATCCACATTTTGACCCTGAGCAATTAGCAGTCCAAGGACAAGGATTTGTTAGTGGCGTTGAAGATATGTCCTATGCATCAACACGTAGTTTTGGTTTTAAGGCAGGATTTAATTTTTAAGAGAAAGAAGATGAGACAGATATATAGCATAATTAATACCTATTTACATAAAATCAACACACGCCTTAATCCCCTCTTTTTCGTGGGAAAACTACCGCTTTTTAACCTTCCGTCTAAAAAGAAAAGGTTGCGGGAGAGTTTTAATCAAATCATATTACTTCTTCTTTTAGTAATCATTTCTTCCTGCACCCAAGACTTTAAGGAAATAAACACCAACCCAAATTCGCCCGTAACCATACAACCAAGTTTACTCTTGCGCCAAGTCATTTATGATTATGGAGAACAGATGTCCTATGAAGGGTTTACAGCGGGGAATTTATTGGGACAATACACAACGGCTTTAGATTTTAACCTTTTTGACAGGCACAACTTAAAATCGCCCCAATTAGGTGGTAATCCTTGGCCAATTTTCTATAAAAACCTTAGAGATAATGAAATCATACTAGACCTATCTCAAAAAAACGAAACCTTTGCAGTTTATGAAGGCCCATCACGGATTCTTAAGGCATACATGAGTGCCGGTTTAACTGATCTATTTGGAGATGTACCCTATTCGGAAGCCTTTAAAGGTGTTGACGGTACGGTAACTCCCATTTATGACACTCAAGAGTCAATATATATGGATGAAGGTGGTATTCTGGATAACTTAGAGAAAGGCATCGCTGCTATTGAAAATTACAACGGAAGCATTCTATTAGAGGGAGATATTCTTTTTGAAGGCAATTTAGATGGATGGATTCGCTTTGCAAATTCGCTCAGAATCAAGCACCTGATGCGGATTTCAGATAAAATGGATGTTTCTTCGCAACTGCAAGCTATTGTTTTGGAAGGAAACTTTATCGATGAGAATTCTGAAAATGCCATTTTTGACTTTACGGACGGGGAACCTAATAACTTCCGCTTGGCGCGCTTACGTATCGGAGATTTTAACAACTTTGTACTCTCCGAAACTATGGACGAAATCTTGACAGATTTGAACGATACAAGAATTTCTAAACTATTCCAACCTTTTAGTAAGAGCACCACTGGAGAATTCAATGGGCTCTTAAACGGAATTGATGCCACCCAAAATGCGGCTATATTATCAGATTATTCTTTAGCCGGAACTATTTTTCGAGAAAACACAGGAGTCTTAGATGCTAATTTCATGACCAGTATGGAAACACATTTCCTATTGGCCGAAGCAGCCCAAAAAGGATTAATTACTGCAGATGGACAAACATTATACAATATTGGTGTAACCCAAGCTTTCGGATATTGGCAAGTAGAACTTCCTGCCGACTATTTAACAGGAACAGGAGCTTACACAAATGGTGAAGCTTTGGAAAACATCATTACCCAAAAATGGATTTCCAATATGATAAACGGGTATGAAGGTTGGGTAGAATATAGAAGAACTGGCTTTCCGCAATTAAAAACTATTTCGGCCAGTTTGAATAACAATTTAATTCCGGTACGCATGCCTTATCCGTCAGAAGAAGAGGCGCTAAACGCAATTAATTATCAAGATGCCGCCAGTAAAACAGATGGAAATAACATTAACGTAGCTGTTTGGTGGGACGAATAAAAGGTTGAGATAAGCAGTAGCAATTTGCAGCATTTCCTGCGTACTGCCTTTGATAATGCTAATGAAATACTAGGTACTTAAACTTATGATTGATATAAAAGTTTGGCAATGGGGGTTAGTAATAGCATCAAGTTTGGTGTTGTTCTTCCTTTCTCCGTTGGCAAAAAATACCAATCAGTTTTTCAAAGCGATTCAAAAGAAGAAAGCGCCCAATACTTTTATGTTAATGGGTAGTCTTATCATTTCATGGATCTTTGCCAAAAGCATTACCAACGCTGCAAATCTAGGATTGGATTATGGTATAGTAGGTGGCGTAGCGTATGCAGGGTACTATGTTTCTTTTGCCGTCGCAGGTATCATCATTTATAAGATGCGTTTACATGGAAAATATACCAGCATTCATCATTTTCTTTCTTCCAAATTTGGTAATGGAGCTGTTGCTACTTTTTCTATTCTAATCGCCATTCGATTATTCAATGAGGTTTGGAGTAATACTATGGTCATCGGAACTTATTTTGGAGATGCTGGCACTAGCCCATATTATTGGTCCGTTTTGGTTTTTACCGCCTTAACCTTGGCCTATGTTCTTAAAGGCGGTATGAGCAGTTCTATCTTTACAGACGTTTTACAAATGGGACTATTCTCTGTCCTATTGCTTGTTATTTTAGCAGCCATTTTCGGCGCTAACACCGACTTTTCCACTACAATCGCCATTACTTCAGGTGTTTGGTCCTTTGATATGGGTTTAAACTTACTCTTTGCGGCCGTATTACAATCGTTCAGTTATCCTTTCCATGACCCAGTGCTAACAGATAGAGGGTTTTTGAGCAGTCCAAAAGTCACGCTAAAAAGCTTCCTATGGGCCAGTATAATTGGTGCTTTATGTATTATACTTTTCAGTATTATCGGAGTATATGCACAATCACAGGGAATGCGTGGCCAAGCCGCTGTGGAAGTTGGTAAAGCTTTTGGAGTCGTTATTTTATTAGTTATCAATTTTATAATGATTACTTCAGCCGCATCTACGTTAGATTCTACATTTTCGTCTTTTTCGAAGCTACTGGCAATTGATTTAAAGCTTGGAAATTCAATCAAATTTGGGCGTTGGTCCATGGTACTAATTGCAGTACTCGGCACTATACCTGTTTTTTTTAATGCCGAAATACTATCTGCAACCACGATAAGCGGAACCATGGTAATCGGATTAACACCAATTTTTATATTTTGGAAAGATAAAGCGCCTATGATAAGTTTTCACCTAAGTGTTTTTTGTGGGATTTTATTCGGATTTTTGCTGATTTTCAATTGGTTTCCCGAATCGTTAATATTTACCACTGGAAAATATGCAGATTTACTTTGGATTAATTTCTGGGGAATTCTAAGTTGTATTATACTCTATTTTACACCCAAATGGATAAAGAGATAACACATATCGGAACAAAAAATGGAAAGCTATTGCTCTTTGGTGGAGTATATAGTAATCTGCAGGCCTTAGAGCAGCTCATAGCTATCTCCGAAATGGAAGATATAGCTCCAGAGAACTGTATCTGTACTGGAGATATCACAGGGTATTGCGCCCAACCTGAAGAAACCATACAACTAATCAGAAAATGGGGTGCATTGAGCATTGCAGGCAATGTGGAACTACAATTGGCTAGCGATAGCGAAGATTGTGGCTGTGATTTTAAAGCGGGCGGGCGTTGTGATAGTTTTTCTAAACTTTGGTTCCCCTATACCAAGGGGCATTTATCAAAGGAATCCTTACAATGGATTTCTGAAATTCCAGAACATATTAGTTTTGGATATGGCGGAAAGAAAGTTACCGTAGTTCATGGTGATTTTGAAAACACATCAGAGTTTATTTTTAAATCTAATGCGAATAGCAATAAGGAAAAATGTTTTAAAGAAACTAAAAGCGATGTTATTATTGCAGGGCATTGTGGACTCCCTTTTCATCAAGCCATAAAGGAGAAGCTATGGCTAAACCCAGGTGTTATTGGGATGCCAGCCAATGATGGCACTACCCGAGTCTGGTATATGCTGTTGGAAATTGAAGAAGGCGTCCTAAAATATACTCATCGGTCTTTTGAGTATGATTATACTACTACTCAACAATTAATGTTTAAAAACCACCTACCTGAAGAATACGCAGATACGCTAAAATCAGGCATTTGGGACAACATGGAAATTCTCCCTGAAATTGAAAAAATGGGTCAAGGAATTCCTATTTATTTAGATACTACTACACAACAGAATATAGAACCTAAAACAAAGAAAAAGATGGCAGATTCTTATTACGACCCAAAAGACTTACGGAAATTTGGCAAAATCACCGAATGGAGCGAAGAGCTTGGAACTAAGTTTTTTGACTATTATGGTAAGGTTTTCGAAGAAGGCGCACTAAGTGCTAGGGAGAAATCCTTGATTGCCTTGGCAGTTTCACACGTGGTTAAATGTCCCTATTGTATTGATGCCTATACCAAGGACGGTTTACAGAAGGGAATTACCAAAGAAGAAATGATGGAAGCTGTGCATGTGGGTGCTGCGATTGAAAGCGGCGCCACCTTAGTACATGGTGTACAGATGATGAATAAATATGATAAATTATCAATGTAGTACTCCGTTAGCTGTGTCATCTGGTAGTTTTTCACAAACCAACTGAATACTGAATACTGAATACTGAATACTGAAAAAATGGCTACAAAATCATTAAAAGCAAAAGGAAACGAACTAGCACAAAGCAATAAGCAGCTCGATATTTTGAATGGAGGCATCTTTGCCGATGGTGAACTACCTTATTTCAAGGATAAAATTAGCGAAATAGGTCATTTCCCCTTACGCCCTAATAAGTTGGAAATTCTGCAGATCAACGTGGGTTACATGTGTAACCAAGTATGTGAACATTGCCATGTTGATGCAGGTCCAGACCGAAAGGAAATCATGACTCGCGAAACCATGATGCAATGTTTGGAGGTTATTAAAAACACAGAAGCACATACCCTTGATTTAACCGGTGGTGCTCCAGAAATGAATCCTGATTTCAGGTGGTTTGTGGAAGAGGCCGCTAAAGCAGGAATCAAGGATTTTATTGTGAGGTCTAACCTGACCATTATTCGTGCAAATAAGAAACACTATGATTTACCTGATTTCTTTAAGAAGCATAACGTTCATGTAATTTCTTCCATGCCACACTATACCCGTGGCAAGACAGACAAACAACGCGGAGACGGAGTTTTTGATAAATCGATAAAAGCGTTACAAGAATTGAACGAAAGAGGTTACGGAATGCCTGGAAGCTCTTTACGGTTAGATTTAGTCTACAATCCTTCCGGGGCGTATTTACCAGGAGATCAAGACGCTATGGAAAAGGACTTTAAAAAAGCTCTGGATGAAGATTTTGATATTCAGTTTCACAGTCTTTTTGCCATTACCAATTTGCCTATTGCCCGTTTCTTGGATTATTTAATTGCGTCCGAAAACTATGATGATTACATGTATGCTTTAGTAGAAGCTTATAACCCTTCTGCGGTAGCAAACGTAATGTGTACCAATACAATTTCTATTAGTTGGGATGGTTGGCTGTACGATTGTGACTTTAATCAAATGCTAGACCTGAAAGTGGCTAGTAAAGTAAAACACATTAAAGATTACAATGAAGACTTATTAAATGATAGAAACATCCTTATTTCTCAACATTGTTACGGGTGCACAGCTGGTGCAGGTAGTAGTTGTCAGGGGACGGTTGCCTAATTAACTTCCTCTATTTATATTCAATCAAATAAAGCTACAAACCACTCAAATGGGTGGTTTGTAGCTTTAAAAGAACTCGTAAAAAAGATAAACCTTGGAATTAATCTAAAACTGTGTATTAAACTTCATAGGAAATTGTGCAGGAATCTCTTCTTTGGTTTCTCCTAAGTTTTGCCTCAGGTCTAATTCTATTCCTCTTGCGATAGTAGAAATAGGGACGTCATTAGCGGTGCCTTCGAAAGGGTTTTCACCTGTTCTACCTATACGCTCCATGGTATGAAAAATCCATGCTACAATAACATAAAAAGGAATCGTAGCCCAAACAAAATATTTGCCAATAACTGGACTTTGTTCCGCGATTTCAAGTCCAATTTCCCCAAATTGAGGAACCAGTGCTAAAGGCAATAAAAGCACAAATACCCACATGAACAAATGATTTAGTGTGGCAAACTGCCTGGGGTAAGGGAAATTCTTTATCCGCTCACTTTGCCCCTGTAGCGTAAATAAGTCCTTAAGAACCGATTCCAATTCCAAAAAGGAAAATTCCCAAAGGACACCCTGCTCCTTGAGCTTTTTTAAATGATGGGATTGTAGGTATAAAAGTGCCGTTTGTTTATTGTCTTTACTCATGACATACGCATAGTCCTCTTTGGAAATATAATGCTTAATGTCCTCCTCAAAGGTAGAATTCAATTCTGGCGGCTTGTTGTCCCATTCTTTATTAGTTCTATGATTTACTGCGGTTTCCCAAGTTTTTGGTGTTCTCATCGCCCGTCTTAGTGCCGTCATCCATGCAATGTGCCTATAGGTAAGTGTCTTCATTTCCTCTTTCAGGAATTCATCTGACTTAGCCTTATCAGCATATTCATTGCTAATCATATCCTGAACGAACATCCCAAAAGTTCGGGATGTGTTTACAATACCGCCCCATATCTTTCTAGCTTCCCAAATTCTATCATAAGCCGAGTTATTCTGAAATCCGACTACAAAAGCCACCGCGGTACCAATTAGAGCTAGTGGCGTCCAAGGAATTTTTAACCAGGTTAAATTAAGAAAGTGGTAAAGCGCCACCCAAACAGAAATAATTATAATAAAAAGAAAAGTTTCAAAACGGGTCCACCACGCCATTTGAAAAGCGGTGTAGTTTTTTTTAGTGTACATAAGGGTATAGTTTGATGTGTCTATTCAATATCAATAGTCGTATTACTCGAAAGTTACCCGATTTAGGCATAGAAATCAAACTAGATGTTCTTTAACTAGAATTTATGGAGGTTCTTTGGCCCAAAACTTTAGCACTTAAACCGACCACTCGGTCGGTAGTCTTTTTAGAATTTTAGGTAGTACATCGATATTTTGCGCATTGACCGATTATTTTACGCCGTACGTCCAAATATCCTGATCATAAATACGATCCGAGGGTTATTTATAAAGACCAAGTGGTCGGATTAACCCAAATTTTGAAATTATGGACAAAACATTAAAACGCATGGCAACCATGCAACGTATGCAAGCTAAAGGCTTAGAGTTATTTTATTCCAATGGATACTATAATACTAGTGTAGATGATATCTTAAAAGAGCTATCCCTTTCCAAGGGAGCATTTTACTATCATTTTGATTCCAAAGAAGATTTCTTTATCCAAATCATTCAAAATTTAATGGCTAGGAAAGTGTACAGCATATTAATAGAGCCTATAGAAGGTCATGATAATCCACTAGACCTGATTACAAACTGTTTTGAAGACGCTTTGGAAACAGCTGTACATAACGAAATGGATTTTGGTTGTTTGCTTAGTAATTTTTTGACCGAGTTCAATGGGAAGAACGAAAACATAATGAAACAACTAACGGAAATCGTTTCGCTATGGGAAGTTAATCTTGTATCCACACTACAAAAAGGAAAATTCAACGGACATATAGATCGCCATGTTGATTGTGAAGCTGTTGCCGTATACTTGATGAGCTCTTACTTTGGCATTAGAACCCTAATGGCAGGAGCGGCTCCAACTGCAAGGAAATATAGGTTTATGGGACAATTAAGACAATATTTTAAAGTAATTAAAGCAACTTCAGTAAACGTTTAAGACGATTTCTCCAATACTTCCAGTATTTTTTGGACTACCTGATCTGGAGTAATGGTTTCCATTGCCTTTTCATATCCTTTCGGAAATGTATTACCATATACCGAAGTGGGAATCAAGGGAAATTTTTCTCTATCAGATAAAAGCGCATTCCCCTCTGGTTGAGCAAAAGGAGAAAAACCAGCAAAGGGGTGGGTTACGCCCCAAAGTGTAATGGTAGGAACGCCGTACATGGCCGCCAAATGGGCGTTGCCACTATCCATGGCTAACATTAGCTTAAGATTAGAAATAAGCCCTAATTCTTCCTTAAACGAGGTTTTCCCTACACTACTTATACAATGCTCAAATTCTTGCTCCCAAAGCTCTAGTTGCTGCTCTTCAGATACACCACCTCCAAATAAAATAATTTGATAGTTTTCCAACCCATTTAGATACTTTACAACATCTTTCATAAGCTCTAAGGGATACATTTTCCCCATAAAAGCAGCAAAAGGTGCTACCCCAATATATTCTCTATCCTGTAATCCAACACTTTTTTTTAAGTTCAGAGTTGTTTTACTTCTTAAGAGTATATCTTCCTTTTCTAACTCCAAAGGGAAGCCTAGTTGACGAAATACTTCCACATAACGGGAATGCATTGGTTTTAATGGTTCAAATGCCTTATTTGTGGCCGCGGTAAGCGCCTTTTTCTCCGCTCGCCCTTTATCCATCTGTTTAAATGGAACATCTTGAAACCTAAAAAATTGTTTTAAAATAGTACTTCTAAGGACATTATGAAGGTCGGCAACTCCGTCAATTCCTTCTGACTTTAATTCTTTATACAGTTTCCAAAGTCCCAAAACACCTTTATGCTTTCCCTTTACATGCGCCTTGTGAACCGTAATATTAGGTATCTGTGCTAGAATAGGCTCAAAAAAGGGTTTAGTAAGAACGGTTAATTTAAGATGGGGATATTTGCGGGTTAAGGCAACCAATACTGGAACAGTCATTGCGACATCCCCCATTGCGGACAATCTAATAACTAACAAATGACTTATACGATGCTCCGAAGAATTCATTTTCGATATTGAAAGATGGTCTTTACGCATTGCAAATAATTAGAAAAACTGAACTAGTATTTCTTAGTAGGATATATTTAAGGCCTTACAGGTCTAAGATTTGTTTGTTTTTCTTAGCACCGGATTTAGCTCATCATCGTTATACATCTTCATCTGCTTATACACTTTCATGTACTTTTCCCCAGATTCTATATCCGATAATAGTTGGTCAATGGCCATAGAGAGGTCTTTCTTTTGTTCCAACAATACCTGAAGTTTTACAGTACATTTTTCCAAATGTTCTAAAGAAGCATCACTTCGTGTAGCCTCTTCATTCATGTGATACATTTTTAAGGCCAAAATAGAAAGTCGGTCCAAGGCCCACGCAGGGCTTTCCGTATTAATTGTAGCGCTCTTTCTAATTTCAACCGATTGGTATTTTTTAAGAAAATAACTATCAATAAATTCCACCAAATCTGTTCGGTCTTGATTACTGGCGTCAATTTTTCGCTTTAAGTCCAAAGCTTCGTTGGGTTTAATATGCGGATCACGGATTATATCTTCATAATGCCATTGCACAGTATCAATCCAATTTTTACGATATAGCAAATGCTCTATACTATCTTGCGTATATGGGTTCGAAAACGATTGATAAACATCATCCTTAACATGGTAGGTATCTATACTTTGTTGAAAAATTTTAAAGGCAAAATCACTAAACATACTATGCTTTTTTACAAATATACCCCAATTTACCAAACTACTAATTTACCTACGAACGCTAATAATGGCACTACAATACTAAGCACTAGTATCAATTCCAAAACCTTTTGTCTCTTTATGGACTCTATATAATTACAGATAAAGATTACGGATGGGAAGAACGTTATCATAATGGCATAGGTACTTTCACTAAGCACAAGAACGTTAACAATAAGACCTAGCACAAATGAAAGTGCCACAAGACGTATGGTAATTATCTTACCGGACCCCGCTTTGCCCAATGCCAAAAACGCCCACAAGGCAAGCAAAAGATTTATGATAATGAATACGCTTACCTTTATGCTAGAGACCCACTTTGGTGGGTAAATGGACCCGTAGTCTATTTGAAACGTATAATGAGTCCATAAAAAATTCGAAGTGCCGGATAAAATCAAGACCGCATATGTAACCATAAAAAAAGAAAAGCTAGCGGACAAAATAATGAGCCAATTTCTTATATTCTTTGGTTCGTATATGTAAATGGTAGCAAAAACCAGTAAAAGGTATACTATAGCCCAATCATAGAACAAGCTAGCCGTAAGAATCCACAAAGTAGCATCAAAAACTTTGGATTTTATATCCTTTAAAGACTTTATACTTAACAATCTTCTGGTAGCCAATAATAGAAATAGGCTGCAAAATATTGCATTGCTATCTGCTAAGGTCTCGGGGAAAACAACTAGTAAAAGGGTGAAAAAGAATATTGCATAGGAGTTTGATCCGGTCAGTTTGTTTCGTTGTACAATAAAATCGACTATAAAAACACTGAACAAAAGAACGCTAAGCACACCCGTTTGAAGCACTATTTGGTTGGTAGAAAAATCAGTTTCTAAAAGATAAACTTGAACCACCCAGTAAAAAAGAAATAAGAAACCAGCTAAAATTATAAAATTTATAGGTTTAGTTTTTCCAAAAATGCTTGAAATCATCTACGATTTTTATACTTTTGCATTGTAAATATAGGAATAAGATGAAGTCATTTTTTGAAGGTATCGCTGATTTATTTGTAAATGTACTATTTGCACCATTAGATTTTTTAAGGTTTGCGGAAAGCTGGACGCTTTCGAATGCCTTAAATTGGATGTTCATGCTTATTGGTTCTGTAGCCTTTGTTTATTGGATGTTACAGTTGAAAAAGTACAACGATAATGGTGAAGAGGATAAGTCCATAACCTCACACTCTTACCTATAACAAACATTACACTTTTATTAAAAAGCACCCTTTAATTTGGCTTCGATTCCGAATTACACTGTGCTTTTCTATTTTTTTACAGTGTCACTTTAAAGGTCAAAACCGATATCTTTTCTGTAGTTCATACCCTGAAACGAAAGTTTTTCTACATTTTTATAAGATAGCTCCAAAGCCGATTTAAAATCCTCTCCAAAGGAAGTTATGGCCATAACACGACCCCCGTTGGTTGCTGTTTGCCCGTCTTTTATAGTCGTGCCAGCATGAAAAACTAGGGAATCCGTTATTGTTTCTATTCCTGTGATTTTCTTCCCTTTTTCATAACTCCCAGGATACCCGCCAGAAACTGTCATTATTGTAGCTGCAGTCCGATTGTCCAACTCTAAATCAACTTCGTCCAAAGTACCCTCTGCCACTGCTTGAAACAAGGTTACCAAGTCGTTTTTAATACGCGGAATTACGACCTCGGTCTCCGGGTCGCCCAAACGCACATTATATTCTATAACCTTGGGGTCATCTCCCACTTTTATAAGTCCAATGAATATAAAACCTTTATACGGCAGCTTATCAATTTTAAGCCCATCTACGGTTGGTTTTACTATTTGTTGCTCTATCTTATACATTAGAGCTTCATTAGCAAATGGAACAGGCGAAATAGCCCCCATACCACCTGTATTAAGTCCCGTGTCTCCTTCACCAATGCGTTTATAGTCTTTTGCGGTAGGCAACACCTTATAATTTGTGCCATCCGTTAGGACAAAAACACTCAATTCTATACCATCTAGAAACTCCTCAATAACTACCGTTGCACTAGCCGAACCAAATTTTTCGTCCAAAAGCATGGATTTAAGTTCCATTTTTGCCGCTTCCAAATCATTTAAAATTAAAACTCCCTTTCCTGCAGCCAAGCCATCCGCCTTTAAGACATAGGGCGGACTAAGCGTTTCTAAGAAAGCATACCCATTTTCTATGGTTTCCGAGGTAAAACTCTCATACCTAGCAGTAGGAATATGATGTCGTATCATAAACTCCTTTGCAAACTCCTTGCTACCCTCCAGAGTGGCGGCCATCTTCTGGGGGCCAATTACTGGAACTTTTGATAAAAATTCATCCTTTAAAAAATAATCGTGAATCCCATTTACCAAAGGATCTTCGGGACCTACGACAACCATGTTTACCGAATTCTCTAAAACAAATTTTCCTATGGCGTTAAAATCGTTTACACCAATTGTTACATTTTTTGCAATACCTGCCGTTCCGGCATTACCGGGAGCAACGAAAAGCTGGGTTAAATTGTTGCTCTGGCTCAATTTCCACGCCAATGCATGTTCACGACCTCCAGAACCTAGGATTAGAATATTCATTTATTAAAATTTTGGCTAAAATAATTCTTGGCCTATTTATGTTAAATTATCTATTGGAAAAATCACGATGCTCTTTCTTTTGTAAATCTTCCGGTGAAAGTGACTTAAAATAATCATATACGATTTTTAGGCCTTCTGAACGACCTACCTTCGGCTCCCATCCTAAGATTTCCCTAGCCTTAGTGATATCAGGCTGCCGCTGTAAGGGATCGTCCTTAGGGAGGGGCTTGTATATTATCTTTTGATGTGTACCCGTAAGCGCTATAATCTCTTCTGCAAATTCCTTTATCGTAGTTTCGTGTGGATTCCCAATATTCACGGGTTCTGCATAATCACTTAATAACAACCGGTATATTCCCTCAACTTGATCGTCTATAAAACAAAAGGAACGCGTCTGGGATCCATCTCCAAATACCGTAAGATCCTCTCCTCTTAATGCCTGACCCATAAAAGCTGGTACTACTCGACCATCATTTAGCCGCATTCTAGGTCCGTAAGTATTAAAAATACGTACAATTCGTGTTTCTAAGCCATGGTAGCGGTGGTAAGCCATGGTAAGCGACTCCATAAAGCGTTTGGCTTCATCGTATACTCCACGTGGTCCTACAGGACTCACATTACCATAATA
>CAZDOW010000073.1:0-16984 GCA_964507115.1 uncultured Maribacter sp.
GTTTGCGAAATTACCATTTTTAATTGAAATAATAAAAACTAAAAACACTGGAAATGATAGTTATAAAAGCTGTTAGTCCATATCCATTAGTTCCAATGCGACAAGGTCTATCTTAGTATTGGAAACTTCTAGAATGGTAAACCTAAAATTATCTATCATGATTTCTGCCTCCTTTTCAGGAATCTCACCTAATTGGTGCACTAACATCCCACCTAATGTTTCATATTCTTCAGAGGAATTTAGCTCCAGTCTATAATTTTCGTTGATATAATCCACTTCCAGACGAGCTGAAAAAAGGAAATGAGTTTCATCTATCTGCTCTTCCCTTAAATCAGTAGTATCATGTTCGTCCTCAATTTCTCCGAATAATTCCTCTACTATATCCTCTACCGTCATTAGGCCAGATGTTCCTCCGTACTCATCCAATACAACCGCAATACTCTTTCTTTTTTTTATCAAAACATTCAAAATATCCTGAATAAGCATTGTTTCGGGAACAAACTCTACCGGAAGCATTATACTCTTTATAGTTTTCGGTTTTTTAAATAGCTCGTAAGAATGTATGTACCCTATTACATTGTCTACCGTATCGTTATAGACCAAAACTTTAGAAAGCCCAGTTTCTGTAAAAATCTTTGCTAAATTTTTCAAGGTCTCCTGGAGTTCCACTGCTATTATTTCCGTTCTGGGTATCATTACTTCCCGTGCTTTTACGGCAGCAAATTCCAAGGCGTTCTGAAATATCTGAATTTCCGAATCTACCTCACCCTCCTTCTCTACGGTCCCCAATTGCTCGTTAATATAATCCCCTAGTTCAACTTTACTAAAGGCTAACTGTACTTCATCACCCGAAGTACGAAAGACGTACTTCAAAATAAAATCTGATACCCCAATGATAAAATCAGAAACTAAAGAAAATAGAATGTAAAAAAAATAAGCAGGTATGGCTAGTAATCTCAATAAGCTGTTGGCATAAATCTGAAACAAAACCTTGGGAAGAAATTCTGCCGTAATTAGAATAACAATGGTGGAAATTATAGTTTGGGTAAGTAAAGAAAAATCCGTCAACATTACTTGCAAAAAGGTATTTTCAGGTGCCAAGCCCGAAAACCAGTTCACCAATAATTCACCCATAAAAAGACCATAGATTACTAAGGCTATATTATTACCTATTAGCATCGTAGCAATAAACTTGGATGGTTTCTTAGTAAGCCTAGTAAGTACTTTAGCTAAAACACCCTCCTGCTTTTTTTCAATTTCGATATGAATCTTGTTCGCGGACACAAAAGCTATCTCCATCCCCGAAAAAAAGGCGGAAAAAATAAGCGAAAAGATAATAATTAGGGCATCTGGATCCACTATTGGTTCTCCTTATTCTTTTCGCGTTGCTCAAACTTTTTTCGATAGTTTCTTCTAAAAAAAAACATTCCCGTAGATATGACGGTGAAAAAAATAAAAATGTATGCCATATCCCTATCCGTACTCCAATCGGTAAAAATTCTATACACTGAAAATATAGCAACTATAGCATATAAATATTCTGTATACCGTAAAATCTTAATCATCTGTTTCCTCTTTAATTAGCATTAGTCCAAAGGTCTTGTGAGCGTTCATGACACTTAAGTCTTTCTTTATGTCCATCCCCTTGCCGTCCATTACGGTGCCGTCTTCCGGGTTGGTGAATTTAAAAGTTTCTTGGGTGAACGCCCATTCGTTCCCTCTATCATAGAACAACTGGGGTGTTTCTAACTTTTTACCATCATCCGATTTAATGACTACATTTCCTTGCAGGTCTACTAAACCTGTGGCGGTATAATAAATTCCATACTCTGCTTCTACCGTAGTTCTCTCGTTCTTTTCATTATAAATTTCAAGCAAAAGGCCTTCAGGAAAGGTTTGATAGGGAAATATTAGGTTTTCAAAATCGTTATTCACAGGACCCGAAAGCACCGCCATTACTTTTGATGAACCTAAAGCCTCTGCGCCAATGTTCTCCGGTAGTTCAGTATATGTGAGCACAAAGTCCTTTGCTATACCTTGGGGGAAAATCACCTTCTTTGCCTCATCACCAACCCTTTTGTAACCATCTTGACAAGAAGAAAAAAGCACTGCCATGGATAGTACCATGGCAATGCTTTTTAAAATATCAAAAATATATTTTATCATCTTACAATGTAGGAACCTTTACGCTTCCACCTACCCAGCAGTTAAATGTAACGGTCTTTCCGGCCATTCCAGAGCTAAAAATCATTTCCTTACTTGGTGCCTTTGCTCTGTAACTAGCAACTGCTTGGTTTGCAGAACCTCTTATAGACGGATCTACTCTACCTGCCTTTGCAGCCATATCTGCAGCTTTCCAATAAATAGCACGTTTCTCAAAAGGTGTGCTACCACAACCATTCGCACTTGAAGCATAAAGGTTTGCAATTAGCAAATAAGCTCTCCCGTTTGAAGGGTTAGCATCGATAGATTTTTGAGCATACTTCCTAGCAGTAGATTTACTACCTTTTCTTTTATTTATAGTAGCTACTTTCATTGCTATTTTAGATTTCTTTACACCATCGGTTTCTAGACCTATTGCTTTATCAAAATCTACCATAGCACCTTTGGTATCTCCACCTTTCATTTTAAGCGTACCTAAATACACAAAAATATCAGCAGATGGATCTAAGTTCTTTTGAGCTTCTACTAGCTTTACAAAAAGATCATCATCAGTACACTCCTTGCTAAACATTCTGGACACAGCTCCCTTTACCCATTTAACATCACCTTTCTTTTCCTCAAAATTCTTCTCGTATAAAGGAATTAGATTACTACAATCAGCTAAGGCTCCTAATTTAGAGTCTATACTCCCCGCTATTTTACCGTAGTTCTCAGAATAAGAATTGTAAGACTTTAATGCACGTTTTTCTTTAGACGTTAATGTACCTGCTTCCTCCTTTGGTAAAAGCTTACCAATTTTTACGGTAATTACATCATTCTCTTCTTCAATTTTAGTAGTAACCTCATCATATACGTCAAAAACTTCTTGTAACTCCTTTTTTCCGGTACTATGCAAATCTACCAAGCTAGAAAAGTATACGTATAAGGCCTTTGGATTGGTGAAGTTCTTCTTATCTTTTTTAAACGCATCATCCAGCATGCCGTACATCTTCTCGTCATCAATCATTTTGTGCTTGCTCATCAACATAGACTTGTCAATATCGGTTTCAGCTAAACTGGTTTTTGCAGCATAATACACCAATCTATTATCATAAACTTCAAGCAACATCTGTACAAAAGCGTCTTTTTCTCCTGCCGCTGCTCCCTTTATTTTATGATTAAGGATACGTTCCCCATAAAAATAGGTTGCATAGTTTAACTTAGGGCATGTTTCGTACACCATTTTCCATGGCTCAAAAGCTGCTTCATAATTTTTGACTTTGGCATGCTCTGAAAAAATAGAGAGGTTAGTCATACATTCAGGATTTTGTGCCTGAGCATTGCTTACCCCTATCATTCCTAAGAACATTATTACAGTGAAGTAAAGTTTCGTTTTCATCTTGCTAATTTTAAAGTGGTTAATGTACTAAATATTTTTTAGTTTATTTTTCTTTTCTGGAACCAGCGATCGTTCAAGGATAGTCCTACATTTATCTTAAAATAACTTTCCTCAACTAAATCGGCTTTTGTAGTCCCCCTTCTTCCTAGTTCAAAACCTATATTGAGATTGGATAAACTACGTCCCAGTGGTAGACCTAATCCAAAAGTTATGCCAAAGTTATTTATATCTACATCGTTAACTACCATACCTGTATTATCTAAACGCAGTCCTGCGCGGTACGTAACACGATTAAAGTAATTTGAAAAAGAGCTATTATCCGGCGTATAGAACCCTCCCAAAGCAAATGAAGAAGCATCCTTATATACAATGTTATCTACCCCTAAAAATGGACTGTCAAAAGAACTCAGTCCCTGAAAACTATATTCACCTCCAATGAACCATTTCAACTTTTGACCTATCCCTAACCCCAAGGAAGTAGTTGTGGGAATCTTAAACTCGGTATTTTTAAGATTTTGAGCATCCAAATCTATTTCAATTTCTTCTATAGTCCCTCCTGTAGCTACAGAAAACGAACCTATACTCCTGTCGTTTTTAGAAACAAGATTTCCTTGTGTATTTATCCTTACAGAAGTACGTAATGTATATTTATCGTTGATGGTTGGTGTGTAGTTTAGTGCATAATTAAAATCAAATCCGTTTATTTTTGAATTTCGTCTATCAAAAGAACCAAACTGAACATCCTCTTGCTGCTGCAATCTTTCACTTTCTATATTTCCAAAATTAAAGTTCACCGTTGCCCCGATACTAAGATTTTTTATAATTCCATATCCAACAGAATAATAAACTCTACTGAGTCCGCCCGTACCATTATAGAGATTTGTACGCGGCTGAGCTCCGTTTGTAATTTCATCCACTATATTATAACCTACGGAGGAGTACGGCATTATACCGAAGCCCATACCAAGATTATTTCCCATACTAAAACCTAAGGATAGGTAATCCAAATTGGTTACTGCGCTAGTTTCTTCTGATGTAAAATCCTTAAGTTGAAATCGCTTATTAGAAATACCTGCCGTGTAGACCACAAGACCTTTATTTTCCCAAACGTCTATCCCTAATTCCGCATAAGCTGCTGGATTCCTAAGATTAAGATGGATACTGTCTGCGAAAACCGCTATCCCTCCCATCATCTGATTTTCTACTGTGCCCGCATTTCTTAAATCACCAATACCGTAGATTGAATAAGGAGAAACGGTACCTTCTTGGGCATATATACCTGAAGCGGCTATGCACACAATTGCAATTACAATCTTTCTAATCATCTAGTGCTTGTTGTATTCCAGTAAATAATTAAGCCCCTTAAGGAGGAATTTGGAATCCGCAAAGATGGTATTTTTTAGTCGTTTAGACAAAAAATGGCCATCACCCCCTGTTAAAATAATTGTTAAATCTTTAAAACGAAGTGCATATTGCGTAATAAGACCATCTATTTCGTGCTGTACGCCATAGACCACGCCACTATGCATACAACTATTGGTGGAGTTACCAACAACATCTAAGGGAATTGCTTTTTCCAATAACGGAAGTTTGGCCGTTTGATCGTGCATGGCCCTGTATCTCATTTGGATACCCGGAGAAATAGCCCCTCCCAAATATTCATCAAAATCATTTACCAGGTCGTACGTAATACAAGTACCCGCGTCAATAACCAAAGTGTTTCCGCCCTGATTATGATAAAAAGCAGCCGCTGCCAAAGCAATTCTATCTATGCCGAGCGTCTGTGGGGTTGCATAACTGTTCTTAAAAGGGACATTGGAACTAGGGGTAGCCATATGCACCTTGCATAAAAGAGACAACATATCCGAATCCTTTTTATCCAATTCCCCTACTGAAGCGATTATGGCGTGACTTATTGATGGATATCTACCAAAAACTGCTTTTACCTTTTCCAAAAAAAAGGATGCCTCAAAATACTCATCATATAATAATTGGGTCTTTTTAAAGACTGCAAATTTGATGAAGGTATTACCGATATCTACCACTAAATTCATAATACAAAGGTATTAAACTGAAACAGCACTCTATTACTTTCACTAAACCTAATCAAGGCTTTAATTTAGGTAGAATCCATAAATAGACCATACAGATAATAAATAGCAGGAAGAACCACCAGCGGTTTAACTCAATAGCCATTCTCTTGTTCAGTTCCTCCTTACCAGAAGGCTCAAAAAACCAACTGTTCTCCAAAATAGTTTTTACACCTATTAATGATTTCCAATGGACAGTATCCATCACGAAATAATTCATAACAAGACTTGTATCGTTTTGCATAGAAATTGATTGCCAACCATTTTGAACAGGGTAAGTTTTACCATGCCATGTATCTTCGATAACAGCATCTTTAATTAAAGGTAAGGTAGAACCATCCGCTAGGAATACAACTGGTTTTTCTAGTTCTGTACGCACCTTAAACGGATATGGCGTATCCTTAAAAGCAAAAGGCTCAGAAGTTTCAAAGATGCCAGTTGCCTCTTGTGGTCTTGAAGAAACTTCAATTATTTTTGACCAAATTTCTCGGTAAGCAAGGCTGTTTCCATCCAATATTAATTGATAGGTATTAGTCAATACCGTTGTACTTAGCTTACCCATTCCCATAACCAAACCATACCCATAATTTTCCAATACTATCCCCTTAGCATTGGTATTCTTAAAGATATAAGGATACTTCTCTAGTTCCAATTCTGGTCGATTCAAAGGCATAACCTTATTCTTGCCATCACTGATAAATCCAAAATCAACTATCCGGTTAGCTGTTTTAAACAAGGTTTCATTGGGCTGAATAAAAATACCCGCACCAAACTCCTTTACTAATTTTGTGACGGTTTGCCTTGTACTTTTAGAAAGGCTTAAAAAAGTATCTGTATCTAAAATCAAAAGGTCAAACTTTTTTAATTCCTTTTCAGCAAAACCATAGACAGGACTACTAGCCGTATTAAAATACTCGAATTTATACCTGCCCTTAGTAATTTGACTACGCACAACTAATTCATGACCTTCTTCCGCTAGAAAATTTTTCAAGTATTTGGTTTCAAAAGAAGGATACCTGTTACTAATAAAAATTCGCAGTACTTGCTTTTCCGATACCTCAACAGGAAGTGGTTCCATATTAAGAATAGTCCCAGCACTATCTTTCTCTACAAGTTGGTAAACGAATTTTCCAGTTGTTTTTGGATTGACATCAAAACTGAATCCATGTTTATTTTTAGCATCAAAAACCATAGAATCCAAACCGTCTCCGCTAGAAGATTGTAACATAAGTTGGTTTCCTAAAACCGGCTGACGGTATAAACCTCTAACGGATATTTTATTCCCTAAACGATGCTCTTTTTGATATTTTAATTTTACGATACCTTTCGGTAAATTTCCTTGGATGTAGGTCGTAGATAGTTCCACCAATTGCCTAAAATCAAAATTTCGTATCCCTTGCCCTAATATGGTAACTTCATTTACAGAATCCAATGAAGCGGACAAATCTACTCCTGGGCTATAGTCAATTGTCTTTATGAATTTTTGCGATTTCTTTATACTATCCAATCGCTCAAAGCTATACCCCTCTGTAAGCAGCACCGCGCTACCGGAAACTTCTGTAAACCATGTAGGTCTTAAAAAAAGGAAAAATAAAGTAAAAACAGCTATAACTCCAACTACACTATTTAACAAAAAAAGGCGGTTAAACTTCCCTTTCCACTCTTTCCAAACAAACAAAAGCACCAGTAGAAAAGCAATGGCCAATGTGGGCAATAACCAATCGTCATGTATAAAATGGAGATGCTTATTCATTTGCTTCTAAAACCTCTAAAAATAGTTTATTTAATGCACCCGAATACCTATTAGCACCACTGGGAACCAAACTTTTCTCTGGCAGCGCTCTTAGAAGTCCGGCATGGACTAAAGTTACTTTGACTATGTCGGTCTGGTCGGATTCAGAGAGCCATTTTAAGTCTTGTAAAGTCCTCAAATAGCGGCCTGGTTCTTCAATTGCCAAAACAGTCAGTTCATTCCCTGCATCTTTTAAAATATATTGATCCCGTTTAGATAGCTCCTTTGTGCCAGATAAAATTAGCTCCAGAACTTCCAAAGCTTGCATCATACTGGGATACGCTTCATCCTTTTCCAATTGCTCCGCTTTACTAAAGCTTTTTATATCATTTATTTTCCCTGTTAAACGCTTATCTTCCTTAATAGGGGGCGGATCAAAACCAATACGATGCACATAAATACGAGCACTATTTTTTATCTCCTGTATCAGCTTCAAAGCTTTGTATTGATAAGCTAAGGATTTTTCCGGTTCCAAAAGCCGTAAATAGAGTTCGGCATCCCACATTTCTGACATCGCTTCTTTTAACATGCTTCGTAATGATTTAGCAAATAAAGTAGACGCTTCTGGGTCTTCGTGATTGTGGACATATGCTTCCAAAGGATCTTCTTTTGTTCCTTCTTCACTCTCATGATCATGGTCATCTTCTTCCTCTGCTACCAGGTTATGTTCATTATCTCCATCATGCTTATGGGAATAGTCGTCCAACATATTTTCTAATACGGAAGTATTCCCAATTTCTTTTGGTGCTGTTGGTGCTTCAGTTTCATCGCCCATAAACTTGCCATACTTTATCCGAAGCGCCTTCTGGTCAAAACCTAATTCGTTACTCCTAGAATTGAATTCTTTCTTTTTTAAGGTCGATTTTTCTGCAATCAATTTCTCGGTATCTATAATTAATTGACGTTGGCTCCTAAAATAATCGGGCATCAGGTCCGCACCCATGGTACCTTCTACAGAAAACATATTGGTTATGGTATCTTTTATGACAGCGAAATATGTTTCGGTTCGCGCTATATTGGGTTTCGGCTTTCTGTTGTCCTTAACCTCAACATAAAAATATAGCTCATCTCCTGGCTCCATTTTTAAAGTTTGTAAATCAATTTCCTTTTTTAATTTCGCTTCTTTAGTTGTTTTTACAAAAGGCGTATCAAAAGATAATCTCTCCTCTCTAAACTTTACCGATTCTCCGCTTCCCTTGCTCACTGTTGCAACAATAGCCACATCCGAAACACCAAAATCATCGGTTATATCCGTGGTGAATTCCAGCTTTTGCACACCATCAACATTAAAGGTCGAAAATTGTGGTAAATCATTCATTGTCAAAACTGGAGCCTCATCAGCATATACCTCAAAGGCATATAACTCGGATAAATATCCATTCCCTAAAGAATCGATAAATTTTAGGGTATAGAAGTTTGAATTTTTCGCCCTTAAAGCTTTTATATAGGAATCATTTTTGAAATTCATCGGTAATTCATCGGCTCCAAACTGTAACCAAGCCTCTGTAATATGCTGATTAAAACCGATGACCCAGCTCACGGAAGAACCTTCCAATAGCTTCAAGTTCATCTCAGACGTGGTAAATGCGCCTTTCCCTGTATACTCTGGAAAACGCACTATGATGCTTTGGCTCGTCAGCTGAGGCCGAACTACTTTTGCAGCAACCGTATCCAAAGGTTGAAAGATAATAACATCCTTTTCTGATATCGCTGGAACATTACCAGCAGAAAAACCTAAAAGTCCAGAGTTTTGCAAAAAGACACCCAATCCTACACACACCAAGGCAATGGTAAAATTCAATAACAACCTGTTTTTGATGCGAATTTTATCTTTTTTATCCAATAGGATATCGGCCTTTTTGGACTGTTGAATTTTAGCCAATACACTAAGTTGCTCCTGCGGATCCAGTAAAAGGGACGTGCTATGTTCCATTTCACTTAGGGTATTATCTAGATAGCTACACACCTCTGACAAACCATATTGCCAAGGTTTTACCCACAATACAGAAAGAATACCTACCAACAAAAAGCTTACTCCTGAAATCCATAAATCTGACCAAACCAAATAAACAAACACCGCCACACCTGCAGCAATAAGCAAAATTTCAGAAACCCGAAGTAAACGCCATTTGAAGAGTGTATTGCGTATGATGTTTTTAGCTGCTATCATTGCTTTCTGAATTTAGCCAATAGACGTTCCAATACCAAAATCAATAGTGCCGCTACCCAAAACCAAAGCGCTACCGAACTTTTTTTTCGAATATTAAATTCAGGCTCCATATCTACAACCGATGGTATCAGCTCTTGCTCGGCCATTGTTCTTACATCCAAAGACGCTAAAGCCTTTTGAAGTTGTGGATGGGGAGACATGATTTGCAATAAACGCTCCGTAAGTCTTCCGTTTAACACATTTTCAATGGTTAGCCGCTCTGTAAGTTTAAAGATGTTTCTTTGCGCTGTTTCAGCAATCAGATTGTTGGCTAAGCTGTCTACCTGAAAGCGTATTTGGGTTCCGTCTAGTTTTTGTGGGGGATTAGTTTTAAGCCAAACAGACAAATCAAATTCGTCTTCTCTAAAATCCTGAACTTCGGTCACTAACAATGGCTGTTGACTATAGCTAGATACTGCTTTAAGAGCGGCTAAAAAAAAGTCTTTCTCCCTCAAAAATTCGGTTTCATAGTACAAACCAACACGTAAGGTATCCCTGGACCATAAAGGTGTTTTTTGTGATACTCCATTGACATCTCGTACAATACTATCGCTAGAAAAATACTGAACCTGCTCCTCTTGGATAAATTTGTTTTGAATATCGGTATAAGTATCATCCCCTAGTACATTATGGAGCAAAATACCATTAGATACTTTAGTTGCCCCGATAAGACTATCGGTAACGGTACCATCATTCATGACTACCCAATGTATCTTTTTCGAAATTTGTGGTCGCATTCCGGTAACGCCTCTAAGCATCGCTTTTGAAAACACCACAATACTGTCCGAATCAAGTTCCTGTAATTGTCGTGCTAATTGCCAATAGTTGATCTTGGTTTTTGGAAGGTTATCAAGGTCTATCTCAGGGAAATTCGTGGCCAAAAGTCGAAAAGAAACCCCAACAGATTCGTTCATTAACCCTTGCATTTGATTATCCTTAAGCAGTGATGGCTCTATAATATAAGTTAGCGACACACTTTTCTTTCGGGATTCCAAAATAGGTTCGGCTAGGGCAAAAACTAAGAATATCAATAGTAACATTCGTAACAATAACAACCAAAGCTCGTTCAGTTTCAACTGTCTGGTCTGCTTGGTTTCCTCCTCCTGTAAGTAGCGAATGCTCCCAACTTTTACTGTCTTCACATCCCCTTTGTTTAACAAATGGATAATCAAGGGCAGTGCTACTAAAAAGAAACCCCAAAGGTATGTTGGTTGTAAGAAGCTCATTTTAATTCAGACGAATTCTTTTCTTTAAAAACAATCTTAAGGCCTCGTCTATAAGCGCATCGCACCTAAACAGCTCAAAGCCTATTCCATTGGACAAGAAGGTGTTTTTTACAGTTTTTAAATGGGTATTCATAGCCTCTGTATAACTACTTTTAGCATGTTTTGCATCGACCTTTACACGTTTTCCAGTTTCCAAATCTTCAAAAACCATGGCACCCGTATAGTCAAATTCCAATTCGTTTTTTCCCATAATCTGTAATACTGCTACCTCGTTTCTAGCTGTTTTTAACGCAGTAATCCACTGCGTCAATTCGGTATTTTCTTCATGCATATCGGTAATAACAAACAATAACTCCTTATGGTTTCTTTGATGAACCTTAGCGATATCGTTCTGATTAGTTGGCCAACTCCCTGTGTTTTTTATTTCGATCAACTCGTGTAACAGGCGTTTGTAATGTTGTTTGTGAGATGTAGGATGTAAGCTTTGCAAGCGCGAATCGTTAAGCGCGAATAAACCAACAGCATCCCCTTGTTGATGTGCCAAATGCCCTAAGGAAGCAACCAACACCCGTACATAATCCATCTTCGACAACCCTTTCTCCTGATGTAACATGGACGCACTGGCATCCACAATAAACTTAACGGCTACATGTGTCTCTATATCCGATTCCTTGATATAATATCTCCCAGATCGTGCCAACATTTTCCAATCCAACAAGCGCATATCATCCCCTGGTTGGTATCCTCTATATTGACTAAATTCTAATCCTGGTCCTACTCTTCTGCTTCCATGGGCACCAGTCAAAAACCCATCTACAATAACGCGAGCGATAAGGGCTAAGCCCGAAACGCTGTTAATGATCTTAGGTTCTAAAAGCTGCCTATAGTCTTGCTTCACGTTGTCATCCTTTTGGATTAGCCAGTATTTGTTCTACCAGTTTTTCGGTTACCATATCTGACGTAATACCTTCCGCTTCTGCCCTGAAATTCACAATTATCCGGTGACGTAATACAGGGAAGGCTACCTTTTTTAAATCTTCTGGAGTCACAGAAAAACGACCCGCTTGCAAGGCTCGTGCCTTTGCCGTAAGAATCATGGCTTGTCCGGCTCTTGGACCAGCACCCCAACTTACCCATTCTTTTACATAGTTATTGGAAGTAGTTTCTGGCCTTGTCGTCCTTACAATACGATTCACAAAGTCAATAAGTTCGTCACTAATGGGTACATCACGCACCAGTTGCTGTAATTTTATAATATCTTCTCCTCCTAATACTTTGTTTACCGTAACCCGCTTTGATCCCGTGGTTCCTTTTAGAATTGCTGCTTCTTCTGTTTCTGAAGGATAACCAATTTTGATATAAAAAAGAAAACGATCTTGCTGCGCCTCTGGTAAAGGGAACGTACCCGATTGTTCAATTGGGTTTTGTGTTGCCAAGATAAAAAAGGGTTTATCCATGAGGTAAGTCTGCCCAGAATAGGTGACCTCAAATTCCTGCATAGCCTCTAACATTGCCGCTTGTGTTTTTGGTGGTGTCCTATTAATTTCATCGGCCAAGATGATATTGGAAAAAATGGGGCCTTTATTAAACTTAAAAAATTTCTTTCCTGTACTGTGATCTTCCTCCAAAATTTCGGTCCCTATAATATCCGAAGGCATCAAATCTGGCGTAAACTGTATTCTGTTGAATTTTAATTCTATAGCCTGTGAAATTGTTTTAATCAATAGGGTTTTGGCTAGGCCCGGAACACCTTCTAAAAGCGCATGTCCACCCGCTAAAAAAGTGATGAGCAATTGTTCCACGGTCTCCTCTTGCCCTACGATTACCTTTGCAATTTCCTGTTTCAACAGACCCAACTTATTCGTTAGAGCCTTTATTTCTTTTTCCGCTGTTAGCAGCTTTTCATCCATATTTTCCTTTTATGAGGTTAATGCGTACATCACGATATTTACCCCAAATCGCGTGTTATCTATTTTATACCATCGTTTGTTCCTAAAGTCATAATCCCACTCGCAACCGTAATCCTTATTACTGTATAGCACCCCTATTCTTCCGTTAACTTGAATAGCTTTTAAGTACTCGTGTACCAAATCATCTCCCCAACCGTTCAGTTCCTGTGATGTGGTCGGCGGACCATCTTCAAACTCGAAAAATATGGTGTAAATTTCGTGATTGTTAGGTATTTTTTGAAGTGTATCAAAGCCAAAAATTTCTTCCATTTGACGCTCAAAAGATTTGGCAAAGAGCCCGTCTATATCGTGATTACAATCATCCACGAAAACAAAGCCACCATTGTCCACATACTTTTTAAAGTTCTCCTTTTCTTTCTTGGTAAACTGCACCAACTTGTGCCCAGAAAGGTAACAAAAGGGACTTTTAAAAATATCGTCATTGGCGAGGGAAACTATATTCTCTACCGTATCTACCTTTAAGGTAGTGTACTCTACTAAGGAATTAAGCAAATTAGAAGGCATACGCTGGTCTACATCCCAATCTCCAGATTCATATTGTAGCCTTGTAAAAAAAAATGCGTTGCTCAATTATACTTTGGTTCTAATGAATTCTAAAGAAAAAACTGGTTGTAACCTATGATGTTACAACCAGTATATTTTTGTTTCATTTACGTTAAACCGCGTCTGACAAACTAGTGAAAGTAAAGTCCCGTATTTTCATATAGGGAATCAAATTTCCGTTGATTCTTACCTGCTTTCCAAGTGTCTCCAGATTATTTAACATAATAATCGGACTCTCGTTAAAACGGAAGTTCTTGACTGGGAATTTAATTTTTCCATTTTCGATATAAAATGTACCATCCCTTGTAAGTCCAGTATACAGCAGTGTCTGTGGATCCACAGAACGTATGTACCATAACCGAGTAACCAAAATACCTTTTTTGGTGCTTTTGATCAAATCTTCCAAAGATGCGTCTCCCCCACCCATGATAAGATTGCCTGGAAAAGGAACGGGCTCAACGCCTTTTTCCTTTGCCCAAAACCGACTATAGGTTAAATTTTTCACAACACCATTCTCCACCCAAGATGTTTTTTTTAGTGATTGTCCAGCCCCATTCCAAGTACCTGTAGGCACTTCTGTATTCAATGGGTCTGACCATAGATTAACGCGTTCGTCCACTATTTTATCACCTAATTTTGTGCCACCATCCTCTTTGGACATAAAACTACGACCTTCATCCGCAGTTCTTGCATTTAGCGACCTTCCCATATTACTTATGAGATTTTCACCCGCAGCTGGCTCTAAGATGACCGTATATTTACCTGGCTCAATAGCCTTAGCCTCCATAGACATCACTGCTTTATCAATTGCTACTTTAGAAGCTTCGGAAGCGTTGAACTTGTTTATGTCGTTATAATCCCTAGACACCCAACCAGAACCAGTACCGTCATTACTGCGCATGGTTACCGTAAAGTCTACACTGGTAGATTTATTGAAAGCAAAAAGTCCCTTAGAATTCATCATTGCACTAAAGCCATTAGAATCATCTAGAAATCCGGCTGCAGTAACATCGTTTTCCTTCGCAGGAACAATGCTGCTTTTTGCCACTTCTGCACGGTAATCTGGACTTATTTCCGCGGTTGCATCTACATAGGTTATCGACTGGTCATAAACTTGTGGTCCCAAAGGCTCCATAAATTCTGGGTTTTCTGGGGAAAGTTTTGCCAATTCTTCAGCTCGCTTCACCACTTTCTCCAACGAAGCATCATCAAATTCATCTATGGTAGCCGTTCCGGATTTTTTCCCAAAACTGGATTGTATCACCAAGGTCTGGTTTGACTGGTGACCTGCTGTGGAAACCGAATTACGTGCATAGCGTATATTTCCGCTCTCACTGCCGTTTAGATTTACTTCGCAGACATCTGCCGTGGAAAAGCTGAGCGCTTTTTCCATTATTTTTCTAGCTTCTTGTTCTGTATATATTGCCATTATCTTTTCTTTAGAGTTGTGTATCGTTTAAATGGAACGACCTGTATTGATTACATTAATGTCATTAAATCTTGTAGTTGAACTACCATGCGATACTGCACTTACCTGTGAAGGCTGACCTTTACCATCAAAAAAGGATCCGAACATTCGGTAATCTCCTTTATCACAAATCTTTGCGCAAGAATTCCAAAATTCCTGAGTGTTGGATTGGTAGGCAACATCGTTTAACATACCCACAATCTTACCATCTTTTATCTCATAATAAACAGTTCCACCAAACTGGAAATTATACCGCTGCTGATCAATGGAGTACGAACCTCTACCGGCAATATAAATACCTTTTTCTACATCTTTAATCATGTCGGCTATGGAATATTTCTCCTTGCCAGGTTCCAAGGATACGTTAGGCATACGTTGAAACTGTACATCATTCCAACTTTGAGCATAACAACAACCATGAGATTCGTTCTGCCCAATAATATTTACTTGATCCCTAATAGCTTGATAATTGACCAACGTTCCGTTACGTACCAAATCCCATTCCTTACATTTTACGCCTTCATCGTCATAACCCACAGCACCTAAACTACCTTCTTGCGTTTTATCTGCAACAAGATTCACCAGTTTACTTCCGTAATTAAAGTCTCCTGATTTCCATTTATCCAAGGTAGCAAAACTTGTTCCTGCATAATTTGCCTCATAACCAAGTACCCTATCCAATTCCAAAGGATGCCCTACCGACTCATGAATGGTAAGCCCCAAATGGTTAGGCTCCAATACTAAATCATATTTGCCAGGATCAACAGACTTTGCAGTCAACATTTCCTTAGCCTGTTTGGCAGCCTGTGCGGCATCTTCGACAATATCATAACTATTTCTGTACAAGGTTATCCCTGCTGGACCTTCCAGTTTTTCAGAAGCCATACCATCCATATACTCATAGCCCAATCCCATAGGTGCACTCATGGCTTGCCTGGTCTTGAACTTGCCTGCTCCACGATCTACAGCAGTAACTCCAAAAGTGGGCCAAATACGATGTACATCTTGGTCTATATAAGAACCGTCGGTGGAAGCAAAATACTTTTGTTCGTTCACCATAAAAAGTGCCGAATTCACAAAGTTGGCACCATTATCCATTGCAGCCGCGTTTGCGTTAAGTAATAAATCTACTTTTTCCGACACAGGTACTTCCTTAAAATCCTTTTTAATGGGCGTCTTCCAAGATACCTCTCCATAAGATTGCACGGGAGCCAATTTTACAGGCTCGGTCTGTATTTTAGAATTAGCTTTAGCAATGGCCACAGCTTGCTGCGTTGCTTTTTTGATTCCGTCCTCCGTTACGCTGTTGGTAGAGGCAAAACCCCAAGTTCCGTTAGCAATAACCCTGATTCCAATGCCAAAAGACTCGGTATTTACTACGTTCTGAACCTTGTCCTCACGCGTAAATACATATTGATTAAGATAGCGACCTATTCGAGCATCCGCATAGGTAGCCCCCATAGATTTGGCAATGTTCAGAGCAACATCGGCCATACGTTTTTTCACAAGTACATCCATACCCGGCTCTAAAAGGGCATCTGCATGAATGCTGTTCCCCATTAAGGTGCTTGGCACCAACAAAGAGGCTGCACCCATTCCGGATAATTGTACAAAATTTCTTCTTTTCATAAAGTATTAGAATTACTTCCGCAGTATTATTTATATCTACCAATTATATACATTGTGATAAAAATGGAATGCTACAAAAATGGGTTAGTTAGTTTAGAACTATGGCTTAACACATACCTCCAAATCATCTTTTAAT
The DNA here is from genome assembly GCA_964507115.1 of uncultured Maribacter sp. Taxonomy (GTDB): domain Bacteria; phylum Bacteroidota; class Bacteroidia; order Flavobacteriales; family Flavobacteriaceae; genus Maribacter. The sequence continues at coordinate 16,605 of CAZDOW010000073.1, forward strand.
TGATTTGTTCCTAAAATACTGAATATTACTATGAGATGTATTGTGCTTTTAGATTTTATTAAGAAGAATTTATGAGAATCCCTGAGAAATGTATTTCGTATTAACCAGTATGGAAATAAAAGCATCTGCAAATAAGAAAACAACAAAATTGCAAAAGTAAGTAGTTACATCTTACTGAAATACAACATTTTGAGTCAAACAATAATATGAACAATAGATTACATTTTAGACGGCATTTAATAAAACTACAAAATCCGTTCGCTTTTTTTAAGATTTAGTTGGTATATCCTAAATTTGAAATTATATTTGCAGCCGCTTATAGCGATATGGTGCCTTAGCTCAGTTGGTAGAGCAATGGACTGAAAATCCATGTGTCCCTG
>CAZDOW010000074.1:0-16889 GCA_964507115.1 uncultured Maribacter sp.
CCCAAATTAGGAAGAGACATCATTCAATTTATATTGGTGTTAATTTCTAGTGCATTTGTGTTTTCCTCTATTTGGGGATTTGACCTAGGGTATTTATTAACGGCCTTAGGAGTAGGCTCTTTTGTTATTGGTTTAGCATTGCAAGAACCACTAGGTAATTTATTTAATGGCATTGCTTTATTAATAGCAAAACCATTCGAAAAAGGGGATTGGGTAGAAATAGGCGATGAAACTGGTAAAATTGTAGATATTAATTGGCGCTCGGCTAAAATTGTGAATCGTTTTAATGAACTAATTATCATACCAAATAACGCTTTGGGAAAAGAACGCATTAAAAATCTAAGTCGCCCAAGTAAAGTACATGCAGAAATGATTGAAATAGGGTTTTCTTATGAGGATCATCCAACTAAAGTAAAAGAAGCTTTAATAGAAATTGCGAGAACATCAAAAAATGTGTTGTCAAACCCAGCACCTATTGCAATAGTCATAGCATACGATGATTTCTATATTAATTATGGTTTGAAATTCTTTATAAACGACTATGCTGACCAAATTCTATTAAAGGATGAGATTATGACTAAAATCTATGACCTAACAAAAGATAGTGGTTTAACAATACCCTTCCCAATTCAAGAAATACACCTAAAAAACAAGGACTAATTTTGTAATTGCGCTAGGTAGCCTTGCTTTAGTTTTTGAAATAATTTAGCTTAATATGAAAACAACAATCAGAAAATATTAGCTACACGATTTAGCATCAAGGACACTTCCCATACGTCCCTCCTATACGTCGCATAAAAAGGGTTTATGCAGTGCCTGTTTATTGTTGTTTAAAAGTATGAATGAACCTTGTACTTTGGCTTTATTACCCTTTGTAGCAGAAGTTTTTAGACAGCAGACATGCTAAACATAGAAAACCATTAGAATTTTGAGTGAAATCTACCAACCCTTTCAAAAAACAGACCTTCTGCTAGATTTTTTGTTTTTATACCTTAGTACGCTTAAGCGTTTAATAGCAGCAGATACTACTAGGCTACCTTCATTTTATACCCAGTATACGTTTAAACGTACGTAGCTCACATTTATAAAATTTTATAAGGATTTTTAGCTTAGTATTTTCAGTAGATGCTTTGTTCATAATGGTCGTAAATGTTTTGTTTATACTGTTAGTCTCTAATTCCTGAAAATTATCACACAAAACACAGTTTAAATTACATACAATCCGCTTCGCTATTTGTTTTGATTTATAAACTGAATTACCTCTTCCGCAAATAACTCAGGTTCGGTACCCATAGGGGAATGTCCAGATTTTTCAAAAATCACTAATTTCTTCTCACTAGAACCTAAATTATCAAAAGAGTCTTGTGCAAATTGTATGGGTACTACCATATCATGTCTACCCCAAAGCACTAAAGACGGTATTGTAATTTCTGAAAGTCTATCGGTGAAGCTTATATTTTGAAATAAATCTTCATCTAAAATGGATTGAGTATTCCACATATTCCAAAATAAGGTTAACAAGTTATATTTAAAGATAATAGTATCATCGCTTTCTACGTAGCTCTTTATGACATCAGATTTCTCAAGTACGGCTTCTGCTTCAAAGGCCTCCCTGTTTAATTTCGAAATATCCTCTTCATTAAATTCCGGATTCACATTGTTGACTAAATCAATAACACTTTCCCAATATTCAATGTCATTTTCAGCTTCAATTTGTTCTGAAGCTACTCTTTTAAAATTAGCAATGTATTTGGAATACATGCCTTTAGGATTATGAGCACCATCTACATCAATCCACCCGAGAAAATCACTTTGATCTTTTAACAAGGCCGCAGGACCTAATGTACCGCCCCAACTATGTCCCATTAAGAAAAACCGAGAGTCACTGCCATATCTCTTTTTAATCACCTTTACGAGTGCTAAAACATCTTCTGCCATGATGTCTATGTTTATTCCGTTTTCAGAATAACTGCCTTGGGCCATTCCAGATCCTCTCTGGTCAAAATAGATTACGGCACATTCCTTTTCAATATCACTTTTAATGGTATTAGAACGATAGGATAATCCAATACCTCCCGGACCCCCATGTAATATGATAAGAAATACTTTTTCTGAGGCATTACCATGAATATAGGCCGGCATATCTGCGTCTTTATGTCGCACAAAAATGGTTTCGCTTAAATTGCTACTATTTTCTTCCTTAGAACATGAAAAAGTAGTGCCTAAAACAACGAATATGAGTAGTATTTTGGAGAAGGTCATCCTAATTTTCTTCATCTCTTTATTTCTTTTTAAAATTAAAACGATATCCATATTGAAAATTAATGGCGGGTAAGGTACCTGCATTAAAGGGGGTTCGTAACAGTAGGTTTACGTTAAAGAACCTACCTGTTAGTTTTTTACCTCTCCTTTGTTTGCCTATACCTACAGAAAGAGACGGTGCATAGTAGCCTCTACCAGGTAGAAAAACTTTATCTACGTTATCACCATTAACTTCGTACGTTTCTGGTAAAAAGGAGCGATAGTAACCCAAAGGATTAACAGCGATGCTAAATTGTTTTTCCTTCTTATTGGTTCTTCGCCAAATAAGGCCATAATTGGTAAAGATACCTGTGTCTGTTTGGGACGAAAAATTAGTCGTAAAACCTAGATTTCCATTTAACAAAAACTGATGGGTGTTTGTTCTTTGGCCGCGTTTTCTATTTTTTGTTTTCTTATTTTCTTGCAAAAGATATTCGGCTCCAATATTTAGGCCATTGTTCCAGAATATATTACCTGAATAACTGACTTTAAATTCGGTACGGTCTAAAAAAGACATTTGCGAAAGATCGGTAGAACTTCGTATAACCTCTAAATCCTGTGCTGAACCTACTTTGGAAAACAATAGTAGTAGTGGAATGAGTAAATATAGTTTTATTGGCATGTACTCAAAGATTGTTGTTAGTTGCCACGAATGTATCTTTATAAGCTACGCACCACTGTTAAAGGATTAGTAATTAAAACTTAATGAAGTAACAAAATGAACATAGTTATGTTAAAAAACATTTTGAATTTTTAATATACGATCATGGTCTGTCTGAAAATTTGTGTCCCTGCTATCCTTCCACCCACAGTAGCCTCCCCTCCTATTTCTAGATTTTAAAATACATACCTATGCTGAAATTTTTATAGTTAGTTATGAGCTGCTAACTATTATTTGTATATTTAAAAAGCTATATGTCAATACGTTATAACAATGAAGAAAAGGAAACCCATAATACTTATTCCAGGAATCCAAGGCACGAAACTTTTCAATACAAATGAAAAGGATTTTAATGTAGTCTGGTCTGGCTTGAAAAAGAATTTTTCAAATATTCAAAAATTAGCCCTTCAGAAAGATGGTAAAAGTGATAAGGAAATTGAAATAGTTGTTGAAAGAGCAGATGTTGAAAATTTGGCCTACTCCGAGATAATTAACTACCTAAGAAGTCTTGGGTTCAGGGTTTTTATATTTGGGTATGATTGGCGAAAATCTAATATGGATTCTGGAGTAAAACTTGAGGAATATGTATTGCGGCTAAAGGATAAACTAAATGTTGATTCTTTTAATTTTATTACCCATAGTATGGGCGCCTTGGTCTTATCTAGTTATTTTAAACGGATTGGAGAGCAAGGGATTAAGAACATAACGAATCGCGTAATTTTTACTGTTCCTCCTTTTCTTGGCTCGGCAGAGGCTACTTTTAATCTAGTTATTGGAAAATCGAGACTTTTTAATTCTAGTGATGACTTTAGAAAAATAGCAAGAACCTTTCCCGCTATCTACGAACTATTACCCGTGTATAAAGGAGCATATCTTTTTGAAGATGCTAAAAAACAGGCGCACTTAAACTATTTTGACTACGCGACGTATTGGCAACAAATTCCTAATCCTACTAGAAAAGATACCATTAGTAAGCAGAAATTAATTTCCGATAGGCTTTCTTTTTTAGGCACAGTTAGAAATGAAAATAATTTTATTTATGATTTTTCAAATTTGAAAGATGAAGAATTAAGGAGTAGGTTTTTAGTATTGGCAGGTACAGGAGAAAAAACCAGAACTACCATTAAAATTAAGGATAATTGGAAGCACTACATTAACCTTTTTGATTTTAAGACCGATACAGCAGAAGGAGATGGAACTGTTCCTTTTGAAAGTGCTATTGCTTTTAAAGATATTTTAAAAACACTTAGTGTGGAGAGTAGACCCATTGAAACCTGGGCGGATTCTTTTTTTATTATGAAAGATTGGCATGCTTTTTTTCTAAATAATGGAAGAGTTCAAAATATAATTACGCGTTTTTTTAAACCCCATAAGAATGAAATGGAGTTAATGAATAAGACGAATAATTTAGCGTGGTTTATGTCCATTGCAGATGACACCGTTAAAGTAATTAAATAGCTGAATATTTGGCAACCAATGCGCCTATAAACTGTTTGGTATTTTTACATTATCATGCCCAATAAGGCATTCTACATTGCCATGTTTCCAAAGCCAAGTAGCGGGGCAATCATTTGTAATCCTACCGGAAAGCAATTCCTTTGTTACTTCCGTTTTGTCATCTCCAGAAACCAATAGTACTATTTTTTTAGCGTCTAGTATATCTTGTATTCCCAAGGTTAGTCCCTTTGTAGGTTTTACTGCCGCACTTCCAATCATAGCATGTTCTTGTGATTTTGGGGCTAGTTTAGCCACATGACAACGTGCTTTTAGCTCGGCAGCAGGTTCATTAAAACCTAGATGTCCATTTTTTCCTAAACCTAAGATACACAAGTCAATAGGGCCATTGTTTTGAAGTGATTTTTGAATACGTACACATTCTTTTTCTAGATCAGCTGCTTCTGCATTGAAACCAAAGTACCGGTCTTTTGAAATTTGCAAAGGTGCAAGTATATGTTCTTGGATATAGGCATGGCATGAACCCTTAGAAGTAGCTAGACCAATCCATTCATCCAAAGGAATGACACGTGCTTTTTGAAACAATGCAGCATGCTTTTGGCCTTCTTCGACTAAAAGTTGGTAGAGCATTTTTGGGGAGCTTCCGGTAGCGGCACAAAGTAATAGCTCAGGATTTCTTCCTAGGTCTTCCAAAACAATAGCTGCCGCCTTTTGACTCATTGCCGTAGCATTCGAAAAATAACTAATGTTCATTAGGCTTCTTGAGTTTTTGCTGTTTCTACTAATTTCAGGGTCAACCACCCACTTATTCCACCAGTAACTAGTAGCACCAGTGCGATGGTATAACCGCCTAATACCAAGTGCCCTACGCTAAATAAAATACTATTTAAAAAGATGACACCAAAAATAAAACCTAGCCAAGAATCTCGTGAACTACTTGTATCTACAAGGTCTGGTAATTGTGCTGCTATAGGCCCCCACCACCCTTTTGGGCGTACTTTTTTATAAAATGAAAGCAGTTTGTCATTATCAACGGGCTTGGTAGCAAAAGTGACGATAAGACTTATTAGAGTACAAAGTAGAAGAATCACCGTTGCACGAATTAGGGCAACATCATCCTGGTACCAGCCGCTTACTTGCTCTAATAAGGAGTCGCTAATCCATCCGAAGTTATGTATCCATTTAATCCATAAAAAACCGTTGGCTAAAAATAAGGCTGAAATCATACTCGTAATTTCTGACCAGGCATTGATACGCCACCAAAACCAGCGTAGCATTAGGATAATGGCAATACCCGAAACAATTTCAATAAGATATATCCAAGCTCCTGCAATACTATCCATTTGCCAAGCTGCGGCGGTTGATAGCAATAATAGCAGCACAATACTCACCCTAGAAACCATGAGATAATGACTGTCATTGGCTTTAGTGTTTACAAAACGTTTGTAAATGTCATTGACCATGTACGAGCCGCCCCAGCATAAATGCGTATCAACTGTAGACATAAAAGCTGCCATAAAGGCTGCCACCAGAAGCCCCTTAAGCCCAACAGGCAGTACGGCATTAATCATCATAGGATAGGCCAATTCAGGGTCTGCTAATAAGGCTGGTGAAGCTTCAGAAATGGGTAAAATAACGATAGACCCCAAGCCAACCACAATCCACGGCCACGTTAAAATTACAATGCCTGCCACAGCAAACCACAGCGATGCTTTAATAGCATGTTTTTCATTCTTTGCCGAAAATAGACGCTGCACGATATAACCATCCCCTTGGGCCTGCCCGAGCCATAACACCCCTATGAGGCATATAAATGAAATCATTTCTGTAGCTCCGATATGTGACAAGTCAGGGAACATATCCAATATGCCTGCTGGTGCATCTGTTCTTGCTGCAATCTGGGTGGCTAGTGCTGTTGGCCCGCCTACTTCAACTAATATCAAAATAGCTAGTATGATAGTACTTATAGTACCCGTAGAAAAATGTAACATATCCAATATAACAACACCTTTAATTCCTGAAGTTAGGGTATGTACCAGCGCAAAAGTTAAAGTAATACCGAGCGCAAATTCAGCGCTCCAACCCAACATAATATTCGAAAATTTGAGCATGGCTAAAATTACCCATCCTAAAGAAATACAGTTTTTAAAAATACCGAAGAACGCCGCTGTAAATCCACGAAGTACGGACGCAGATTTACCGCTATAGCGCAGCTCTATCATTTCTGCATCGGTCAATATTTCTGCCCTACGCCAGTATTTGGCATAAAAAAACACCATCATCATAATGCCTGTACCTAAATACCACCAAAGCCAATTACCATAAATACCTTTACTGCGAACCAATGCCGTTACCGCTAATGGCGCATCTGTGGCAAACCATGTGGCGGCAATTGAAGTACCTAAAAGCCACCAAGGTAAGTTGCGACCAGCGACAAAAAAATCGGTGATATTATTTGATTTATGCTTTGCTACGAAGAAAGCTATGCCTATAGATAAAAGCATATAGCCTATAATCACAGCCCAATCTAGGAATTCAAGCCCCATACATACACCCTTTTAGTTTATAACCGCAGCTGCGCATTTAATGTAGGGGAGGCAATACCTCTTTTTGCAAGGTCAGCATCTCCTTACACATATCTATAGCATTCCGATACGAGTTTACTGTTGGTTCAATTAAAATCGCCTGTATTAACTTGTCTTTTGATTGCTCATTATAGGCTTCCACCAAGAGTTTATGAATGCTTGCATGCAATCTAATAGTCGCCGCAATGCCCTCTGGAATGGGTTCCATGCGAACAGGTGTAATACCGCTTGCATCACAATATGCGGGAAGCTCCACCACCAAGTCGTCCGGTAAATTTGGAATTGCCCCTTTGTTGGGCACATTCACAGCTTCTAGCCATTGGTTCTCGTTACTCACCATAGCTTCCATTATTTGGGTGGCTATTTCGCCAGAGCTCTTAAAACTACCATCTTCATTTTCCAATTCAATTTCTTCAGTGCTACCTACGGGCAACAGTTTTTTGCTCCAATCTTTGGTCCATTCACGCTCGTAATCCACACGATCAACCGTATAGACTCCTTCAGGAATCTGATTGTTTTCCCAAGGATGACCCTCATGCGGGTCATAGAAAAATTGTACTTGCGGAATAACAAACTCTTCTGCCCAACGAATATACTCTCCGTAATGATTGGAGGCTGGCGAAGGCCATTGCCCAAAGCGTCGAAACAAAATTCTACCCAAGGCTAGTTCGTGCCATTTGGCCAACCAATCTCCTTTTTTTTCTATCTCCCGTAATTTTGGATACAAATCTTCGCCTGTAGATTTTTGAACGATCTCTTGAAACCAAGTAAAGTGATTCATACCGCAGGCTTTGGTTTGTAAATCGGTTAAGGGAACATCTAATAATTCTGACAGTTGTTCTCTACCCATAAACACACCATGGCATAACCCCACTGTTTGTATACTGGTTAAGCGCGTAACGGCTTCACATATTTTATGTTCAGGATTGGAAAAATTCAATAGCATCGCATTTGGACATAACTGTTCCATAGCCCTCGCTAAATCCATAATCACCTTAATATTTCGTAAGGCATGAAAGAGGGAACCTACTCCCCCATTTTCGCCGTATACTTGTTTGAAACCATATTTTCTGGGGATATGAAAGTCTTGAGACCAATATACATTACGGTCTTTTTCAAGGGCGCAAATGACGAAATCTGCATCTTTAATAGCCTCATTTCTATCTGTTGTTGCTACGATTTTAGCTTGTCGATTCAACTTCTCATTTACATATTCCCCGTGTTTGATTACATGATCTAAATGGCTTTTTTCAATATCCATCAAATGGATTTCTAAGCCATTTTTACACAATGTTGAACTCATTAGAATGTCTTGTACTATAATCGGACCGAACTGTAAGCTACCTGCACCGATGTAGGCTATTTTAACCATGTATTGCGCTTTTATATTTACACTGACTCCCTAAATATAATTGGTTTTTATGGCGGAAACAAATTTCCAAACCCATGTCAATTTGCAGTCAGAACTATACTGCTATTTGTAAAAAATGAAATAAGTGGGGATTATGGGGTTCTATTCGTGCGCTAATTAATTGAATAATCCTTGGTTAGAAGTTCATTTACTTGATTTTCCAAAATTGGAGATTAGACTACTTCAAAGAAGCCTAATTATAAGTTAGTCATTGTTTGATTTTATCTGCACCATGACCATTCAACGATCTACCAACCAACGGGATACTTTACGGTTTCTAAACTCGTTTGCTACAAAACAGTTTGCGGTTTTTTTTTTAAACACACAATTAAATAGCATATGGAACTTATGGAAAGAAATATAAAAAGCAACAGTTACTTTTGGAAACCTACCTTACTTTTAATTTTTACATTTTGCCTTAGTGGTTGTAGTGAAGATTCGGTTACTGATATTTTAGAGACCATAGAGGACACGATAGATGATGCCGTGGTTGATAATCAAGGGCAGTCTGTTGAGGCTGATATCAACGGTGATGGGGAATTGAATATTTTGATTTTGGGAACTAGCAAATCAATAAATAACAGCGCTGAATCCTTTGCCGCTGATATTATTGCCGCCGAATTGAATAACATATTATCGGAGGATATAAATAGTAGCACCGAGATTTTTGTAGCGGCAGAAGATATATATAAGAGTAAGGAAGTCCCCGTAGGTCTAGGGTCTGGAGGAACACAATACGATTATACACATTACAGCCATTCGCTGGTACAATACTACTATTGGCCAGAGGGGATGGAAACCCGTATGGATATGCTATCAGGGAAAGGCGATAAGAAATGGGACTACGTGGTTATTGCAGCGGATCCTTATATGGTCTCTACCCTACCTGGGTATTATTCGTTGGGTGTAAATAAAATTGCAGCTAAAGTTGCGGAAGGCGGTGCCAAACCCTTATTGATGATGATGTGGCCAAAGGAGCAAACTTCCTTAGCATCTATAGCTCATTTTGAAGAGTTCACCTACCGAACATCTGAAGGGGCCAAAGTAGCTATGGAAACTATACCTGCAGGATTAGCTTGGCAATCTCTTTCAACCGAAAAAAAGGATGAAAGTGCAGTGCATCCTTCACCCAATGGGGCATACACGGCAGCAGCTGCCATATACTCACAAGTTTACGGTCAAAGTGCCTCAGATTCTGACTATGTTTATGATACCGCGATTGCTGAAACGGTATTTTCAACGGTAAAAAGTGCTGCCAAGGAGAATCACTTTTCGGGTGAGCGTACGTTTATTTCGCCGTTTAAAAGTTGTGGTATCAACGAAGCCGTAATTCATTATAATCATACGGGTACAAGTTCTGAGAATGGTATTCTTTCAGGATTAAATTGGGTATTTGGGAAATCGGAGAACGTACTGGAACGTAATGGACCTGCACCTATTAGTTTTAACTTTGGTAGGGCCAACACAAATTTTGAAGCAAGTAAACGCTATCGGATTGATGCCTCAGCATTTGATTTTTCCTTTGGATTCCCCATGCAAGATGGCTCAAATACCGGTAATGTATCTCAGTTGTATGGTATTGATAAAAGAAGTTCGCAACGGGAAAATGGAACGGATCTAGGAACTGCATTGCATATGGTACGCGAATCTGAATTACCCTATGCAAGAGCTATTCCTGTGCGTACCTTATTCGCCCAACTTAAAGAAACGAATATCACACAATCTGCTTATCGAGATAACTGGCATATGCACCGTGATTTGGATAAAGCCATTGCAGGGTATATGTATACTTTGCTTACGGGTAATTGTGATTTAGGCGCAGAGCCAGCGGATACAACTTCTGGGGCATGGAGGTCATGGGCAGCGCATAAAATAGGGTATGAAACGGCATGGAATGTTATGTATTTGGATGGGAATGCTCCAAGTTGTCAATGATCTAGAGATGTAGACCAATCCTCTTTGCTATTAAAATGTAACAAGTATTGATTTGGGGTAGGCCCCGAACGCAGCATGGTATCCTACAGGTGTTATTAAAAAAAAACTTGAACACGATTTTTAAACCTAGCTTAGATGGGTAGCATTTTTTAGTTGTTAAAACTAAATTCCTGAATCAAATTTATATCCTTTAAGGATTCAATACTTTACCCAGTGCACTTAACAAGCTCTTAGTTTCATCAGGAGTATCATGAGCTATCTCCCAAATCATTGCTCCAAGGTAGTCGCCGTCATTTGCTATAATTGATGCCTTGTCTTTCATTGTTTGCACCCCTGTGTAATATATATTTCCAATTTGGTCACTTAAATGCGCATTAGGATTGCTGGTCAAAATATCTCGATATGCTCTATTAATTACTGTGTTACCATTAATGTTAGCAGGTTCCGTGAAATCTTTTCCATAAAAGGCTACGCCTAAAACTGTTTTGTTCTTAGGAAGTCCTCTAGCATTTAACCAATAGTCCAATGCTTGATTTGTATTTGAAAGGGAAGCGTGATGCCCTGGCGTCAAAGACCAACCTCCTTCAAAATCATAGGCCATAATATTAATCCAATCTACATAATCAAACATTTCTGCAGTGTAGTGTTTTCCTCCCCAAGCTGTTGGAAATACATCCATGCTTATTTTAATATTGTGTTTAGTGAGCGCATTTTTAAGATCCTTTAGTAGCTCTAGTAAACCTTGCGTTTCCTTGGCGTCAAAAGTTCCTAAACTAGTCCAGCCTTCCCAGTCTACATCGATGCCATCAAAGTTGTTAACGTAAGCATACTCTTCAACTTGTTCAACAAATTTCTTTCGCAGTGTTTTATTTGCAGACAAAGCAATAAATCCCTCAGAACCTGTACCACCTCCAATTGAGAAAAACGCTTTTACTCCGTTGGAATGAGCAACGGAAACAAAATTAGAAGCATTGGATAGGTCATCAACATTCAAGTCTCCATTATTCTCCGGGATGGCAAACGAATAGATTACATGAGTCAAATTGTTCCACTTAATATCTGCAATAGGTAACAACGAAGTTTTCCAAGAAGGATAAAAGCCGGCAACAATTTTGTTGTAGCTTTTTGCAGTGTATGCTGTGCGTGCGTCTGCTGTTATTTCTAAAGTATATGAGCTGGTAGCTACAGCTCCTTGTACCGTTCCAGCATTTGCTATTGGAGTTATTTCTACCATTAGATATCTGGTAATATCCGCAGCTTTTAGTATATAATTGGAACTAGTTGCCACTTCAATTTTTATTTTATTCGTTCCGTTAACATCATCAGCTCTGTACCATTGCGTTTTAGAATCCCCTTCCATATCATTTTCAGCATCTGCATAAGTATAGGATACAGTAAGTGCTTCTCCATATTTAAAATTCCCTGAAATACTAATATTTGATGCGGTTGGAGCGGTATTTAAAGGTTCTACTCCTTTTAGTGAATCATCAGTACTGCAACTAATACTAAAACAAATTATCCATAGTGAGATTAATTTTTTCATTGGCGTTCCTTAGGTTTCAATTTTTGTTGCTATTGAAAATAGTTTTTATTCCAAAATACGTATTAACTAAAAGTTTCCATGGTACTATATTAGCAAATATGAATGAGCAATGAAAATAAATAAAAACGGAATTCATATACGCTTGCTATATGTAGAACTTACGTTACTGTTTTACTTCCGTAACTGCATTACTTCTCTTATTTCATGTAGAATTTTAGGAACCCCATCAGGTTCAATAGTTAAAATAGGAGAATTTGTTAGCAGTGAGATAACGATGTCATCATCAGGATAAACAATAAGTATAGCTCCCGATGATGGTAACTCTCCGCTATGATACCACATTTTGTGATTGTTATTATCTTCTCCTAAGTACCAACCTAAACCATAGTTAGTTTTTGTGCCGTCTTTAAGAAATTGTCTTTCGAAGAGTTCTTTTTTTACTTCAGGATGCAAAAAAGTAGTACCTAATATTCCGTTGCCAAATTTTAATAAGTCTTCAGTAGTAGAAATAAGGCCTCCCGAGGGATAACTCGAACTTAAATCATAGGGTTTAGCTTCGTTTCCCCTAGTATCGTAAAATTTACTTTTATCAACCATTACACTATCTTTAATATCACCGTAGGTACTACACATAGAAAGTGGCTTCCATATATTTTCCTGCATATAATTAAGATATGTTTGGTTAGAAACACTTTCAATAACAGCTCCTAAAAGCTGATATCCATATGTTGAATATAAAAATTGAGATCCTGGTTTGAATTTTAAACTATCATTCTTGAAAATTGAAACAGCGTCAATTGCGGATTCATAGTGTTCTTGGGTTAATACTTCATCAATATTTATTTCATGATAATCTCGAATTCCACTAACATGCGCTGCTAGCTGCCGGGTAGTAATAGGGTATTTCTTTTTAGGAAAACTTGGAAAATATTTTTCTATGGAGGTATCTAAGTTTAATTTATTTTCAGATGCCAACTTGATAACCGCCGAAACTGTCATAGGCTTAGTAACGCTAGCAATTCTGAAACGTGTTGCCTTTGTTACCTTCTTCTCATTTTCCACATCAGCGTATCCAAATCCTTTTGAAAAGATGGTTTTTCCTTTTTTACTCACGGATAATTGCATCCCCGGAATTGTATATTGGTTCTCTAGGAATGCTTCTCCCCATTGGGTTAAACTATGTTCTAGAGATTCAAAATTTATTTTCAAATCTGCAGTCGTATTTACCGTGTTATTATCGGTATCAACTGGTTTATTAGTCATTAAAACTTTTGCAGAAAGAATGGCTGGAGACCTTTTCCATTCACCAAAACTATTGGTACGATAATAACATTTAAAATTTTTTAAATGCGATGTAGTTCTCGTATCTGCAAAAAAGGTTCCTGGAATAGGAAGCCTACTACTCATATCTTTCCTTACAACTTTCTTATTATCAATCAATACCGTATCTATACTCATTGAATTTAGATTAGCTGCGACGATTTCCTTAGTTATTTTGCTAATATATCTACGATCTTCTTCATCAAGAATCCATTCTAGCATTACATAATATGAAGGCTCATTAATTTGATAATTATAAGCGGTTAAATCAAAATCTAACCAGCCTTTTTTTAGCGTAGAAGCAATTACAATGCTTTCGTTGAATATATCAGTTCCAGGAAGGTTGTTATTTTCACTATCGACTTCTAAGAACCGAACACGTACTTTAAATTCTGGCAAGGTATTTCTTGTAATAAACAATGCTACTTTTTTAATATAACGTAAACTACTATTTGGGTTATCAATTAATAATGCCATAGCACCTCCTGCAGAAGTTGTATCAGAATACATTTGTCCTTGAACAAAAATATTTCTATTCCTATTTCCAAGCCAATAGTTTTTTCGTTTTTGCTTTTTAGATGAAGCACTAATTACAACTTCATCTAAATCAATTACCTTTTCATTAAGATGAATAATTACCTGTTCTCCTTTTTTGAAAGAAGTTATTGGAATAACCTTTTTAGCGTAGCCAATTGCTGAAAACACTAAACTTTTATCTATTAAAGATTCCGGCACTTCTATAGAAAAACTACCATCTTTATTTGAGATTGTACCCGTATTTGAATTTAGTATTCCAATATTTATATACGCAATAGGCGCATTTATTACTTTATCAAATATTTTACCTGATATAACTATCTGACTAAAAGTTAATTTAGGCAACAGTAGTAGTAAGACAATTATTAAAATATTTTTCATTTATAAACTATGATCTGTAGTTTGTGAGCTGTAAGATCCATAATGATATAGACACACAACTATTACAAAGGGTTGTTTGAAACATTAAAATAATCATTTTAAGTGAATACTAACATTTGCCACTTCGCTCCTATTTTCCCATATAAAGCAACATCTTTTAATAGATTTTATTAAAAAAATATTAAACATTAGTTTGGGCAAAAGCTAATTTATGGCAAGAATACATAAAATTCTAATTAGGTCTGTCCCAATTACTTGCCATCAAAAGCAATTAATTTTCCATAAAAAACTTTATTCTTAGATGTAACCTTTGCTGAAATGCTGCGTCTCTAATGAAACCAAACATATGAAAATTTCATTGCCCATATTTTTGGATTTTCATTTTTGAAGTAACTCGAACAAACTAGATATATATCGTAATGATTAAAAACTACATCACCATAGCATGGCGAAATATTATAGCAAATAAGGTTTTGTTCTTACTTAATATTTTAGGTTTAACTTCAGGTTTATTTTGCTTTTTACTTATCTATTTATGGATGTCAAGTGAAAATAACATTAATAAGTACCACGCTAACATAGATCAACTCCATTCTATATATCTTACATCATCGGATGGTACAGCATTTGGTTATGGCACACCATCGCTGCTTTATAAGGAGTTAAAGACTAAAATTCCCGAGATTGAGAAAGTCACCGCTATGACTAACTATAGCAGAAATAGCACCTTTTCTAATGGAAATACGGTTTTAAAGCAAAATGGAAAATATGTAAGTGAAGACTATTTTGAAATGTTTTCATTTCAGATTTTAGAAGGAAATGTTTCAAAGGCTTTAAAAGTTCCAAACCACATTGCGATTTCAAAAGAAATGGCTGAATTATTCTTTGGGAACTCTAAAAGTGCCCTGGGGCAAACACTCACTTACGAAAATTCAAAAGAGCTAGAAATAGCTATGGTTTTTGAATTAGGCAGTGAAGATTCGACAGAAAAAAGTGATTTTTATTTACCTTATAACCCTCTTTTTGCTGAACATGAGTGGATGAATGAATGGAAAAATCTAGGTACTTATACCTTCGTTCAATTGGCAGAAGGAACAGATATTGTTTTTTTAGAACAAAAACTAAAATCATTCTTAGCAGACTATGAAGTAGGGTTAGAAATCCGATTTCAATCGTACGCAGACCGTTATCTTTATGAAGACATTGAAAAAGGAGAAGGGAAAATTACGTACGTAAGATTATTTGGGATAATAGCGTTTCTGATTATGCTAATTGCAAGTATTAATTTCATGAATTTAGCTTCTGCTGGCTATATGAAAAGAGCTAATGAAATTGGAATTAGAAAGGTTTTAGGAGCAAGTAAAAGTAGTTTAATTGCACAATTTTTGGGAGAAGCTATGCTTCTTTCTATTTCGAGTCTTTTTTTTGCCTTACTCTTCACTGCAATTGCGTTGCCCGGATTTAATCAAATAACAGATAAAAACATAGACTTGCTAAATTTACCTGGATCTACATGGGCAATGGTTTTTGTGATTACACTTCTAACCGGTTTTCTATCTGGAAGTTACCCTGCATTTTTACTTTCTTCTTTTAGGTCTACTGATCTTTTTAAGAAAAAAATAGAAACCAGCTCCAGCACCAAATGGATTAGAAAAGGATTGGTCGTATTTCAGTTTACCATTTCGGTTGTCTTTATAAGTAGTATGATTATTATTTCCAAGCAAATTGATTTCGTCCAACATAAAAATATCGGTTTTGATAGGGGAAATTTATTGGCAATAACGCTGTCAAAAGACTTGCAAAATAATTTTGATGCTTTTAAAAGTGGCGCGCTGCAAATCTCTGGAGTTACATCGGTTACAAAAACGTCTCATATTCCTCTAGGGGATTATGGTACGTCACCAGAAGTTATTTGGAACAGTAAGAGCGCTGATGATAATTCGTTATTTACTGGTATGGTTGCAAGTACAGACTTTGTAAGCACCTATGGGGCTGAATTACTTATGGGAAGAGAACTTATTCACAATAACCCAGAAAACATTGAATACCTTATTAATGAGACGGCCATGAATACCATGAAGATGGAAAATCCGATAGGGCAACCCCTATCGTTTTGGGGAAATTCAGGAACCATTGTGGGTGTGGTTAAAGATTTTCACTTTGGCTCTTTAAAAGAATCCATCTTCCCAATGATTATTAGAAGTGAAGGTTATTCCGAATTTAATATAGCCTTCATAAAATATAGTAAGGGAAATGAAAAACCAACGTTAGCAGCTTTAGACGCCCTTCATACTACTTTAAATCCAGCTTTTCCTTTTGAATATAGGTTTATAGATCAGGAATATGACAAGCTCTATAAGAGCGAATCTATATTTTACAAATTATCAACGTACTTTGCTATTTTGGCTATTCTAATTTCCTGTTTGGGCTTGTTTGGTCTGGTATTATTTACTGCAGAACAAAAAACCAAGGAAATTGGTATTAGAAAAGTATTAGGTGCCTCTGTGTTTACCATTACCTCGCTTATAACAAGAGACTTTTTAAAATTAATCCTTGTTGGCGTTGTTATTGGAACACCAATTTCCTCTTATTTCATGACCAAATGGCTGGAAGAATATGAATATAGAATACATATGCCATGGTGGGTATATGGTCTAACTACGGTTTTAATAATTAGCATATCTCTACTTACCGTTAGTTTCGAATCAATAAAAGCTGCTACTGCAAACCCCTTAAAGAGTTTAAGAAACGAATAGCGTT